>JBEKED010000175.1:0-8625 GCA_050014035.1 Terriglobales bacterium
CTTATCTTCAGATGAGAGCTCAGATGAAAGATCGGATGAGCCTCCGAATCGCAGATCGCCTGATCGCATTGCTTGGTGCACTGGTAGGACTGGCGATGATATTGATGAAGCTCGTGCCGCTGGTGCCGGGACACTTTTCCGGTTGGGAGTGGCTCGCGCTTGTAGTCTGGATTATTCTTGGCACGATGGCTGGACGCACCTCATTGCACCCTCCCGCCAAATGAACTGGAACGCTACTAATCGATTGGAAAGAAATCGATGAACTTAACTTGCCGCATCACGCTGTCGCTTTTGCTGATTGTCTCCACCTTTGCATTCGCCGCCGACTTGTCCTTCGACCTTGTCATCACCAACGGGCATATCATCGACGGGACCGGTTCGCCGTGGTACTCAGGCGATATCGGGATCCGCGACGGTCGCATCGCCGCCATTGGCAATCTTTCTGCCGCCGCTCGCAAGCGCACCATTGACGCTAAGGGCAAAGTCGTGGCTCCCGGCTTTATCGACATGCTGGGACAGTCGGATACGACCATCCTCGTCGATCCTCGCTTGCCTTCGAAGATCTATCAGGGCATCACGACCGAGATTACCGGCGAGGGCGGATCGGCTGCGCCCGTGAACGATGCGATCCTCGCGGCCGATCGTGCTGAGTACGAACACTACAAGATCAATCCGGACTGGCGGACGTTCCGGCAATATTTCGCGCGCCTGGAAAAGCAAGGCATGGGCATCAATCTCGCCAGCTACGTGGGTGCTACGCAGGTGCGGCGCATGGTATTGGGCGACGCCGACGTGCAGCCCACGCCCGCGCAACTCGAACAGATGAGAACCCTGGTGCGCGAGGCCATGCGCGACGGCGCCGTTGGCGTATCCACGGCGCTTGAGTACGCGCCCGCGCCTTATGCGAAGACCGAAGAGATTATTGCGCTTGCTTCGGAAGCCTCGAACTTTGGCGGAATCTACGCGACCCACATGCGCAACGAAGGCAGCAGTGTTCTCGAAGCCATCGACGAAGCAGTTCGCATCGGACGCGAGGCGCACATTCCAGTTGAGATTTGGCATTTCAAAGTGGCTGGCAAAGCTAACTGGGGACACATGCCGGAGTCCATCGCGCGGGTCAACCAGGCGCGAGCCGAGGGCGTCGACGTCTCGGCCAACACCTATGCCTACACTGCCTGGTTCAACACCATGTCGGCCTTCGTTCCGGCGTGGGCGCACGACGGCGGCGACGCCAAATTAATTGAGCGGCTCAAAGACCCCGCCGCTCGCGCCCGCATTCGCAAGGATATGGAGACGCCGTCAAAAGACTGGGACAACGAGTGGCAGGAAATTGGAGGTCCTGAGGATGTCATGATCGGGGTAGTCCAAAATCCCGAGCTGAAAAAGTTTCAGGGAAAGCGCATCACGGACGTTGCCAAGGCCTGGAACAAAGACCCGATGGATGCGCTCCTCGATTTCCTCATTGCAGATAAAGCCTTCACCGAGGTCGCAGTATTCGGCATGTCAGAGCCCGATGTGGCGCTGGCCCTTGAGCAGCCTTGGGTTTCGATTGACAACGATTCTCCCGGCACCTCGCCCGAGGGGATTCTGGGCGCGGAGCATCCGCACCCGCGCGCCTACGGAACGTTTCCGCGCATCTTGCGCAAGTATGTTCGAGAAGAAAAGAAGTTGACGCTGCCGGAGGCCATTCGGAAATTCTCGGCGCTGCCCGCCCAGCGCATGCGGCTCACCGATCGCGGAGTCCTGAAGCTGGGAATGTGGGCTGATGTAGTCGTGTTCGATCCGGAGACGGTGCATGACCTGGCAACTTTCGACGATCCGAATCGCTTGTCGGAAGGCATGGACTTTGTGCTCGTCAATGGCGTGCCCGTGATTGAAGACGGAAAGATGACCGGGGCGTTGCCCGGAAAAGTGTTGCGCGGAGCAGGCTATACACCGTAGAGACGGAGCTTGCACCATCTTGTTCGCGGCGGAGAGGCAAACTGTTTAGCCGCCGCAGGGCCGTATCAGGGTATGCCTTTAGGCATACCGCAAGTGCAGCCCAAAAAAGTGCAGAATTAGGAATGCGCCTTTTGGCGCTGGGTTAGGGCGCTGGAATTTCACATGGCTGCTAGCGGTATTGTTCCAAAACAACAACAGCCCGGTTCAAAGCCGCCGCCAGTGCTGCAATCTGCTGTTCGGTCCGCTGCCGATCCCCTCGCTCAATCGCCTCGTTCACCCCGGGAATCACAACCGCCGCATATCCCGTGTACTGTCCCGGGGCAAAAATGGCATGGTGAAACCACGGACGATTCGGTAGTCCCTCCGGAATCAGCAGCGCCCGCTCGGCCTCGCGAAGCTTCGCATTGAGGAGTTCCGGCGCTCCCGGCACTCTACGTTGTTTCTGCAGGATTTTCGCGCCCGCTTCCCGCAAATGACGCGCGCCCTCGAAAGCCGCGGAAAAATCCGGTCCCTTGTCTCCGAAGCGTTCCTTGCTTTTGTTCTTCGCGGCATCAAGGTAAACCAGAATTTCCTTCCCGTAATTCTCGTAATCGTAAGGAAGCACGTCGGCGCTCGACATGCGCAACACTTCCAACCCATAAATGCGAGCCATCTCCTGCTCGTAAAGGAAGTTGGGATCGCCGAATTTCTTGAACCACGTGAAATCATCGAACGTCGAGTGATACACGCCATAATCGCCGTTCGAAGTGATATCGGTGGAAGGCACTCCAAGATGCTGCAGAAACACCGTGTAGTCCGAACCACTGCCGAGATCGCCCACCGGCACATCATTCTGCGCGGCGTTCGGGTGATAGCTGGTTTCCTGAGAGCGGTTACCCTCCGCGTTCGGCGCACTCGATTTCTTCCATGCCTCGTACACGGTTCCGCCCTGCGGAGAAGGCACCGTCTTTGCGATCTCGCGAATAAATTCCTTCAAACTCGGAACCCCCGACGCTCCGAACTTCTTCCCCGACACGGCCACGTCCATGTTGAAATACGCGGCCGCGTTCCCGAGTTCCTGCGTGTGATCTTCGCCCCACTCCGTCGACCCGATCAGGCCTTCTTCTTCCGCGTCCCAGCTTCCAATCACAATCGTGCGCTTCGGCTTCCATCCCGATTTCAGCAACTCGCCCAGCCCGTGCACCGCTTCCAGCATCGCCGCTGTGCCGCTGTTCGGATCCACCGCTCCATACACCCAGGCGTCGCGATGATTGCCCGCCACCACCCACTCGTCCGGCGAGGACGCTCCGCGAATCTTGCCAATCACATCCCAAATCGTGCGGAACTGATAGTCCTGCTTGAGGTGCATTTTCACTTTCGCGGGCCCCGGTCCCACGTGATAAGTAAACGGCAGCGCGCCCTGCCACTCGCGCGGCGAATCCTGCCCACCAAGGTGCTCAAGAATCGGCGAGGCATCGGCATAACACAGCGGAGTCACGGGAATCTTAGGCAGTTGCTCCGATTCCGCCGGAGACACGCGCTTCGAATCCGGCAAAGTGGGAGTGGAAGCCACTCCCGGCGTTGTCGGATCGCCGGGAAACTGGAACATGAATCCCACCGACCCACGCTGCGCTCCGCTAGCCGGACGCCACGGCCCCTTCGGATAGGCATCGCCGCGATAGTAGCCATCGTCTTTCGGATCGGAATAAATAATCACTCCCGCCGCCCCGCGCTCCTGCGCCACGAACACCTTCACACCGCGAAAATTCTCACCATAACGAACAATCACGATTTTTCCGCGCACATCCACGTTCATCTGCTTCAACCTTTCAAAGTCCGCCGGCGACCCGTAGTTCGCGTAAACAACTTCCGCCTCCGCGTCCCCCGAAGGCGACATGCCGTTGTAAGGAGTCACAACTCGCGGATCGTCCTGGCCCGGATCGTCCTCCACATGCTCGCGCCGCGGCCCGTGCATCTCCACTCCCGCAGGCGCAGTCATGTCCACACGAATCTCCGCCGGATAGTTAAACCACACTTTGTATTCGACAATTTCGGTGTCCAGTCCGGCCTCGCGAAACTTCTTCGCCACGTACTCCGCCGTCGCCTTGTCCTCGGGAGACCCGGCAATGTGCGGCGCTTGCGTCAGAATACGCAGATGTTCTTCCGCCAGCTTGGGGTCGGGCACAGCCATAAACTTCTTTTCTACTTCGCGCTCGCTCGCCACATCGTGGAACCCGCTGATCGACCAGTTGTCGGCGCGCTCCTTCTCTTTGCCAGTCCGGCCTTTGCCGCCCTCATCAAACGCCTGCAGGTGCGCTCCGATCAGCACGAACAATAGAACTGCGCTCGAAAAAAATCTCATGAAGCCCCTCGTAGAAATCACGCACTCTCTCAACCTAATGCCCAGCGCAAAGCCTCGAGCACAAACTCAAGATTGTACCGCGCCGGGCGACCCGGCAGAGGGACGCGTTACACTAAAGAGCGATGACTAAGTCGCCAACAGCTCGTTTTTCCGATCGGGTGGAGAATTACGTCCGCTATCGCCCCGGATATCCGCCTGAAGTTCTCGACCTGCTCCGCGCCGATTGCGGATTGCGCCCCAGTCACATCGTCGCCGACATCGCTTCCGGCACCGGCGTTTTCACTCGCCTTCTCTTGGAAAATGGCAATTCCGTTTTCGCCGTCGAGCCCAACCTCGAAATGCGTGAAGCGGGCGTGCAACAGCTCAAATCCTATCCCAGGCTGGTGTCGGTTGCCGGAACCGCCGAGGACACGACGCTGCGCTCCGCCTCCGTCGATTTCGTTACCGCCGCCCAGGCCGCGCACTGGTTCGATCTGCCCCGAGCCCGAGCCGAATTCGTCCGCATCCTGAAGCCTGATGGTTGGTGCGTCCTCATCTGGAATGAGCGCCGCACCGCAACCACGCCCTTCCTGCGCGATTACGAGCAACTACTGCTGACCTACGGCACCGACTACAAAGAAGTGCGCCACGAGCGTACAACCGCCATCATCCACGAATTTTTCGTCCCCGCGCGGTGCGAAGAGCGCGCCTTCGATCTGCGCCAGCAGTTTGACTACGAAGGTACCGCCGGACGCCTGTTGTCTTCTTCCTACGCGCCGCTAGAAGGTCAGCCCAACTACCAGCCGATGATGCAGGAACTCCAAAGAATCTTTCGCGCCCACGCCGCAGATGGCCAAGTAGAATTCGAATACAACACAAAAGTTTATTACGGGCATTTGTAATTGGTGATTTGTGATTTGTAATTTAGGTGCATTCGGTTTCAAATTACCAGATTACAAATCACAAATTACAAATTCCAATGTCCGACTCAAAATCTTTCCACATGTCCCCCGAGGAGTTCCGCCGCCAGGGCCACGCTGTCGTGGACTGGATCGCCGATTACCATTCCCGCATCGAAACTTTTCCCGTCCTGTCCCGCGTGCAGCCGGGAGAAATCCGCGCCAAGCTGCCGTCCACCGCACCCGAGCACGGCGAGGCCTTCGACCAGATTCTAGGCGACCTCGAGCGCATCATCCTTCCCGGCATCACGCACTGGCAGTCGCCCAACTTCTACGCCTACTTCCCGGCGAACGCCTCCGGCCCGGCGATTCTAGGCGATCTGGTTTCCTCCGGACTTGGCGTCCAAGGCATGCTCTGGTCGACAAGTCCCGCATGCACCGAACTAGAAACGCAGGTACTAGATTGGCTCGTTCCCATGCTCGGCCTGCCAGAGAAATTTCTTTCGACCAGCAGCGCCGGAGGCGGCGTGATTCAAGACACTGCGTCCAGCGCCTCGCTCTGCGCTCTGCTCGCCGCGCGCGAGCGCACCACGAAATTCGCCAGCAATCGCAAAGGTTGCGATGGACGCCTAATCGCCTACTGCTCCACCCAAACCCATTCCTCCATAGAAAAAGCGATGAAGATCGCCGGCATGGGCTCCGACAACCTGCGCCACATCGAAGTCGACCAGGATTTCGCCATGCGCCCCGAAGCGCTGGCAGACCAAGTAACGCAAGATCTCAAAGCCGGTCTCATGCCCACCTTCGTCTGCGCGACCGTAGGAACAACGTCCTCCAACGCCATCGATCCCATTCGCGAAATTGCCCGCATCTGCCGCGACCATAATCTCTGGCTGCACGTAGACTCCGCCATGAGCGGAACCGCCGCACTCTGTCCCGAGTTCCGCTTCATCCACGATGGCGTGGAATTCGCCGACAGCTACACCTTCAACCCCCACAAATGGATGTTCACCAATTTCGATTGCAACGTCTTCTACGTTGCCGATCGCAAGCACCTCATCGAAACGCTCTCCATCCTGCCCGAGTACCTGCGCAACCAGGCTACGGAATCCGGCGCCGTCATCGACTATCGCGACTGGCACATCCAGCTAGGCCGCCGTTTTCGTTCACTCAAGCTGTGGTTCGTGATTCGCCATTACGGAATCGAAGGCCTGCAACATCACATTCGCGAGCACGTGCGCCTCGCCCAGCAATTCGCGGCCTGGGTGCGCAATGATGAGCGCTTCGAACTAGCCGCGCCAGCCCATCTCAACCTCGTGTGTTTCCGCCTCCGAGGCGCAGACCGTACGAGTCAAGATCAAGCCAATCAGCACTTGATGGACCGCCTGAACGCCAGCGGCGATCTCTACCTGACTCACACCAAGCTAGATGGCAAACTGACGCTCCGATTCTGCGTAGGCCAAACCAACACGCAAGCGCGCCACGTAGAGCAAGCCTGGCAACGAATCCAGCAAGAGACGAGCAAGCTGGAGAATTCCTGATAAGGTTTTGTTCACGTAGGGACGGACGCATTCGTCCGTCCAAGCCGAGCGCAGCTCGGCAGCTGCCGCCGCGACGACCTGTCAGATTCGCGATAAGGTAGGTTATGCCCAGGGAAATTTCAGCAGGTGGCGTCGTGCTAAGGCAGATGTCAGGAGTCTGGCAAGTAGCTCTGATCGAACCACAGAAAAGTGAACCCAAAAAAAATGACCCGCTGAAGAACGACCCGAAAAAAGAAGAGAAGAAGCCGTCCAAGGCGCCGCGCAAGCGCACCAGAGCCGTGTTAGCCCTACCCAAAGGCTTGGTCGATCCCGGCGAAAAACCGCAAGCAGCAGCCATCCGTGAGGTCCTCGAAGAGACCGGCGTCACCGCCGAACCAGTCACCAAGCTCGCGGACAACAAGTATGTCTACGTCCGCACCTGGGGCGATGGCGAACGCGTTTTCAAAATCGTAAGTTTCTATCTGATGCGCTATGTCTCCGGAGAAATCGACGACCTAACCTCCGACATGCGAATCGAAGTCAAGCAAGCGCGCTGGATTCCGTTAGCCGAAGCAGCCAAACAATTAGCCTACAGCAACGAGCGCAAAGTGCTGCGTCAAGCCCAGGACTACGTCGAAAAACAGGGCACGCTTTAAGATTTGTCGTTCAGCAATGCTCGCGTAGGGACGGACGCATTCGTCCGTCCAGGCGAGCAAAGCTCGCCCGGGGTTCCGTCGCCTCATCCTGGCAGCCGCGGGTCGGGATTTCGCCCGATTGGACGGCCCATGCCGGCTACTCTCACGCGCCCAGCGCCCGATCGATGTCCCGCTTCTCCTCCGCCGTCAGCCGTCGCGTCGATCCCTTCGTCAAGTCGCCCAATGCAGTCGGCCCAATCGAAACCCGCACCAGCCGCAAAACGCGAACCTCCAGCGCCTCGAGCAGACGCCGAATCTGCCGGTTCTTGCCTTCATCCAAAGTAATCTCCAGCCAGCAATTCTTATTCCCGTGTCGCAAAAGCCGCGCTCCCTTTGCCCGCAGATATTCCGCAGCTCCGTCCCCAACCGCGCACCCGCGAGTGAGTTTCGCCAGCAGATCGGCATCCGCCACGCAGTCCAACTGCACGTGATATTTCTTATCCAAATGACTAGCCGGCGAGGTGATCCGAGCCGCCCACTCCGAATCATTAGTCAACAGCAGCAACCCTTCGCTAGCCTTATCCAATCGCCCCACCGGACCGACCCAAGGCAGCCCCGGCTCCAGCAGGTCGTAAACCGTAGCGCGCCCTTTCTCATCGGACGCGGTAGTCACCACGCCCCGCGGTTTATTCATGACAAGATAGATCGCCGGTGCTCGGCCGAGCGGCAAACCGTCAACCTCAATCCGGTCCTGAGGAATTCGCACCGGGCTTTCCGGTTCCCGGACGACGCGTCCATTCAGAGCAACACGCCCGGCGCGAATCAAGATAGAAGCCTGGGACCGCGAGCAATAGCCTATTTTAGAAAGCGCTCGCGCCAAGCCACTTCGTTTCTGTGTCGTCACATTACTTCGCGAATTGTAAAAGCGAGAAATGTAAAAGGAAGAAGTGTGAAACAAAGACGGGAGCGGCGAGACCGCGCCACTCCCTCATGCTCTAAAACAGCGTGCTCTAAGATCAATCGGCCGCAACTTCCCGTGCCTCTGGCTCCATCTGCGCACGAAGCTGATTTTCGTATTCCGCCAGTTGCGCCTCGATTTCCTCGACCGCCTTGCGCTTCCGGATGACTTCCTCGCGATACCGCCGCAGGAAATAATCGATGGTCTCAACCCGAATCCTGATCGAGCCCGTGGGCTTGTTCTCGTCCAGATCCTTGAAGCAGAAATAAGGAGTGCCCGACTGCTCGATGATCCCTTCAATCACGCCATAAATCGGCGCATCGTGTCCGCACTTGAAGCTCGAGATCTCCAG
>JBEKED010000176.1:0-8604 GCA_050014035.1 Terriglobales bacterium
AAGGCGGCGCAGTATTCCAAATCGATCGATGACTTTGCCCGCATCATGAAAGACGGCAACAACGGGGGGTACGCCAATAACTGGCTGGTGGCGGATGCGAAGAACAACGAAATCGCGAGCCTCGAACTGGGACTTAAGAACGTGACGCTGGAACGGAAGAAAGACGGATACTTCGTCGGCTCGAACTTTCCGGTTAACGAGAAGCTCATCCGCGAAGAGACGGATTTCGACACTAAAGATATGAGCAACAGCGCGAATGCGCGGCATATGCGGTGGGAACAGTTGATGGCCGAGTACAAAGGCAGGATTGACTTGGCTGCCGCCGAGCGTTTTCTGGCGGATCATTACGACACGTTCTCGAAGAAGGAAGAAGCTGACGAGCGCACGCTCGACGGGCACATCGACCTTTCGGCGCGGGGCTCGGAGCCTTGGCAGCCGCCTTTTGGGAATGCGGGCGCGGTGCAGAATAAGGCTGCCGATGCCACGATGGTGAGCCAGATGTCATTCGCGGCGGCGGCGGGTCATGCTTGTGGAAAGAACTTCAACGCGCAGGAGCATCTGCGGGAGCATCCGGAATTTGGTTGGGAGCAAGGGTTGTTGCGGGATATGGATGCGTATCCGTGGACCACGTTTTCGGTGGCGCAGTAACGCTCGGTAGCGCGGCATCCTTGCCGGCTGTCTCGAGGGATCGCCCTTATTTAGGTTAGGACTTAGGATTGGTCGGGCGGCTTGGGAGTTCCCTTGGGGTTCTCGGGGTCAATGCCGGCTGCCGTCATGATGGCTCGTCCCAGTTCTTCGGCGGAAACCGTCAAGCCCTCGGCCGCTGCGGTGCCAGCTTCTTCTAGCGTGGGGGCGACAAAACGATAGCCGCGTCCGACTACGGTTTTTAGATATTGGGGTTCGTCTACGTCGTCGGCCAGGGCGCGGCGGATCTTGCGGATGGCGGTGTTGATGCCCTGCTCGACGTCGACGAAAACATCTTTGCTCCACAACTCGCCGGCGATCTGCTCGCGGGTTACCAGTTGGCCGCGTTTTTCAACCATGAACATCAGCAATTGTAAGGGCAGGCCCTCGAGCTTGACCGGCTGGTCGCGGCGGGAGAGCGTGAAGCGGCCGTAGTCGAGTTCGAAGTCGTCGAAGCGGACTTTCTTATCGGGCACGGCTCAACTCCTTGGCCAGTTGCAGCGGTGGGTGCCGAGCTGCGCTCGGCATGGACGGGCGAAGGCGCCCGTCCCTACGCGAACAACTGCAATCCGCGATTAAAATTTGGCGTTAGGAATTCTGTTCTGCTTGGCTGGGCGTGTCAAGCAGGCGACGGTAAATTTCTTCAGATCAATTCAGATGGCTTCAGACTGGCTCCATGGACGTTTTCGGGAATCGGGCGCAATATCACACTCACTTGCGGGATTTGCTCACCGCTCCCAAGCGAGTCTAAGCGAGGCGAGTTGGTGAGACCAGTAAGTGAGGGGTTCGGGAAACGGGGAAGGTCCCGGACCCCTCAAAACCAAAAAGGGTTTGGGCACGTCACCTTAGCTGCACCACAGAATCCAGCCCACTACCAGATCCGCTCGCTCCCTCATGCTTACCCAGCACCCAGACCCTCTTCCCATCGCCTGCGATCACCGGCGTGGGCACCTGAACAATTTCCATTTCCGACGTCCGGCCCCTGAAGGGGCATCTCAATTCAAAGGACTTGTGGCATCGCTAAAGCGATGCCCTGATACGAAAAAGCGGGACCCCTGATACGCACCGTACCCGAATCGAAGGCAGCTATGGCATCCCGAAAAGCAGAAGCTACCTTCCAAAATTCATAGCTGCTCTTCCAAATCCTCTCTATAATTGTGGAAGTTGCTCTATGGCAGCGACTTACTGGCGGTGAGCTGAATTGGAGGGTGGCAGTGAAGTTGCAGATGCCTGCAAGGCGTCGAATGTCTGGCCACGACGCGCAGTCGTTCCTGCCCATGAACCGCGAATTTGAGGCTCGGTTTGCCGCCATCCTGCTGGCTCTGCTGACAGTAGCGGCGGTCTTGTTCGCTGGTTTCAACTACAAGAGCGAACACCAGATTGCGATCCCCGACGATGGCGTTTGGTGGATGGAGCGGAACGGCCACCTGGTGGCGGATCGACTGGAGCCGAATGGTCCGGCAGAGCGGGCGGGCATTCGGCGCGGGGACGAGATCGTCAGCATCAACGGCCGCAGTGTGGGCACGGCGGCGGCGGTTACCCACCGGCTGTATGATTCCGGCGTCTGGTCGAAGGCAACCTACTCGCTGATCCGGGGCTCGGTTCCTCTGGATGTGGAACTCGTGGTGGTTCCGGCCGAGCGCTCGATGAACGATTGGCTGCGGCTGATTGCGCTCATTTACCTGGGCATTGGGCTTTATGTCCTGCTGCGGCGCTGGACGGCAGTGGGCTCGACTCACTTTTATATTTTCTGCCTGGTATCGTTCGTTTTCTACTCGCTGCACTACACCGGGAAGTTCAACGCTTTTGACTGGTGCGTTCTGTGGGCGAATGAAGTGGCGTGGTTGTTGCAGCCGGCGCTGTTTCTGCACTTCGCTTTGACTTTCCCGGAACGGCGCGCGTTCGTCAGCAGGCATCGCTGGTCGATTCCCCTGATCTACCTGCCGGCAGCGGTGCTGCTGAGCATTCAAGTTCTGGCGCTTCAGTTCCTGAAGGCCAGCAATTCGCTGCTCTTCAATCTGAACCGGGTGCATTGGGCTTACCTGACGGTCTTCTTCTTTTCGGCAGCGGCGGTTCTGTGGAACAACTACCAGAAGGCAACCGCTCCCATACTGCGGCAACAACTGAAGTGGATCACACGCGGCACGATTCTGGCCATCGTCCCGTTCACGTTGTTTTATGTTGGGCCGTATGTGCTGGGCGTGATGCCTTCGCTCACCATGAAGGTGTCAGTGCTGTCGCTGGGGTTGCTGCCGCTTACGTTTGGCTACGCCATTTTCCGCTACCGGCTGATGGACGTGGATCTGATCTTCAAGCGCGGCATGGCTTATACGCTGGCCGCGGCGGCGATCGTGGGCGTGTACTTTGCTGGCGTGGCTGCGATTGCCGAACTGGTGCACACGCGGGTGCCGAGTTCGGGACCTTACGGGCTGATGATCGCGGTGGTGGTCACGGCGCTGCTGTTCGATCCGGTACGAAAGTGGATTCAGGAGAAGATTGATCAGTTCTTCTTCCGCACGGGCTACGACTACCGGCGCACGCTGATCGAGTTTGGACGCGAGCTAAGTTCTGAAACCGATCTCGACAAGATGCTTTCCTCGCTGGTCGATCGGCTGGCGCGCACGCTGCTGGTGGATCGGATCGCTATTTTTCTCGGCAACAGCGACTCTTCGCGTTTTGAGCTGTCGAAGTCGTTCGGGATCGCGCACGTGACCGGTCTCGATCTGGCATTTCTGGCAAAGCCGCGAATCGACGAGGATGCTGCGGGGCATATTTTCTTTGAAAATACACACCAGTTGCCGCGCGAGGATGCCGCGGGGCAAGAAGCCATTGGGCGTCTGGATCTGAATTACTACATTCCGTGCCAGGCTCGGCAAAAAACCGTCGCCTTCCTCGGATTGGGAAAGACGATGCAAGGCGACTTCCTTTCCAGCGAAGATGTGGAGTTGCTGCAGGCGCTGGCGGGATATATCGGCATCGCGATTCAAAACGGACGGCTGTATGCGTCGCTCGAACAGAAAGTGGCCGAGTACGAACGGCTCAAGGATTTCAACGAGAACATTGTGGAATCCATCAATGTGGGCGTGATGGCGGTGGATCTGCAGGACCGCATCGAGTCGTGGAATTCGCAGATGGAAGTGATGTATGCCCAGCCGCGATGGCAGGTGGTCGGGCGATCGTTGAGCGAAGTCTTACCGGCGGCTTTTGTCGAGGAGTTTTATCGGGTGCGGCAGAATCCGGGGATCCGCAATCTTTACAAGTTCCGGCTGGTAACTCCTACGGGCGATTCGCGTATCGTAAACGTTGCCATGGCGCCGCTGGTCACGCGAAAGTTCAACGTGGTGGGACGGCTGGTAATTATGGACGACATCACGGAGAGGGTCGATCTTGAGGTCCAACTCACCCAGGCCGACAAGCTATCTTCGATCGGACTGATGGCGGCGGGCGTGGCGCACGAAGTGAATACTCCCTTGGCGGTGATCTCTTCTTACACGCAAATGCTGGCGAAACAGTTGCAGTCGGACCCGCAGAAAGCGGCGGTGCTCGACAAGATCATCAAGCAGACGTTCCGCGCTTCGGAGATCGTCAATAATCTGCTGAACTTCTCGCGCACTACCGGCACCGAATTAACCGAAATCAGTCTGAACAAGGTGATCACCGACACGCTGGCCCTGCTGGAGCACCAGTTCAAGGTGGGTCGCATTCAGGTGCAGACCGAATTGAACGAAAAGCTTCCGTTGATTTCGGGCAACGCCGGACGCCTGCAGCAGGTGTTTCTGAATTTGTTCCTGAATGCCAAGGACGCGATGAGCGGAGGCGGAGTGCTGAACGTGGCGACGCTGAATGGTGAGTTCGTCAGCGTGCGCGTTTCCGACACCGGCTCGGGGATTGCCCAGGAAAACATTCAGCGCATCTACGATCCATTTTTCACGACCAAGACTTCGCCCGCGGAAGGTCAGAATCGCGGCACTGGGCTTGGACTTTCGGTTACCTACGGCATCATTCAGGAACACGCGGGCCAGATCCGCGTGGAAAGCCGTCCGGGAGAAGGCACGACTTTCACCCTGGATTTTCCACTGATAGCGACAACGACGACGACCAGGAAGGCGATCAATGTCTGACGTTGCCATGTCCGAAGTAACGGCCATCTCGCGGCGAGGTACGCCGGAGAACACGCCAGCCAGCGCGGGCAGAATCCTGATCATTGACGACGAAGCGGAAATCAGGGAGTCGCTGGAAACGCTGCTTCAACTTGAGGGCTATGCCGTCGTCAGCGCCGCCAGCGGACTCGAAGGCATGACGCAGATTGGCGAGCGCACTTTTGACGTAGTGATGCTCGACCTGGCTTTGCCCGACAAGAACGGGATGGACGTGCTCACCGACATTCGGATGCTGCATCCGCAGCAGGCGGTGATCATGATCACGGCTTATGGCACGGTTGAGAACGCGGTTCGCGCCATGCAGTCGGGCGCCACCAACTTCATCCAAAAACCGTGGGACAATGAGAAGCTGCTGGCCGACGTGCGCGCCGCCGTCGCCCGCCAGAAGGCGGAAGAAGAAAACATTCAACTGAAGCGCGCGCTCAAACAGCGCTATAACTTTGAGAACATCGTGGGCAAAAGCGAGCCCATGCTGAAGATTTTCGATCTGGTGGCGCAGGTGGCGCCCAGCCGCTCGACGGTGCTGTTGCAAGGCGAAAGCGGGACGGGCAAGGAACTGATCGCCAAGGCGATTCATACGAACTCCACGCGGCGCGACCGGCCGTTCGTGCCCGTCAACTCCGGCTCGACGCCGCCTGACTTGCTTGAATCCACGCTGTTCGGGCACGTCAAAGGCGCGTTTACCAGCGCGGTGGCGTCGAAGAAGGGGCTGTTCGAAGTGGCCGATCGGGGCACGCTTTTTCTCGACGAGATCGGCACCATGAGCATGGACACGCAGAGCAAAATTCTGCGCGTGCTGCAAGACCGCAAGTTCATGCACCTGGGTGGGGTGCAGGAAATTCAAGTGGATGTGCGGATTATCGCCGCGACCAACGTGGATCTGCGCCAAATGGTGGCCGAAGGCAAGTTCCGGGAAGATTTGTTTTATCGCCTTAACGTGATCACGCTTGATCTGCCGCCGCTGCGGCAGCGGCGCGAGGATATTCCGCTGCTGGTGCAACACTTCCTGCAGAAGTACTCCACGGAGAATGAGATGCCCAAGCGCCGGCTTACTACCGAGGCGTTGCGGCCGCTGGTGAGTTATGCGTGGCCGGGAAACGTGCGCGAACTGGAAAATACGATCGAGCGCGCGGTGGTGCTTTCTTCCGACAACGACATTGGGCCTGATTTGCTGCCTGACCACATTGTGGGACGGGGTACTTCGATTCCGGCCATAGAAGCGAGCGCCGGGGCCACGCTGTTCGGCATCGTCGAAGATTTCGAACGCCGGATCATCATCGATATGCTGGAGAAGTGCGACTGGAATCAGACCGAAGCGGCGGAACGCTTCCACGTCCCGCTTTCCACGCTGAACCAGAAGATCAAACGGCTGGCGATTGAGATTAAGAAGAAGCACCGGGAGTAGGAATCGGGTCATCGGGCGATCTAAAACCTCTGGACCTTGCCGGCTTCCAATGACCCGATCACCCGATGGCCCGATGACCCGATGCTTCTTCACTCTGGTATAGTTCCCTGAGCAGAAATTTTGCCGACCTTACATGGCGTTCGAATTCGAACTGATTTCGCCGATTGAAGTCGCCAAAGATATCGCGCTGGCGGTTCAGGAATACACCCTGCTCTCGGCGCAATCATTGGCAAACTTTTTCCGCCGCCCCCTGTACATGGGCGAGATGCTGCAGCAGGCGGACCTGATCGGGGTCGGCTCCCTGCCGATCGTGGTTCTGACGGGACTCTCGGTCGGCGCCCTTTTAGCGCTGAACGCAGCCAGCACTTTGGAACAATTCGGCGGGATCACGCTCATCGGTCGGCTGGTCTCGATCGGCATGGTCACCGAACTGGGCCCTCTCATCACCGGGCTGATGGTGGCTGGGCGCAACGCCTCCGGCATGGCCAGCGAACTGGGCTCGATGATCGTAACCGAGCAAATCGATGCCATGCGCGCCCTGGGCACCGATCCCACTAAGAAGCTAAT
Source organism: Terriglobales bacterium (assembly GCA_050014035.1). Classification (GTDB taxonomy): domain Bacteria; phylum Acidobacteriota; class Terriglobia; order Terriglobales; family Acidobacteriaceae; genus Acidiflorens. The sequence goes on from JBEKED010000176.1 coordinate 6,817, forward strand.
TACGCCCCGAATCGGGGCCACCGCTTTCATGCTGTTTTTCCTGACCATCATTGCCGATCTGCTCGGCCTGATCGGCGGCTACGCCGTCGCGCATCTGCTGTTCGGGGTCGACACGCAGCAGTATTGGACCTCCGTCTGGCAGAACCTGGTCTTTCGCGACGTCTTCACCGGCCTCATCAAGCCCGTGTTGTTCGGGTTCATCATTGCCACCGTGGGCTGCTATTACGGAATGTCCACGCGGGGCGGCACACAAGGGGTTGGACGTTCGACGACTCAGGCCGTAGTCGCTTCTTCAGTGCTGATTCTGGTGACGGACTTCTTCGTTACGAAATTGATCTTCGCAATTTTTGGTTACAGGTAAACGATGCCGGCTCCCACTCTGCCCAGCGAAAATCCGGCAGCTTCGGTGGTGAATCCCTCCGACTATGCCATCGAGTTCGACAACGTTTCCATCGCGTTCGACGAGAACGTTGTGCTCAATGGCATTTCGTTTCGGCTGGCGCATGGAGAGACCAAAGCGGTGTTTGGCGTCGCCGGGTCGGGCAAGAGCACTTTGCTCAAACTCGCCATCGGATTGTTGCGGCCCGACAGCGGGCGCATCTTCGTGCTCGGCGAAGAAGTCACGCGCATGTCGGAACCGGAACTGTTCGAACTGCGGCGGCGGGTGGGGATCGTGTTCCAGGAGAGCGCGCTTTTCGACTCGCTCAAAGTGTACGAAAACGTCGCGTTCCGCTTGATGGAAGAAGGATTTCCCGCCGATGAAACCGAGCAGCGAGTGCGCCAAGTGCTGCGCTTTGTGGAGTTGGAACGAACCTACGACATGCGTCCATCCGAACTGTCGGGTGGCATGCGGCGGCGCGTGGCGATTGCTCGCGCCATCATTACCGAGCCCGAGGTGCTGCTCTACGACTCGCCTACCGGTGGACTCGATCCCGTGACTTCGAACACCATCGTCGAGCTCATCGTGAAACAGCGCGATGTCTACAAAACCAGCGCGCTCCTGGTGACTCATCGCCTGCAGGATGCGTTCACCATGGCGACTCACCAGTTTGATAAGGCCACCAATCAGATGATCGCTCTGCCCAAGGGCAAGCATTGCGACGTACCCATGAGCTTTCTGATTTTGCGCGACGCCAAAGTCATCTTCGATGGCGACGCTCACCAGCTTGCCACCTCGCGCGACGAGTATATTCGCGAATATATTTCGTAGCGGGGCAGTTGTCAGTTTTCAGTTGTCAGTCTTCAGTAAAGGCGGAGCCCTCGCGCTTTGCGCTTTTCTTTTGACTACTCTTGCCCGGCAGCGCCGCCGGATTCTCGTGCACTCGCTCGCGGAATCCGCCTTTCATGCCTCGGGCTAGGCCAATCGTTGATTCGCCAAATTTGTCGCGCAGGTGATCCGCCGCGGCTAGCGCCTTCTGCCAGCGCTGATCGCGCGAGGGCTCCAGGAGATCGAGCTGTGCGGGACCCGAATCGAAGTTTGACGCTTGCACTCCCAGCAAGCGCACTGGCGCACCGGGTTTCCAGTTCGCGAAGAACAGCCGCCGCGTTTGCTCGAAAATCTGGTTATCCATTTGCGTCGGCTGCTCGAGCGAATGGGCTCGCGTGATGGTGGTGAAATCTTTGTAGCGCAATTTCAATTGCAGGGTGCGCGCGAAGTATCCGCCCTCGCGCAAGCGGCGGCCTACCATCTCGCTGAGACGCATGAGCGTGGACTGGAGGCGCTCGGCGTCGCCCGTGTCTTCGTCGAAGGTGTGCTCGTGACTGATGGATTTCGGGTCGGCATTTTCT
>JBEKED010000177.1:0-8591 GCA_050014035.1 Terriglobales bacterium
GCTTTCGCGGCTAAGCTCAAGAAATGAATTGAGAGATTGAAACGGAACGAGCTCTGCGTTAATCCACGGACCAGCTACGCGCTTAAGTTGAACGTCTGCCCACGCAATCACGCCCGTGAGGCCGAGACCACCGATGGTGGCGCGCAGCATATCGAGATTGTGTTCAGGACTGCAGAGTACTAGTCCGTCGTTCGAGCGATGCAGTCCGATTTGTCGGACGTGGGCACCAAAGGTTCCAGCGCAGTGATGGTTCTTACCATGAACGTCATTCGCAATGGCCCCACCAACGGTGACGAACCGCGTGCCGGGTGTGACCGGAAGAAACCATCCCTTAGGGAGAAATACGTCGATAATATCGGCAAGGCTTACACCGCCCTCGCAGCGCACCATGCCCGTAGATTCGTCAAAGCCAAGGATGCGGTTGAGTCGGCAACAATCGACCAGTTCGCGGCCGCCGTTGAGACAAGAATCGCCATAGCTGCGGCCGAGGCCATAAGGTAGTAGAGAGCCGGGCGCGGCGGTTCTGAGAATCTCTGGTAACTGGTCGTTCCACGCAGGCTTGTGAACATGTTGGTGGGAAACCTTTGGGTAACGGCCCCACGAAAGAATCCCCATGACCGGCGGCAGAGCAGCGGGTTGTTTGCGTAAAGCTACGGCAGATTGTCCCGACATAGTAAATGAGTAAAACCCAGTTCGTACACTGCGACAAACGGTTGGGCCGCAACTCTTTCTTACCAGTTGACGTGTATCATGCTCGCGGCGATCACTACCGCCGATGCCAACGCCACCCCATAACTTACTGGATCGCGGATGGCGAGAGTGACAGGATCTTCTTTTAGCTCTCCGCGATGCGCCAGCAGCCAAGTTCGGCTAAGCCAATAAAGAACGATGGGGCAAAGTAGAAAAAGAAACTCCGGCGACGAATAAAGCAAACGTACTTCCGGGCTGTGCACGTATAGGCTGAAGATAACAACCGAGGAAAAACTGCTGCCCACGCCCAACGAGAGCAGTAGCTCTCGGTCGCCGGTATGATAGCCTCGTCCAGAGTTGCCAGCCCTGACTAAGTCACTGGCATGGAGTAACTCCGAATAACGCTTGGCCATCGCCAGGCTCAAGAATAGGAACATTGAAAAGGCCAGGAACCACTGGGAGAGCGGCGTGGCGGAAATCAACGCTCCAGCAAGAATGCGGAAACTATAGAAACTCGAAAGAATAAAAACGTCCAGCAAAGCAATTTGCTTCAGATAGAAGGAATATAACATGGTAAGGATGACGTATCCGAGCAAAACCAGCCCAAATTGTAAGTCGAGCAGAAAGCCGAGGCCGAGCGACGTAGTGAGCAAGATAAGCGACACTATCAAACCTTCGGGAATTGAGATCTGGCCGGCAGCGAAGGGGCGCTCTTTTTTCCAGGGATGTTCGCGATCCGAATGCAGATCGAGCAGATCGTTAAGAATGTAGAGTCCGGAGGCACAAACGCCATAGAGCACAAAGCCAGCGAGAGTGCGCAGCGCGGCCTCGATTGCGAGATTGTGGGAGAGTGCCAGCGGTAAAAATAGCAACAAATTTTTCGCCCAGTGGTGCCCGCGCAGGGCGCTGATCCAGGTGCGCACCGAAGTGCGCCACGATGTGCGCGGTTCAAGGATCGTAGCTTTGAGCGTGGTTACCGCAGCGGCCTGCTCGGCGCGGGCTTCGGTGCCGACCACGTAAGCTGCCTGGGCGTGCCGCCAGACTTCTACGTCAGCGGTAGAGTCGCCCACGTACTCGAAGCCAGTGTCGGCGTAATGGTAGGTCAGAAGGGCAGCTTTGGCTTGTCCCTTGAGGTTCACTTGGCCGTCGCTGGCATGGACTTCGTCGAACAGGCCGAGATAGTCGGAGATTGTTGTGGCAAGCGTACGGTCAGCAGCGGTCGTAAGCGCGATGCGTCGGCCGGCAGTTTTTTCCCGTTGAAGAAGTTCAAGAACCTGCGGCCGATAGGGAAGGCGAGCAGGGTTGAGCTGGACCCTGGCGGCGAGTTGGCGTTTGAAGTGGGCTCGTCCTGATAGCAGCCAGTAGGGTAGTAAGAGCAAGGTGAAGGGACGGGTCTTGAGCAGAAGGAGGACGCACTCCCAAAGCACGTTGCCTCGGATCAAAGTACCATCTAGATCCACGCACAACACCGGCGACGGCGCCTTGACGGGTTTCGCTCCTGTGGCAGACCCCATGCCATGATCGTCGCATAAATAAGAGGGCAAACAGCGGGAATAAGCGGCACACCTAGGTAACCTGAGTAACATGCGCTAGAAGGTAGGGACGGTTAGTATGAGCTGATCGAGCGCGAAACACCATTGGTGTGGAAACGAGTGACTCGGGAAACGAATCTCATGAACGAGACCGCAGAGCATCTGGAGCCGGGTGCAACGGAAGTACTGGCCAAGCATTTGCGGCGACCGTTCATTCTGCTGCCTTCGCTGGGGCTAGTGACTTTCGTACTCTATAGCGGCTCTCTATCTTTCGATTTTGTATGGGATGACTGGCCGCAGATAGTGAACAACCCAATCATCCGCACATGGAGCAATCTGCCCCGGGCATTCGGCAGCGACCTCTGGTATCACGTAGCGCGACACCAGGTGTATTACCGGCCGCTGTTCGTGGCCTGGTCGATGCTGAATTACACCTTGTTTGGATTGCATCCGTGGGGATGGCACCTGGGCGCGATAATGTTGCATCTAGGCGCGGTTACCGCAGTGTTCTGGTTGGCCCGACGGCTGGGATTGGAATACTGGACAGCGGCACTGGCGACGCTGATTTTTGCCTTACATCCCATTCACATCGAGCCAGTCACATGGGTTTCCGCGGCTTCGGACACCATGGTGACCATGTTTGCCGCGCTCGCTTTTGCGGTGTTTCTTAACGGACGCGACCTGGAGGGCTATCCCGAACGAAAACATAGGGCGGCATGGCAGATTGCTTCCCTTGGCTTTTTCGCATGCGCGTTGCTGACGAAGGAAATGGCGGTCGTGTTTTCTGCGTTGGTGGCAATCTACGCGTGGTTGCATCCCACGGAAAAACGTTTATCAGCCATGCGGAGAGTAAGTGCGTCCGTGATAGAAGCGGCTCCCTATGCCCTGCTAACGGTGGTGTACACGCTGCTGCGAAGGCACGCTTTGCCACACGCCACGGGCCAGTTTGATCCTAGTCATGGGATGATCGACGTTGTGCTGACTTTACCTCTTGTGCTTTCCGTCTATCTGCGCCAGTTACTGCTTCCAGTCGGTATCACCGGGCTCTATTACACGCCTTATGTCACGAGCGCGATCTTCAATCAGGTTGTGATACCTGTGTTGGTACTCGGAATGGTGGTGGTTGGGCTGTGGTATTGGAATCGGCGCGAGGGGAGATCCACGGTTGCGTTTGCGGGTCTTTGGCTGCTGGTGGGGCTGGCACCGGCTCTGTACTTGCGAAACTTTGGCAATGGCGATTTTGTGCGCGACCGTTACATGTATTTGCCCTCAATCGGATTCGCCATCCTCGCTGCCTTGGGGTTGCGACGGCTGCCTTCGTTTAGAAAATGGAATGCGCAAGCGGTACAGGCGTGCGCGGTCATCGTGCTGTGTGTTGGTTATGTGAGCGCATCGCTCGCCCAGCAAGTGTATTGGGGAAACGATCTGCTGCTGCTGGTGCGTGGACAATCGCTGTATCCGGGGAATCCGTATGCGCTGGCGGGACTGGCGAAAGAATACAGCCAGCGAGGTGCTCATGATCGCGCCATCGCGCTGGCGCAATCGGTGGTCAAAGATCATCCGGAATATGGCTACGGACCGCTGGCCCTGGCGGAAGCGTACATCCACGCCGGGCAATTCGAAGAAGGTCGCGTCTGGCTGGACCGTGTCAACCCCGATTACGCCAAGTCCGAAGTAGGCATGGCGGGACTCGCCGGCCTGTATGGGCAAATGGGCGACTATGAGCGCGCTTTCGCGCTGTGCTCGGAAATCCTGGAGAAGGAACCGAACCTATACTCGGCGCTCTATAACTGCGGCAACATCCACTTAATGGACGGTCAATACCGTGACGCGGAACAACTGTTGTCACGCGCGGTGGAGTTAGTGCCGGAGCAGGCGGCGCCAAAACATTTTCTGGGGCGCGCACTCTTCCAACAGGGACGGAACGACGAGGCGCAACCTTACCTGCTGCAAGCGGCGGCCATGGATCCAAGCGTTTGGGACTATCACTATTGGCTGGCCGAGTCCTTGGAAAAGAGTGGGAACATATCGGGTGCGCGGGCGGAGTATCAACGAGCGTTGCAACTGAACCAGGATAGCAAGGAAGCGAAACTGCGGCTGACGGCGCTGGAGGCGAAATGATAGGGGAAATCGGCAAGACTTCTGCCAAGTCCAGAATCCAAAGTGACGCGCCATTGAGCGTAGAAATCAGGGTTCGAGAACGGGACGCGGAGATGAGCGCCAGCGAAGGTGGAGTGGGGCCGGTTACCGCCGCCGAGGGGGCGCTGGTTCGATGGCTGGTGCTGGTTGCGGTGTTGGCGATCGTAGGTATTTATGTCGGGATCCGCATCGGCAGCGGGTGGGTTCCGGCCGACGATGGGACTCTGAGCCAAAGCGCGCTGCGAGTGCTGCGCGGGCAACTTCCTCATCGCGATTTTGCCGAAATCTACACCGGAGGTCTCAGCTTCATTCATGCGTTGGCGTTTCGAGCGTTCGGCGTGAATTTGATGTCGCTGCGGATTTGTGTGTTTCTGTTTTTTCTGGCATGGCTTCCTGCGGTTTATTACATTGCGCTGCGCTTTACTTCGGCGCTCGGCGCCGGAGCAATTACGCTGCTGGCAGTTTCGTGGAGTTATCCGAATTATCCGGCGGCCATGCCTTCCTGGTACAACCTGTTCTTCGCGACGTTCGGAGCCGCGGCGCTCTTGCGCTATCTGGAAGTACGGACGCGGCGGTGGCTGTTTGTGGCGGGAGTTTGTGGCGGAGTGTCGATCCTGATCAAGATTATTGGGGCGTATTACATTGCGGGGGTGTTCCTGTTTCTTGCTTTTCTGGAACAGAGCGAGAGTTCGGAGGATCGTGCGCATGACAGTTCGCAAGAAGGCGCGGCGAAAGAGAGTTCGAAAAGCAGTTGGACGTACCGCGGCTTCAGTGGGGCTGCTCTGTTGCTGTACTTGATGACGCTGGTCAAAGTGCTGAACTCGCGACTGGGACCGCCGGAATGGTACCAATTTGTGCTGCCATCAGCCGTGGTGGTCGGGCTGATCCTGCTCGGGGAGCGGAATGTCCGGGTAGGAACAGGGCAACGATTCAAAACGATCTTGCGGACGGCGGGTCCGTTTGTCTGCGGTATGGCAAGCCCGATCATTGTTTTTCTCGTTCCGTATGCCAGGTCTGGGATGGTCGGGAAGTTTCTGTTTGGAGTGACTTCCAGCGTAATCTTGCGATCGGTTGCCTTGGGACTTTTCCGTCCGTTTGGAGCTGAGAAAGTGATGTACGCTTTGCCGCTGGTGGGATTTCTGGCGGCCGCGATGTATTGGGATAAGTTCCAGGGGAGAGTAGTCGGCGCCACTCTCGGGTTGGCGGCAGTGGTGCTTGCGGTGAAGTCCAGGCAGTCAACCGACGTGCTGATGGGGATCTGGCTTTCGGCGGCGGTGCTGACGCCGCTTGTAGTGTTGCTTGGCGCCGTGCTGGTGTGGATCCGGAGGAAACCGGGACCGCGCGGCAAACTCGAGCGCCAACAGGTTGTACTGCTGATCGCGCTGGCGGCAACCTGCAGCCTGGTGCAGTTTCCACTGGCGGTTGCGATCTATTTGAGTTATGCAGCGCCCCTGACGATACTGGCGCTCCTGGCGATCGTATGTACGAACAAGACGCAGCGCGGAACTTATGCGCTGGCCTCTGTGGTGGCTCTTTACATGGCGTTTGAGGTGTTCACCCTCATTCCTCACAGCATTTACGAAATCACATACCTGGTGGGGCACGTTGACGCCATGCAGGAGCCGCGGGCCGGCGGGTTGAAGATCGGGGGCGCCGAGTTCTTCGACGACTTGGCCCGTTTCTTGCGCGAGCATAGTCCGAACGGGTTGATGTTTGCCGGAAACGATTGTCCTGAGCTGTACTTTCTCTCCGGGTTGACGAATGTTGCGCGCGACGACGGAGGTGGGCCGCCGGCAGAATTTCTGAAGGCGATACAGTCGGACAATCTGGATCTGGTGGTGATTAATGATGCGCCGTTTTTCCCCGGGGGGCGGATGCAGCCGGAAGTGAGAGCTGAGGTGGAGAAAAGATTTCCTCATTCCACGCGCTTCGGAATTTTCGAGGTATTTTGGAAGCAGTAAATCTTCAGCTCAGGCTGCTCACTAACGGAGGATGATCTCGCATTCGCCGGCGCGTCGTTCAGCGGCCGGCAGCCGCGCCTGAAGCAAGAACCTTTCGTGGTAGGGGTTCGCCCGGCTCGTACTGGAAATTCAATCGTTCGCGCTCGACCACCAACGGACGGTTGTGCACTTGGGTGTGGATGTTCCCAATGTACTCTCCGATGATGCCCATAAAGAGAAGCTGGAGAGATCCCAAAAGAAACATTCCAATCGCGATGGGCGCGACGCCAACCGTGAAGTCGTGCCAAAACAGTAGTTTGTATGCGAAGTAGGCGATGCCGCCAAGCATCGACAGCAGCGATCCGAAAAATCCCGCAAAGGTTACCAGCCGGAGCGGAACCTTGGAAAGCTTGGTGATACCGAGCATAGCCAGATCGTACAGAGTGTAGAAATTGTTTTTCGTCTTCCCGCTTTTGCGGCGCTGCTGTTCATACAGAACTTCAGCGTGCGGAAGTCCAATTTCCGCGATCATGCCGCGGAAGTAAGGGTAGGGATCGCCAAACTGGCGCACCAGGTCGATCACCTGCCGGTCGTACAGTCCAAAGCCGGTGAAGTTTTCGTAAGTCTCGATGTCGTCGGAAAGGCGGTTGACCAGCCGATAGAACAATTTGCGGACCAGAAACATCGGGGCCGATTCGCGGCTTTGATGCTTGACGGCAATCACTATGGGAACCCCTTTTTCCCATTGTTCAAGCAGTGGCGCCAGCACTTCGGGCGGATCCTGCAGGTCGCACATGAGGACGATCACCGCGTCGCCGCGAGCTTGCAGCAGCGCGTGCATGGGCGAGCGCACATGTCCGAAGTTGCGCGCATTGCGAATGACCCTGACATTCGAATCTGCCGCGGCGATTTCGCCAAGAATGGCAAAGGTCGTGTCGCGCGACGCGTTGTCGATGAAGATGTGCTCGTAGCGGTATTTTCCCAGGCTCAACATCAGATCGCGCACACGTTCGTAGACTTCGCGAACATTGCCTTCTTCGTTGAAGCAGGGCGTGACCACGCTGATGGTTTTCATGGCGCGACGGTCACTCACTTACCACCGCCCGCTTTGGCCGCGCGAGCCGCAGGCTGCGGGGGCAGACCGCGGTGGTAAATCAGTTCGGTGAGCGACGGAATGTTGGCATAAGGGCTGTCAATCGCGTCGATCATGATGGGCTGATCTTTGGGCACGGCTTTCAGGATGACCTCGCCGCGCATCAGTTCGCGGCAGGAGATTTGCCCCTGCTGCAGCGGAACCGCCAGATAAACGTCGGCGTCCTGGAGAACATGGCCGACGGCAAGATCGCGCCTGGCATAGACTCCGCGCACGAGCGAGTCGAGATAGGCAATTTCTTTCTGCGGAGGCAGCCGCCTCTGCGTCCCGGGTGCTCCGCACATTCTCTTAGCGCGATGAAAAGCCTTAAACCAGGTGTCGATTTGCTCCGGCAAAGAGCAGTAGGGAGAAACCGTCATGCCTTCAGTCTGAATGTCGACGTGCCGTTCAAAAGTTCGCGCACCCTTGGCATAAGCCATCAGCATGGACGAAGTCCAGTCGCAATATTCGTGGGTGGAAAATCCGATCACGTGATAAGGGTAGCGGCTGCGAAGGAAATCGATCTGATTCAGTTCAATATCAGAATCCTCAGTGGGATAAATCGAAACGCAGTGGTTCACGGCCAGCGGGATATGGCGGTTATCGAAAAAAGTAACCAGGTCGTCGATATCCTTGAGGGAGGAGCCGCCGGTAGAGACAATGGTCGGCTTTTTCGTCTTTGCGATCTTTTCGATCAGCACCCAGTCGTTGCAGTCTGAGCTGGCGATTTTGAGGATAGGAATGCCCAACTCGCAGCAGAAATCGACAGAACTCTCATCAAACGGAGTTGCCATCGGAATGCAGCTGGCTTCGCGGATGGCTCGCACCAACTTAACGTAATCCTCGGTCTGCAGGCGCGTGTCCAGCGTTTTCTTGACGTAACGGATGTCGTCGCGGCGGCGAAAGTCGCGATGTACAAAAGTGTCAACGTCGCGTAACTGTAATTTAATCGCCGCCCGCACGTTATTGAAGCGGACCACTTGCGCATAATTACTGATGATCTTCAGGCCCCGCTGCAGGTCGCCGAGATGGTTATTAGCCATCTCCAGGACGAATAGCTCGTCAAATATATCGTTGCCAGTCATGTTATTACTTGCCTGTCCATTCGTGGTCGCATAGAGTTAGGAATGCGCGGTGTAGTAACATGGTAATGTCCTT
>JBEKED010000178.1:0-8489 GCA_050014035.1 Terriglobales bacterium
ACCTCGCGAGCGTGTTCCGCAGCCAGATCGTGCAACGTGCGGGACAAGGAAGGCTGCAGCCACTTGCTTGCCCCCACCTTGCTCTGATAGCAAAGCCGGTGCCGGTTACTCCATCCGCCGCGGTGCACCAGGCGCCATACCGTATCTTCAATTTGTTGCTGGTAAGGATCGCCCTTCTCGACCACCGAAACGGGCACGCTGTGGGCGCTGAAGACAATCTCGGCCCGCTCCTGCACTGGGAACCGTGCCAGCGCTTCGTCAACTTTTTCCATCACGGCGTCGAGATAGGCCTCGTGCCGGTAGAAATTCTCCACGCAGTAGACGGGCATGTCGTCGTGAAAATGCCTCCGCCACTCATTCAAGCTCGAGCCGGTCGTGGTCGAGGAATACTGTGGATAGAGCGGCAGCAACACTACCTCGTCGCACTGCGCCGCTCGCAGTTGCTGAATCGCCTCGCTCGTAAAAGGGTGCCAGTAGCGCATAGCCACAAAGCAGCGGGCATCAATTCCCAGACTCGAGAGCTCCGCCTCGAGGGCCCGGGCCTGCCGTTCGGTGAAGCGGCGGATGGGCGATCCTCCTCCAATGGTCGCGTAGTGATGCTGTACCTTGCGCGCCCGCGTCGTCGAAATCAATTTGGCCAGGGGCCTGCGCCCGATACGAGCAAAGGGGAAGTCAATGATATCGGGATCGCAGAACAGGTTATAAAGAAAAGGTTCGATCTCTTCCAGCGTTTCTGGTCCGCCCAGCTGAAATAGAACTACCCCCAAACGCCGTGATGTGCGCGTCATCCGCTGGAATCCTCAGAACGCGCGAATGCAGTCGGATCGACGGCGAGAGTCAATGCTGGGGAAGCGGATGTTCTCCACCGGAACAGCAGGATCGTTAGCCCTGAAAAGAGCAGCACCGGGGGAATCAGCAAAACGATGATTCCTCCCTGCAAAGCATGAATGACGCCCTTGCCACCGCCGGCGACAGTGGTGTAACACATGGCACAACTCTGGGCATAGAGCTTATGTGCCACGCCCGAAATTACGAGCGATGAGCCGATGAGCCGAATGAATACCCGTCGGGTCCGTGGTGTTCTGAGCTTTCCAGAGTCTGGCCGGCCGTTCATAATACTCGCTTTCTTTCGAGGCGCTGCGCCGTTACTGGACCAGTGATCGCATATGCGCGAGTCGCGAACTGTCCGCGAAAATAACGGTCATCATAATCAGTACAAAGACCAGTGCCGGAATCAGCGTGACAAAGAGACTTGCCTGCTCATACCGCAAGTGCATGAAGTACGCAATAATCAATGCCGCTTTGATAATGGACAAGAACATTAAGACGGTGAGCATGGTCTGCAAGGGCAATTCCTGATAGGCGAGAATTACTTCGAGAACCGTCAACCCGAGCAAACCAAACCACACGGAGAAGATGATTTTGTTTCCAGCAGTTTCCGCGTGCTCCATGTCTTGATCCTTTCCTATCTTTTATCCTATATCCTAGGCGGTTTTCGCCGACAGCAAGTAAACCAGCGGGAAGATGAACATCCATACCAAATCGACGAAGTGCCAGTAAAGGCCGCTCACCTCGACCTGCGCGGCTGAGAACTTTCTGCGCCCAAAACCGACGGCGATGATCAGCAAGTACACGACACCAATGGTGACGTGAAGCATGTGAAGTCCAGTCATGGTAAAGAATGCGGCCCCGAACATAGGGGTACCCCAGGGGTTGTGAAAAGGACGGACGCCCTCCCCGATCAAGCCCAGCCACTCGCGAATATGCAGAACGTCAAAAATCACTCCGCCCAGTGCGGTCGCCACCAGCCATCCTACCGCGGCGCTCACCTTGCCCAGGCTCGAGGCTCTGACGGCGAGAACCATCGCAACGCTGCTGGAAAGCAACACGAATGTCATAACGGTTGCGTTGGCGATACTCGGCGTCTCGAACGGTCGCGGCCAAGCCGCGGATGCGAGCCGCAAATACCCATAGGCAAAAATTACGGCCGAGAAAGTGATGGCATCGGAAACGATAAATAACCACATTCCCAGTTTTATCGAGGGTACGGCGTACGGCAGCGATCCGCCTCCCCAACTCGGGATATCGTGGGCATCATGAACCGCTGCTGCTGAAACTGGACCGTCCAAAGAAGACATGTTCGCGTTCGCTCCGTCGGGAATTTACTGGTCACGGTACCGCTACGGCCTCAACGAACCGCTTGCCCGCTAACCGGCGGGATCAGTCTGCATGACGTAATCCTTCCCGTTGCGTACGTCTCCGTATTCATAAGCATCGTGATAAACCACGGGATGTTTGCCTCCGAAATTATCAAATGGTGGTGGAGACGGCACGGTCCATTCCAGAGTCGTGGATTCCCAAGGGTTCTCAGGCGCCTTAGGCCCCTTGTACATGCTCCAGAAAAGATTGAAAAGGAAAAGGAACTGCGACGCACCCGTAATCAGTGCGGCGATGGTCATGAATTTGTGCACCGGCATGAGGGGTTGCATAGCCTCGTTGAGGAAACTGGAGTAGCGGCGAGGCATGCCTTCAAGGCCAATGAAGTGCATCGGCATGAAGATGCAGTAGACGCCAACAAATGTGATCCAGAAATGGATTTTGCCGAGCCGTTCATTCATCATGCGGCCAAACATCTTCGGGAACCAGAAGTAAGTACCGGCGAACATGCCGAAGATCGCCGCCACTCCCATGACCATGTGGAAGTGCCCCACTACGAAATAGGTTCCGTGGAGAAAGATGTCGAGTGAGGGCTGCGCCAGAAACATGCCACCCAAGCCGCCGGTCACAAACACCGAGACAAAACCCAAGGCAAACATCATGCAAGTGGTGAAGCGTAGTCGACCCCCAAAAACTGTACCCAGCCAAAGCAAGGAGATGATGGTGGCGGGTATGGTGATAATCAAAGTCGGGATCGAGAACAGGAAGCCGGAATAGGGGCTCATCCCGCTGAGGAACATGTGGTGTCCCCAGACGGTGAAGCTCAGGAAACCAATCGCTAAAAGGCAGGTCACAATTATTTTGTAGCCAAGAACGGGCTTGCGGGAGAAAACCGAGAGCACATGCGAGATCACCCCGAAACCCGGAACGATGGCGATGTAGACCTCGGGATGCCCGAAGAACCAGAACAGGTGTTGCCACAGCAATGGTGAGCCACCAGCGTGATTTTGGAGTTGGCCGTTGACCAACAAGCCAGCAGGGAGGAAGAAACTGGTGCCGACATTACGATCAAGGATCAGCAGAACACACGCCGCAAATAGAACCGCGAAGCTCAACAAGCTGAGGATGGCAGTAATGAGCCACGCCCAACAGGTCACGGGCATACGCATGAGCGTCATGCCCTTGCATCGCAAGTCCACCGTAGTGGTAATGAAATTCAACGCGCCGAGCAAAGAGCCTACACAAAAAAGCGCTATGGAAACAGCCCAGAGATTCTGCCCCATTCCCTGTCCCGGCCCGGCAACGCTACCCACCGCGCTGAGCGGAGGATATGCCGTCCAGCCCGAAATCGGAGGGCCGTCCGGGACGAACAGGGTGGCAACCAACGCGCAAAGGGCTAAGAATGTCACCCAGAACGAAAGCATGTTCAAGGTGGGGAAGGCCATATCTTCGGCGCCAATCTGAATGGGCAACGCATAGTTGCCGAATCCAGCTTGGGGCGCCGTAGTCAGCACAAAGAAGACCATCAGTGTGCCATGGATGGTCAGCAGCGAAAGGTAATACTCGGGTGAAATTACGCCCCCCGGCGCGCCTGCGGGCGAAAACGCGCCCAATCCCCAAATATGAACGTTGGGCCAAACCAAGTGAATCCGCACCAGCCACGAAAGGACCATCCCGATGAACACCGAAACGATCGCGAGGAAATAGTACTGCTTGCCAATCACTTTGTGGTCGAGGCTGAAGATGTACTTGCGGATGAAACCGGTCGGCGCCGTGTGGTGGTGTACCTGTGCTTCCATGGGCATGTTGGCCATCGTGAGCTACCTTCCCTGCGCCAGCGCGCCTTGGCGGCTGTCGCCAGAAATCGTTACTGCAAGCTGGCTTGCTCGACTATCCATTTCTGATAATCCTCTTCCGACATCACTACGAGGAAAGCGCGCATTGTGTTGTGACCGAGACCACAGAGCTGGTTGCAGGCGATTTCGTACTTGCCTATTTTGGTTGGGGTGAAGTGCAAAGGGATCTCCATCCCGGGAACGATATCTTGTTGAATTCGCATTTCCGGGACATAGAACCCGTGACCCATGTCTTTGGAGTTCAGCAGCAGTTCCACAGGCTGGTTCACCGGAATACCCAAATCCACAGTCACGATATCGTCCTTGGACTCGGGGTCGGATGAGTCGATGCCGAAGAAATTCCCTTTGCTTTCATCAATCTTAAGGGTGTGGATGGGACCGAATTTACCATCGGGTCCAGGATAGCGAAAATAGAAGGCAAACTGTCCGGCGAGCACTTGCACCTGGAGAGAACCCGCCGCCGGCGGAGTGAAGTACATGGCGGCCCAAACCTTCTGCCCCACAAACTCCAGCAAGATGATCTCCGACCCGACGTAAACCAAAGCGAGCACGATCAGCCACTTCGCGCCGCCCGGAAACATGCGGACCTGACGAGTTTCTCCCTTCCGCTCTCCGTATTTCCAGGCAAAGGCGGCCAGGCACAACTGGGCGAGGATGAATCCGATGGCTGCGCCGACGAAGGTCTCCACGAACTGGTGGTCCATGGCGCCACCATGAGCCGAGGCAACTTCGGGAAACCACCAATGGCGTGAGACCAAGATTGCAACAGAGACAGTGGTGATGATCGTCAGCACGACGGCGAACGCTTTGCCCATGGTTACCATCCCCCGCGGAACCGGCTTAGCTGCTACCGGACAAACCACATAAGAGCAAAAATGTAGACCCACAACAGAAACATAAAATGCCAATACCAGGCAGTCACGTCCACCACGATGCGCCGCGCTGCAACCGGCTTACGGAGCAGGGAACCGGCCGCGGCGTAGAGTAACACCGCCATGCCGCCCAAGAGATGGATGGCGTGAGAAGCGGTGAGCAAATACACGAACGAACTGCTGGGGCTGGTCGCGAGGTAAAAACCGCGCTCGGCCAGCAAACGCCAAACGATCCATTGGCCAGTCAGAAAGCCGCCACCAAACACGACCGTGATTCCGAGCCAGGGAAGGCCGTTTCGCGAGGCGACAGCGACATCAGAAATGGAGCTCGCTGGACCTGATGCAGCTTGACGAGTGATCTGGCGGCGGGCCAATTCCGCTGCAATGCTGCTGAGCAAGAGCAATCCGGTGTTTACCAGGAGCAACGCAATCGGCAGATCGACTGGAGTCCAATCACGAACATAGGTTTTGGTTTTTTGGTCCAGAGTTGGCAGGCCCTGACGCACGATATAGGCGCTGGTGAAAGCAACAAACAGCATGACGATGGGAGCGATGGCCACGACCAGTCCAAGGCGGGCGCGCCGCAGACGCGAGCCGTAGTCGGGAGACCCGTCACTGCCACCGCCCCCACCACCACCATTAACAGGGGGACGAGAGCTACTTACATCCTTACCCGTTTTGGGCGCGTGCACCGTTACCGGAGGACTCAGAGTTGCCATGGCCTAAACCGGAATTCCCTTGTTGTCGTTCTCTACTTCGCCTTAAAGGTGAAAGCGGTCACTGGCTGGCCAGCAGCCGTCACCTTTGGCATTCGTTTACCGGAGGCTTCCCCACCCCTCACAGTTTTGACTTACCCGACCGACCGATAACATACACCGACCTCCGCCAGTATGCAATGCTCCATCCAAGTTTTTGAGTGCAGAACTCTTTTGGTCACGACAAATAAGCGCACACCAAAAAAATAATGCACGGGCCTTGTCCGCTTGGATGTCGAATACCGTGAAAAATCTCATCGCGATGAAACAGATCATGCAATCGATGGATTGAAGTTGACAACATCGGCTATACTCTTCCCGTCGCAAGTGGGGCGACCCCCAAGTCTTAAGTCTGTGCATAAGTTTTGGGGTCCAACACCAGGGGGCAAGTGCAGATGGCTGACGACTCAACCAAGAGCGTCGGGAATGGCGTTCTTGGGCATCTTCCGCCTTTGCCGAGAAAGCAGCTCAGCAACTCGCTTATAGCGATGGAGCAGGCCTGCCGAAAACGCGAAGGTCTTCCGCTACTCACTGATGCAGATATTGAAGCGTTGAAGGCAGGCCTGCCTATGCCGTGGGAGAGCGGCGGCGCGGCCATAACGCCAGCCGCAACGAGTTCCTCACCCACTCCAGCGCCAGCTACCGCCGCGGCGGCACCGACATCCTCAGTGTCGGCTGCGGCCACGAGCGCACCCAGTGCTGAGATCAGCGAGGAAGTCGCAAAATGGGTTGCGGCCGGAAAGAAGTGGAGTAAATCCTCGATCGCAGCCGAACAGGCACATCGCGGTCGCAAAGGTTTACCGGCACTGAACGATGCCGAAATCACCGCCCTGCTCGGCGAACCGTTCACTTCTGCGGCGGCCGCTCCGACACCTCCTGTAGCGGCGGCGGCTCCCGCGGCAACGGCAGTCCCTGTTCCTCGACCCGCAGCGGTAACCGTAACTGCTTCCGCGGCTGCTTCTGTAGCACGCAGCGGCGAGTCCACCAAATATGTTGGCACACCGGCAGTGGGGACTTCCAAAGCGGCCGCCAGCGGAGGAGTAGCCTCGGTCGGCCCCGAAGACAACGAGGTCAATCAGGGACGGCGGCGGTTGGTGTGGAGTACGGTAGCCGCATTCCTCACCGCCTGGTTCATCGCCTTCTTCCGCTTTTTCCTGCCGCGCACGCTATTCGAGCCCGCGACCAGCTTCAAAATCGGCTTTCCCGAGGATTACGGCTTGGGAGTGGACACCAAGTTTCAGCAGAAATACCGCATCTGGGTGGACCGCACTCCCGACCGCTTGTTCGTAATTTACGCACGCTGCACGCATCTGGGCTGCACGCCCGACTGGAAACCCAGCGATAACAAATTTAAATGCCCGTGCCATGGCAGTGGCTACGACAGCGAAGGGGTCAACTTCGAGGGTCCGGCGCCGCGTCCCATGGACCGGGCCCATGTCCAAAAAACTCCGGACGGTCAGATTCTGGTGGATGTGTCGCGGCTCTACCAGTGGCCGAAGGGACAGCCAAGCCAGTTCAACGATGATGGATCTTACTTGCCCTTGTAATTGGAGCGCAGCGGAAGTCGTGATCAGAGGGAATGATGCCTGAAGAAAATGGGAACGGAAAGAACGGCAAAGAAGTTGGCCTAATCGAACGATTGAAGTCCGGCCTGCAAGAAGACGTTCAATCCTTAAAGACGGATCTGCCCGCCAAAGCCAAGGACCAGCTCGAGGGGCTCAAGAAACCAACCAAGACCGAGGTCTACACCTCGATCTTCCGCCACAAACACGACGACACGCCGCGCAACCGGGCTCTGGGCGTGCTCTCCAACGTCTTCCTGCATCTCCATCCGGCGAAGATCAATCGCGACGCCGTGCGCTACAGCTACACCTGGGGCATGGGCGGAATCACGTTTTATCTGTTCATCGTGCTCACCTTCACCGGCGTGCTGTTGATGTTTTATTACCATCCCACCAAACTTCAGGCGTTTCGTGACGTGCTCTATCTGGAGCACGATGTGCCCTTCGGCAAGATCCTGCGCAACATGCACCGCTGGGCGGCCCACCTCATGGTGATTACGGTGTGGTTGCACATGTTTCGCGTGTTTCTGACCGGCTCTTATAAAGCTCCGCGTCAGTTCAATTGGAACATTGGAGTGCTGCTGCTGGTGCTCACGTTACTACTTTCCTTCACCGGTTATCTGCTGCCGGACGATCAGCTCGGCTTCTGGGCAGTCACCGTCGGCACCAACATGGCTCGCGCCACCCCGCTGCTGGGACACGAAGGGCCGTTCGGCAAAATGCTGGGGATGACGCCATACAACGACGTGCGCTTTGGCCTGCTGGGCGGCTCCATCGTCGATGCGAATGCTTTGCTGCGTTCTTACATCTGGCATTGCATCGGAATTCCGATCGTGGCTTCCGTGCTGATGATTGTTCACTTCTGGCGCGTGCGGAAGGATGGCGGCATCTCCGGCCCGGCGTCGGTGGTGCTCTCGTCGGAAGATAAGGTGCAGCGTGGCGCACGGCACGCCTGAAGGCGTGGTCTGGAGCACTTTGGTCTGGAGTACTTATGGATTGGCGACAACTTTGGGAAATCTGTTCCGCGCCCGACAACGTACCCATCGTGGCTCTGATTCCGCTGCTGGCCTTTTATTGCTATCTGGCCTGGAAGCAGGCGAAGGCCAACGACGACCTGATTGCGGAACTGGAAACCAATCCCGCAATGGCGAAGACGCGTTATCGCAAGGCTTGGCCGTTCGAGCCGGGCTGGCAGAAAGAAGTGCATGTGTGGCCGGTCCTGCTGCGCATTGAATTCCTGGCTGCCATCATCGTCACCATCATCTTGATGATCTGGTCGGTTACTTT
>JBEKED010000179.1:0-8479 GCA_050014035.1 Terriglobales bacterium
TCCGAAAGCAGGCCATAGCCGGGATGAATGGCATCCACATTCGCAATCTCAGCCGCGCTGATCACCGCCGGAACGTTGAGATAACTCAGCGCCAGTTGCGGCGGCCCAATGCAAATCGCCTCATCGGCAAAACGCACGTGCAACGAATTCCGGTCCGCCTCACTGTAGATTGCGACCGCGCGGATACCGAGTTCCTTGCATGCGCAAATGACGCGCAGCGCAATCTCGCCGCGATTTGCTACCAGAATCTTCTTAAACATTAGGATTTTCTTTGAATTCCGGAGAATCGGGTCATCGGATGATCGGGCCATCGGGTCATCTAAGAGCACCGCCCCGCTTTTCGATCACCCGATGGCCGGATCACCCGATGACCCGATCTCATTTGGTTGGCCGCACCGTGAACAGTTCCTGGCCGTACTCAATGGGTTGACCGTTGGTGACGAGCATTTTGACCAACTCCCCCGCCACGTCGCATTCGATTTCGTTCATCAGCTTCATCGCTTCCACAATGCACAATACCTGGCCCACTTCAAGCGTATCGCCGACTTTCACAAACGGTGGAGACCCGGGCGACGGTGATTCATAAAAGGTGCCGACGATCGGCGAGCGCACAATGTGCAAGCCCTCGTCAGATGCAGGCGCAGGCGCGCTCGCCGTCAAATCCGCTCGTCCGTAAACAGGCGCGGGAGCCGAAGCCGGACCAGGCATAGAAGCCGGCGGAGATTGAATTGCAAAATAGCGCGGGTCCGGCGCCGCAAAGGAAGGCTCGGCGCCGCGCTTGATCTTCACTTTGACATCGCCGCGTTCCAACTCAAATTCAGCAATGTCTTTTTCGATTAAGAACTCGATGAGTTCCTTCAGCTCTTTTTGATTCATGTATAAGGCGGGTTCCGTTGCGGCATTGTTACGATGCCGGATTCATATAGAGTACAACTTGTGTGGTAGCGGGGCTCTGCTGCCCCGCCAGGACGGGGCGAAGCCCCGTCACCACACCAGCAGTCGCTAAATCACAACCAGTTCCTTATCCGTCCCCGTCAGCACTTCGCAGCCCGAAGCCCTAACCACCACCACATCCTCGATGCGCACGCCCCACTTCCCCGGAACATACGCCCCCGGCTCAATCGTAATCACCATTCCCGGTTCCAGTTTCTGGGTTTGCCCGGCTGCCAGGCGGGGCGCTTCGTGTATCTCTAATCCTAAACCATGGCCGGTGGAATGGGTGAAGTACCGGGCCAGTTTCCGCTTACCAAGCACACGCCGCGCGGCACGGTCCACTTCTCCGGCAGTCACGCCCGGTCGAACTGCCGCGATCGCGGCCTGCTGCGCCTCCAGCACCGCCTCATAGAACTGCCGAGCCTCTCGCGACGGACGCCCGACATGCACAGTTCGCGTTCGATCCGAACAATAATCGGCGAGTATAACACCAAAATCGCAGACCACGAACCCGCGCCGGGGAATGCGCGCCGCTGAAGCGCGGCCGTGCACAATCGCCGATCGCTTTCCGGAAGCAAGAATGGTCGCGAACGACATCCCTTCGGCGCCGCCACAACGGGCCTCGTATTCCATGGCGGCAGCCACCTCAACCTCACTCACGCCCGGCCGAATCTTGCCGCACGCAACTTGAAACAGACTGGCGCCGAGTTCCACCGCCCGCCGGATGCGCAGGATCTCGGCCGCATCCTTCACCATGCGGGCACGCTCGACCAGCGGCGGCGCAGGACGCACCCTCGCCTTCCCTTTCAACAGCAACGCTAACCGGTCGCGCATCCCGGCGCTGATCCACTCCGCTTCAACTCCCAACAAAAATAATGACAAAGACTTTCGCGCCGAACTCTTCCGCCGCGCCGCCAACCACTCCGCAGCCGCCACCAGCGGAGACTTGCGTGCGACAACAATGCTCACATCTTTATCATTCAGGTTCCCATTTTTAACTTCCGCCTTTGCCTGGGTGCGATACCGGCCATCTGTGAAAAGGAAGGCGCCACCAGCCAAAATCAGCAAGGCAGCCGCACTGCCGGTAAAGCCGCAAAGATAGCGAACATTCGGAAGATGCGTCACCAGCAAACAGTCGAGATCATTCTCTTCGAGCCCAGATCGAAGGCGGCCAAGCCGCCCAGCGTGATCCATAGCGGGATTTTAGCAGGACGACCGCTGCGAGCTTCGAGCTTACGAGCTGCGAGTTGAAGGCTTCAAGCTCGAAGCTCGTGGCTCGAAGCACGCAGCAAAAGCAACGCCGCCGGGCTCTCAGCGGATTCTCCGAGAACGCCGACGGCGATGGCTGGTTTTAACTTCGTGCTTCCGAGTTTATGTCTGCACGATGCGTGGAGTGATGAAGAAGATCAACTCCTGGGTTTGCGTGGTTACCGAACGATGCTTGAACAGGTTGCCGAGGAACGGTATATCCCCGAGCACCGGCACTTGCGCCAGGCTGAGCGTGTTCTGCGTCTGGATCACGCCGCCAATCACCACCGTGCCGCCGTCGGTCACCAGCACCTGCGTGGTGGCTTGCTGGGTGATCAGTTCCGGGTTGCCTTCCAGATCTTCCTGGCCAAAGTTGGGCAAGGTGTTTTCCACATCCACGTTGAGGAAGATGGTTCCTTCCGACGTGATCTGCGGAGTCACCGTCAAACGTAAAAACGCGTCCACATAAGTCGCCGTCGCCGGAGCGCCCAGCGAGGCCGCGGTCATGATCGGGATTTTGAAACCCTGCTTCACCACCGCCTGAATGTTGTTCTGTGTCACGATGCGCGGACGGGACAGAACCTTCAGCAAGCCGCGGGATTCCGCCGCCGTCAGAATCATGTCGATCCGCATATTGTTGGTAGCGTTGATCAGCTGCAGACCGCTGCTCGGCCCGGTTGCGCCCAGATTCGAAAACAGCGGAATCGAGCTTCCCGCCGATCCGCTGCTGGTCGTGTAGTAGAACGGGCTTTGCACGCCCTGATAAACCGACGACGAGCCAACGTTGGGTGCGCCGCCGATCGAGGTCGTGCCGTTGCCCCAGCCCAAGCCCAGTTGCACGCCGATGTCGCGGGCAAAGTTGCGCGTTGCCGCCACTACCCGCGCTTCAATTTCTACTTCCTGCGTCTTGCGGTCCATCTGCTGGATGATGCGGTCGATCTGCGGCAGAACCGCCGGTATGTCGGAAACGATAATGGAGTTGGTGCGCTCGTCCGCCACAATGTCGCCCCGCTGACTGAGGAACTTCTTGACCGGTGTCAACAAATCCTTGGCGTGCGCGTAGCTGAGGAAGCGCGTGATGCTGACTTTGTCGACCGCCAGGGCTTCGGCATCGATTTGCGCGCGCCGGCCTTCGGCTTCATGGCGCAAGGTTTCAACCGTGGCGATGCGCAGCACATTGCCATCCAGTTGCCGCGACAGGTCGTTGTTCTTGAGCACGATGTCCAGCGCCTGATCCCACGGCACGTCATCGAGCACGATGGTCAGGTTGCCGTGGATCATGGGATCGAGCACCACGTTCAATCCGCTGATCTCGTGAATCAGCCGGAAGAAATCTTTCAGATCCACATCCTTAAGGTTCACTGAGATGGGTTCGCCGGTGTACTTCGATCCGTTGGACGCCGGCTTCGGCTGTTCCATCTGGGTTTTCTGCTCTGCCGCCAGATTCACGGCCGGCTGCACGGGCACGGTGCCCCCAGTTTGTCCCATCGCGGCATTGCTGGTAATGGCAACCAGTTCCGCCGCCGTCTTGTCGGCAAAACGGCTCGCTGCTTCCTCGGCCTTGGCCACTGGCTTGGTGGCGTTGTCGTTAACTTTGTCGTTAACTCCCTCGTCAGCTTTGGCCGGTTTCACCGAGAATTTCGGCTCAACCAACGCCAAGTCCGCCGGCTTCTCCGTGTTCTCCGCCACCGCAGGAGTCGTCGCAGCCTTGGTTAGGTTCGCCGCGATTGCCGGAGCCGAGATTGCCGGAGTCGACGCTCCCGGAGCCAACTTAGCGACAGCCGATACCGGAACCGGTTTCGGCGCTGTCGTCGCGGCCACTGCCTTGGCCGTGGGCACCAACGTTGGCCGATGCGCCAGCACCGCGTCGTGGATTTCAAGAATGAAGTTGCCGTCCGGCCCCGTCACCAGTTCGTGCTGCCGGCTGGCGGTCTGATCCAGATTCATCAGATCAACGACGACTCGCGTATTGGGCGGAACCTGCCCGTCCATGCCCACGCGGACGTCCTTCACCCCATCCCGGCCCACGCTGATGTGGCTCTGCGCCGTGGCCATCACGGTGTTGGGAAGGTCGATGACGATGCGTGCCGGATTTTCCAGAGTCGACACCTTGGGCGCCAGTGTGCCCTGCGCCTTGAACTCGACCCGCAATCCATCGTGGCCGTCGGTGACCCCGAGCGTCTGCAAACGAGCGCTCGCCGCCACCCCCTTGCCCGTCGTGTCAGCCGCGGCGGCGATCAATACGAACGCCATCAGCGGAACCAAGAGACCCAGCAGTTGCTTTCGCATTTCCCTATCTCCCCATGCGAGGCCCTATCGCCTCCATGTGTTTCCTAGTACGTCTTTCCTAGTACGCGTTTCCTGAAACGTATTTCCTGGAACTTGTTTTCCACGAACCCATTGCTTCGCACTCTTGCCTTTTACGCTTGCCTCCAGGCCTACACCGCCGGAGCCGTAATCTTCTTCACCACTTCCCGTGTAAACGACTTGCCCAGCCGGTCTTGCAAGGTTTCCTGGAACACAACCGAGTCGCCCGTGATCTTCACCACGTAACCGTTGAACACCGGATCGTTTTCCCGCAGGAAATAAGCCTTGTTCATGCCATTGCTCACCACCGCGATGAATCCGTTTTCGCTATGCACCACGCCCCTCAGGTTGATGGCGCCGATTTCCAGGCACTTCTTGCCTGTGCTGCAGCCCGATCCACCCGTGTGGCTCACCACCGGGCTGATGAAAGGATCCCGTCTGCCGTTGGCGGCGTACTTGCTGTCGGGAACAACCTCATCGCTCCCGTTCGCCCCGCCTTCCGCGCCCGCCGCAGCTGCGTCTGCGCTAGCCGTGGTGTCGACCGGCTGTTCTTCAGCGACACCCGCAGCTGGATCTCCCGGCACACTTCCGCCGACTAACACCGCCCCGCCCCGTCGCCAGTGGTGCCGCTCCCGTGCTTCCCGCGAGTACGCGTGTGCTGGAGAGGAAACAGCAGCCTTCGTCGCGGACGCCGGTTTCTTCGATGCCGGCTTCTTCACCGCGCGAGCGCTCGCCGCTGACGGAACGCTTTCGTGAACGCTCAGAGCCTGGTTCGATGCAGCCGCCTGGTGGTTGCTCACCGCGTTCATGGTGTCCCGCGTGTTCTGGATGATGCGCGGACTCTGCGCCCAGGCCAAGCCCGCCCCCAGCACCGAAACCAGAATTGTCGCCAAGATCGTGATCGCTGGCTTCTTCTTCATCATGTCTCTCCTACTTCTTCGCCGGTGCTGCCGGTTGACCGGCTGGCGCTCCCGGGTCCAGATCGTGGCTGAAATACGTCGTGGTCAGGCAAGTGGCCACTACCGTTTCACCCGGCGCGTACTGATACGTATGCTTCACCTTCGCGTCTGACGGCCTGCGGGTCGAGGACACCGCCAGCCCCGACACGTTGATGATGCGTTCCACTTTTCCCAGGCGATCGAAAAAACCCAGCAACGAGTAGTACGGACCGTCGAACTCCACCTCGAACGGCACTTCGGTATAAAACTCTTTCGCCGTGACCGGCTTCGACGTATAGCGCCGGATTTCGACGCCCGACTTGCGCGCTTCCCCGTCCACCATGCGCATGAAGTTGTCGACTTCCTTATCGTCGGGCACGATGCGCCGCTCGATTTCCAGCTGCTGCTTCAAACTCGCCAGCTGGCGCTCGATGTCCGCCAGTTTCGGCTTGTAGGCTTCCAGTTCCGCGTTCTCGCGCCGCTTCGCATCCAGCTTGATCTGCGCTGCCGCGTTTTGATCGCGCTGCGTTTTATAGACCGTGTAGTAAAGGCCGCCGCTGGCCACCACCGCCACCATGGTCAGAACTAAGAGCAGCTTCCACCCTGTCATTTCGCCCAGATTCATAGTCGGTTCCGCCTTTACGACTTCGTGCAGGTCAGTTGGAACGAAAACGCCTGCATGTCCTTGATCGTGTCGTCCTGATAACTTTCCTTGATCTCGATGCTCTTGAAGAAGCCTGTCTTCTGCAGATTCGAAATTAGGTTGGCCACGGCATCGGCGCTCAGCGCCGTCCCGTCCAGGTCCACTTTCGTCCCCTGATCCGTCAGGCTGTTCAACCACACTGCCTCGGTGCCGTTGACCGTATCGCCGATCATCGAGAGCAGGTTGACCGTGCCGTCCGATTGCCCTTTGCGCAGCTGGTCAATCACATCCACCCGCCGCTGATAAGCATCTTTTTGCTTCTGCCTCTCCAGAAAGCGCACCTTGATGTCGGAGAGTTCGTGATTTTTCTGTTCTGCGGCCCGGGTTTGCGCCTCAATCGTTTTCTTCTCCCGGTCGAGCCGGTACCAGTACCCGAAGTTGACCGCCCCCGCAATCACCAGCACCGCGGCCACCTGCACCAGCGGCCCCGCCCAAGCGCCCAGTTCGAAGCTTGGCATGCTGACGGCGGGTCCGGCGCTCTTCTTGTTGCCCTTCGGTTTCGCACCACCCAGCAGATTGATTCGGATCATAGCTTTTCAAAGCTCCTCAGGGCCAAACCCACGGCCACTGCCAACTGGCCCGCGTTCTGTTCCACCAGTTCCGCCCCGGCGCCTTCCACCGGAGCCACTACTTTCTGAAACGGGTTAAACAATTCCACCGGCATCGAGAATTCCTGTCGCAGCGCTTCCACCAGGCCCGGAACCTTCGCCGAACCCCCGGCCAGGTAAATCTTCTCGATGTGCTCGCCCGCCGCGCTGGCGCGGAAGAAGTCGAACGTCTTCTGAATCTCGAGCACGATAATTTCCGTCACCTGCTGCAGAATCGGCGTCTTCGCGTCGTCCTGCACCGTGCCCACCTTCTTGCCCAGCTTGAGCGATTCCGCATCGTCGAAGCTCAAATCCAGTTCCTTCTGCAGCGAGTCGGTGTACTGATGCCCGCCCACCGAAACGTCGCGCGGAAACAGCGGCGTCGTGCCCTTCACGATGTTGATGTTCATCACGCTCGCGCCCAGGTTCAGCAATGCCACCACCTGCGTCGGCGCGGGCTCGTAGTTGTACTCGTAGCAATTCTGCAAAGCCAGCGCATCGATATCCACAATAGCCGGAGTTTTGCCCGCCATCGAGAGTACGTTGGTGTAGTTCAAAATCTTGTCTTTTTTCACGGCCACCAGCAGCACGTCCATCTGTGGACTGCTCGCATCTTCCGAAAGAATCTGGTAGTCGAGATTCACATCGGCCAGATCGAACGGGATATGCTGCGCCGCTTCTTTCTGAATGGTGTCGGCCAATTCCTGGTCGCTCATCGAGGGCAGCGAGATCTTCTTCACGATCACCGAGTGTCCGCTCACCGCCGTCGCCACCGCCTTCGACTTAATCTGCGTGTCGGTGAACAGCTTGGCGATCGAGCTCGAAACCTGGCCCGAGTCCACGATCATGGAATCGACCACCAGATCGGGCGCAATCGGCTCCAACCCCAGGTGCGCCACTTCGATTCCAGTGCGCGTCTTCCTCAACTCGACGGCCTTGATGCTCGAAGAGCCTACATCCAGTCCCACTATCGTTTTCGATCCCATTCCAAACATGTGCCCGCCTTTGCTCGCACCGGCGTCCTCGCCGGCTGGTTTCTTACTGCTGTCCCGCGGCTTTCCCGGCTGCCTGCACTTTTTTCTTGCCCCGCGGTTCCGTTTCCATGGTCATCGATTGCTCTTCCATCCACTGATCCAGCTTCGATTTCTTGAAGCGCCAGCGGTTGCCCAATTTGAACGCCGGAATCTTCTGCTCGTTCACGTACTTGTACAGCGTGTCCGGACTCACTCCCAGATACTGCGAAGCTTGACGAATGTTCATCACTTCTCGCGAGTCGGCCATTCCGTTTCCCTGCGCGTTCGAGTGTATTTTCGTGTGCTGAGCATATCTCAACCGGAAGCGAGGGCCTCTCCAAGGGAATCTCCCGGTTTTGTTGGGTTTTATGCGGTTTTTCTGGATTTCACAAAATTTGGACTTGCATTGATTGTCTATACCATGTATTCGGAAGTTGGCGGAACCCTACATATAGTATAAAGAGACTCGGGCTAGCTCCGGTCACCCGAGTGGGAGTAACTAAGGTACTAGAGACGGTACGGAAGTACTTGAACGGGCGCGCAAAGCGCTGAAAACCCAGCCACTCATTCCCCGCCGCGACCGCAACTCACGCGCGCGTCTCACCCTGATTTAGACGCAAAAGCTTCCTGATTTTCACCATGGCCGGCCACCCGCTCCCAAAAGCGCCGTGATGCGCAACGCCGCTTTTTCCGCATCCATCGTGATTACCGCGAGCGGCATCTACCTCCCCAAACCACTTCGCAGAGGCC
>JBEKED010000180.1:0-8408 GCA_050014035.1 Terriglobales bacterium
GAAGGAGCTAGCGGTAACACGGAACCAAGTGGAGGGGGAGAAGGCGGCGCTTAGGAAACGGCTCGACATATTCAATAATTATTTTTCGGCCCTCTCCAAGGAGCTTTATGGTGAGGAATATTTACTGCATTTCGACGAAACCGCCAAAGGGTCCCTATCATTTAGGTTGACCGCAGTGGGAGCAAATGTCGGGGCCGGGAAGAAAGCATCGCAGACGGCCGCATTCGATCTGGCGTACATCAAATTTCTTCAAGCGACAAAAATTAATTTTCCGACGTTTGTCTGTCACGACGGCGTGGAACAAATTCACGGTAACCAACTGTCAGCTTTGCTAACCGAAGCTAACCTGGTGGGGGGACAATTGGTTCTGGCTACCCTGCGTGACAAACTGCCGGCTATGCCGGACCGCTTCATTGAGAACAACACCATCCTAGAACTAGCCCAAGACGATAAACTGTTCCGTTTGTGAAGACGCGTGGCGACCCGGGAACCCCCAGCCGCCGCGCCACCTCCGCCTGCCAGACGCCCTCCCGCAGCAGACGAGCCCCTTCCATCCGCCGCCGCTCCAGCCCAGAAAAGTCTCGCCGAACCGCCCGCTTCCGTCTCATAGATTCCTGGCATCGAGGAGTTGGCTTTGGCGTAAATATCCCCTCCCAAGTCGATCTTTTAGAATCAATATCTTAGCGGCAAATTCCCGCTAGGTCTTTGAGAAATAAGGGTTTTGTAAAGCCTTATTTATCAGGATCTTAGAATTTGATCGGTAAATCACTGACAGCTTCTTGAAACTGCGTGAGAGTGCGGTTTCTCCTTCCCTGCGACGTCTTGTCCTTCGTGGTCGTTTCCCGAAACTGCTAGCACTACCTCGTCAGCTTGGCCCCTGAACATTACATCTAAGAACTGAAAAACCGCCTTCCGCAGTAACCAAGCCCGCGAGTACTGCCGTAACGGTGAGCTGTACTTTAAGCACCTGAGTCAGCGGCGCAACTCCACTTAGAATTGATGTAAGACGGACCAACCCATCCCCCGCACTTGGGCCGCCAGGATTGCCTTTTGCCGTTGAAGCTGCCCATTCCCGCGCGTATTCCGCTCCTCTACGTCATCCTCGGCGTGCTGCTGGCGATCAGCGTCCTGCCCATGTATTTCTATTCGGCGCAGATCGAAACCATGAACCGCGAGCGCCTGAAAACCAACGAAATGCTGTTGCAGAACACAGTCACGCGTTCGCTGGCCGACGATATCTCCCAGCACCGTGAAGCGCTGCACATGATGCTGGCCAATTTGTCGTCGTCGATTCAGGTCATGATGCTGGCCAATGCCAGCGGAAACGACCTCACCGCGCAAAAGCTTCTGACGCCCGAACTGCGCGCCATGCTCGAGAATTTTGTCTCGTCCTCGAACGACATAGCCTACGCGACCCTGCTGAATGCCGATGCCAAAGGAGTTTCGGCGGGGCGCATTGAGCCCGACGCTTTCTTGCAACGGGAGTTGGAACGAGCCTATCAGGCCTCGCGCGAAGGCCGCATGTACAGCGGCCAACCCTTGATGGTGGGCGGCGGAAAATCCGCGCGCACGGTCATGCTGGTCAGTTCGCCCATAATGTACGACGGACGCTTTCTCGGGATGATCGGGTCGGTCGTGGATATGGATTACCTGATCCGCGATCTGCAACAGGTCAGTCTGACCGGCTTGATGCCCTATGTGGTAGATAGCCAGGGAAGGCTGGTAGCGGCGGCTTCGACGCAATACGCGACCGGACAAGACATGAGCAACTTCGAGATCGTCCGCAGTTTTGTGGACCAGGGCTCGAAAGCCCAACTGGCGGCAACGCGTGAGTTCGCGGTTCGTGATGGCACGCGGACAACGGAGATGCTCGGAACCTACAGTCCTGTGACTTCGCTCGACTGGGCCGTAGTGGTGCAGAAGCCGCGCGAAGAAGCCTATCGCGGCATCTACGAGATGCAGCGCACCGGACGCCTGCTGGCTTGGCTGGCGGTCTTCGTGAGCGTGGGTTTGAGTATCTTGTCGGCGCGCCGCATCACCAGTCCCCTGCAGGTGCTGGCGCAGTCGAGCCGAGCCATTGCGCGCGGAGATTTCTCTCAGCGTGTGCACCTGAAAACCCGCACCGAGATTGGCGAACTGGCGACTACGTTCAACGCCATGTCGGAAGAACTGGAACAGTTCGTCGAGGACTTGAAGCGCGCCGCCGAGGAAAACAAAAACCTGTTCATGGGGTCGATCCAGATGCTCGCGGGCGCGGTCGACGAAAAGGATCCGTACACCCGCGGCCACTCCGACCGAGTCACGAAATACTCGCTGATGATCGCTCGCGAAATGGGACTGGATCCGGGATTCCTGGAGATTCTCCGGGTTTCGGCGCAACTGCACGATGTCGGGAAAATCGGCATTGAAGACCGCATTCTGAAGAAACCGGGCGCGCTGACGCCGGAAGAATTCGAGATCATGAAAACGCACACCACCAAGGGCGCGAATATTCTGCGTCCGGTGCCGCAGTTGCGCGAGATGCTGCCCGGCATCGAACTGCATCACGAGGCGCTGGACGGACGCGGATATCCTTATGGCCTGAAAGGCGACGATATTCCGCTGCTGGCCCGCGTGATTGCGGTCGCGGACACGTTTGACGCTTTGACTACGAGCCGTCCGTACCAGAAGGCGCACGATCCGGTGGAAGCTCTGCGCATCATCGAGAATCTTTCGGGAAAGCGGCTCGACCCTGGCGCGGTGACCGCCCTGATGGCGGTATTCTACCGCGGAGAGATCCGGATTCAGAAAAATTTGACGATCCCGAGAGAAGTACCGGCGTCCGCTCCGTTGCCCGCCCCGCTGCAGCCTGTCGATCCTCTCACGGTCGAAATCACGCGAACCTAAGGCAGTCGTTGGTCGCTAGTCGTTCGTCGCTAGCAACCCTTCCATCGCAACTGTTCACAGGCTGCCGAAGCGAACGACGAATAGCTAACGACTAGCGACCGACGACTACCTCTCGCAATTCTCCTATAATGAACTCTGATACCCATGATTCAAACTCTCTTTGGCAGTCTGGACGAAGAACAGAAACCAAGTTTTATTGAGCGCATGAAGCAGGCCGTCTCGCGCACCCGCGAGAACCTGGCCGAGCGCATCGAAGATGTTGTTTCCATCGGCAAGGAGATCGACCGCTCCACCCTCGACGATCTGGAAGCCACGTTGATTGGCGCCGACTTGGGCACTACTACGACTCATGAAGTCCTGGAGAAGCTGCGCGATAAGGCCGATCGCAAGCAGATCAAGGATGTCAATGAACTCAAGCGGCTGCTGAAAGAGCAACTGCTGGAGATCCTGACGTCGACCCCATCGCAACCCGTCGCCAAGGTGGACGGCTCGCCGGAAGTGATCGTCGTGGTGGGCGTGAACGGCACTGGCAAGACGACGACCATCGGGAAATTAGCGCAAGTGTTTCGCTCGCAAGGCAAGACGGTGCTGCTATGCGCGGCGGATACGTTTCGCGCGGCGGCGATCGAGCAGCTTGAGATTTGGGGGCAGCGCACGGGAACGGAAGTGATCAAGACGAAAGCAGGGGGCGATCCATCGGCAGTATTGTTCGATGCACTGCAGGCAGCAACCGCGCGGAAAACCGATTACGTGATCGTCGATACGGCTGGGCGGCTGCACACCAAGCAAAACCTGATGCTCGAGCTGGAAAAGATGAAGCGCACGGCGCAACGAATCGTTCCGGGTGCGCCGCATGAGACTCTGCTGGTGATGGATGCCACCACCGGTCAGAACGGATTGCAACAAGCGCGGCAGTTCACGCAATCGTCCGGAGTTACGGGAATTGTACTGACTAAGCTCGATGGCACGGCCAAAGGCGGAGTGGTGATTGCGATTTCGCGGGAGTTGGGGCTACCGGTGCGGTATGTGGGCGTCGGAGAAAAAGCAGGAGATCTGTTGCCGTTCGATGCGAAAGATTTTGTGGACTCGCTATTTTCTTGAAAGCTTCACGTTGGTGGGACGTCACCGCTCCCCTGCGTCGTCCTCCGCAATCGCGGAGCGGGGCTGCGGTGGCTGAATTGGATGAAGAATGAGGGAAGCGCAGTCCTCCGACGAACAGCACATGCGGAAGGCGCTGGAATTGGCGCGGGCCGGCGTTGGGCTGGTGTCGCCCAATCCCGCCGTGGGTGCGGTGGTGGTGGATCCGTCGGGCCGCGAGGTTGGGGCAGGCACGCACACGTATGACGGTGTGAAGCACGCCGAGATCCTCGCCTTGGAGCAGGCGGGCCACGCGGCGCGAGGCGGGAGTCTTTATGTCAATCTGGAACCGTGCTCGCATCAGGGGCGCACCGGCCCGTGTGCTGATGCCGTGATTGCGGCCGGAATCAGCCGCGTGATCTGTTCCATGGTCGATCCGAATCCGCGGGTGTCAGGGCAAGGAATTGCCAAACTCCGCGCCGCCGGAATCACGGTGCAGGTCGGGTTATTCGAAGCGGAAGCCAAAAAGCTGAATGAAAGTTTTGCCAAGTACATCCGTCTAGGCAAGCCGCTGGTCACGCTGAAATCGGCGATGACCCTCGATGGGAAAATCGCTGACGCCACGAAACCGGGCACAGAACAGAGTCCAGAAGCACGCTGCGCTACCCCAGCGTCTGAGGGCGCGCGCAGCGGATATCACTGGATCACGGGCGAAGCGGCGCGGGCACATGTCCAGCAACTGCGCCATCAAAATGACGCGATCCTGGCGGGAGTGGGGACAGTGATGGCGGACGATCCGCTGCTGACCGATCGCAGCGGGCTGCCGCGGCGGCGCAAGCTTCTGCGCGTGATCGTGGATTCCTATCTGCGCATTCCGCCCGCGTCGCGGGTGGTTCAAACTGCCGAGAACGATGTGCTGGTACTGTGCTCGGCAGCCGAGGACGAAGCCCGGCGCGCGCTCGAAGCTAAGGGAATTCGAGTGCAGCAAATATCTTCCACCAAGGACGGGCGGCCGGATTTTGCCGCCATCGTCCGGACGCTGGGAGAACTCGAGATCACCAGCCTGCTGATCGAAGGCGGAGCGCTGGTGAACGGAGCGGCCCTGGCGTCGGGCGAAGTCGACAAGTTGTTTCTCTACTATGCTCCGAAGATTTTTGGCCACGGCGCAGTTCCGTTTATTGCCGACGAAACCTTGCCCGGCAAAGCGCAATGCGTCCGGCGCTTCGAGTTGCATCGCTTCGGGGAAGACTTCGCGCTGGAAGGTTATCTGCGCGACCCGTACTCGGGATAAGCTTGAATTCTTAATTATCCCTTGTCATCCCGAGCGCAGCGAGGGATCCGCATCTTGCGGCGAACAGCAGGTCCTTCGCTTCGCTCAGGATAACAATTTAGATTGATGCCAAAAGTATTAGAAACTATACGGAGAGGAAAGCTCTTATGTTTACTGGAATCGTCGAGGAAGTGGGCAAAGTTGTAAAAATTGAACAGCGCGGTGAGAACCGGCGCATCACGATCGAAGCCGCGAATACTCCCAAGGAGTTGGGAACCGGCCGCAGCATTGCCGTCAGCGGCGTGTGCCTGACGGCGCTGGACATCAAACCACACTCGTTCTGCGCCGATCTGGCGCCCGAAACGTGGTTGCGAACTTCGTTCTCAAGAATCCACGAGGGCGCGCTCGTGAACCTGGAATTGCCGATGAAAGCCGATGGCCGTTTCGATGGCCACATCGTGCAGGGACACGTCGACGGCGTGGGCAAGCTGATCAAGTTCGAGCGCATCGTCGACTCCGACGGTCGGGATTCCGAGAACTGGTGGCTGCACATTGAACTCCCGCCAGAGATCGAGAAGTATACGGTGTTCAAAGGATCAATCTCGATCGAAGGCATCAGCCTGACGGTCGCCAAGCTGGAACGGAATCGCTGCACCGTCGCAATCATTCCGCATACGGTCGAACTGACGAATCTTGGCTCGCTGAAGCCGGGCGATCCGGTGAACCTCGAAGCCGATGTGATTGCGAAGTACGTCGAGAAGATGATGAAAGGCGAACCGGCGCAAAGTTCGCTGAGCGTGGAGGAATTAGTGCAGCAAGGGTTTTAGAACAGTTCTCGGTTCTCAGCTCCCAGTTCTCAGTGAACGACGGCGGTTTCACTGAGAACTGGGAACTGAGACCTCCCCCTACGCTTCCAGCTTCAACTCGTCCAGTTCCAGAAACTCATGAATGATGGGCTCGCTCGATTTCTCCATGTCTTTGTAGGGACCGAAGAAGATCGCGCGACCTTCGTAGAGGAAGACGATACGGTCGGCCAGTTTCTTGGCCAGGCGCATATCGTGCGTCACGACGACTGACGTCAGATGCAGCTGCAGTTTGAGCCGGGCGATGAGATCGCCGAGCAGATTCCCCATCATGGGATCGACCATGGTGGTGGGTTCATCGTAGAGCACGCACTCGGGCTGGGCGGAGAGCGCTCGCGCGATGGCGACGGAACGCTTCATGCCGGTAGAAAGATCGGAAGGCAACAGGTCGCGCATCTCCTTGACGCCGACCATTTCCAGAAGGCCATCGACTACCTGAAGAATCTGGTCCTCGGAAAGTTCTCGTCTTTCGCGCAAGGGGAAGGCGACGTTTTCGCCGACACTTAAAGAATCGAAGAGCGCGCCGTTCTGGAACACCATGGTGACTTTTTTGCGGATCTCTTCGAGCTGAGGCTCGTTGTAGTCGGTGATGTCCTGCCCGGCAACAATCACACGGCCGGAATCCGGCTTGAGAAAACCCATGATGTTGTGCAACGAAACCGATTTTCCTACGCCGCTACGCCCGAGAATGCAAACCATCTCACCCGGCATAACGTCGAAGTTGACGTTCTGAAGCACAACGCGATCTCCGAAAGCCTTGGAGACGTCTTTGAACTCGATATAGGGAGACAGTGTATCCGCCGCAGCCATGGCTATCAGCATCGCATGAGATGGCGCTTGGCTCAAGCTTAGAATGCCATCGGTTCGCACCGCATCAGTCCCCGAGCTGACGTCCGCGGGCAGCGCCAGCAGGACCGCTATTCGCGCGTCCCAGACGATTCCGCTGGTTGCGGCGGAGGTCCTTGGGTCACGAACTTCATGAAATCGGATTCCGCGAGCCGCGATGGATGCACTTCTCCGCCCAGCCCAAAGAAGCGGCAGAAGCTCATAATCAGCGGACGCCAGCTCACAGGATCAATGTGGGGACGCGATTGGGCGCCCACCAGCAGCTTTTCATCCACGTGCAGTTTCACAATATGAACCTCGAACGCGTTGGCGCGCACATTCTTGCCGAAGGGACGGAAATCATGCACGATGCCCTCCATCTGCACCGCACACTCGCCGACACGCGGCGGCGCGACCGCTTCCGACTTCACTGGAGTAAATCCCGCGAGGCCGAACTTGTCCGACTCATGCCGGTAGCCCCACTCGCGCTTCCGGTCCGGCACAGGATTCTTCGCAGTGGTAAGGGCCAAGCGATCGACATGCGTCACCAGATCTTCCGAGGGCAAATTGATAACGCACTCCCGCGTGCGGACGAGATTATCGGAGGTTTGTCCCATCTGACCCAAGCCAAGCATGCAACTCGAACCCAGCCACCACGCCGACGACATCGGCGCGAGGTTGGGCGAGCCATCCGGGTTCAAGGTGCTGATGAGTGCTACGGGAGTTCCGAAATAGAGAATGGTTGGGTCGATCGTCTTGTGCATAAACTGATTTTGCATAATTGAAGATATCGGGGACCGCACGGAGACTGCTATCCGCATCTTGCGGTCAAACCAAAGTCTCTATGGCTGAGTGGTGAGCTGCCTGCGAGGCTTCCTGTTATGCTAGAAATTTCTGCATTGGAGAGAACACTTGAACGATTATCTCTTGTCCGTGCTGCTGGGAATTGTCGAAGGCCTCACTGAATTCCTGCCGGTCAGTTCCACTGCCCACCTTCGCATTTCGGAGTTGCTGCTGCATGTGCCGCTCTCGAGCGGCTATTGGAAGATGTATTCGATCGTCATCCAACTGGGCGCGATCCTGGTTCTGCCCATTTATTTTCGCAGCCATATCGCCAAGCTCATCTCGACCTTTCCCGAGGGCGAGAAGGGCGACTGCGATTACCTGACCCATCCGCTTAGCCTGGTTATGATCGCGTTTGTGGTCACCGCCATCCCGTCTTTTCTGCTGACCAAAGTGATTGGCAAGAACCTTGAAAGTCTCTATGTGATGGGCACGGCGCTGCTGCTGGGCGGCATCATCATGTGGGTGATTGACGGCATGAAAGCGAAATGGGAAAAAGCGGGGCCGGGAGCTCCGGGTTCACCCATCCACACCTGGCAAATGGACGACATTCACGGCGGCCAGGCGATTTGGATTGGCGCTTGCCAGATTCTCTCCGCCGTCTTTCCCGGAACGTCGCGCTCCATGTCGACGATTTGCGCCGG
>JBEKED010000181.1:0-9946 GCA_050014035.1 Terriglobales bacterium
CCGTCACCGGATACTGCGCCCAACTGAGATACACGCGCCCCAGGTATGTTTTCTTCGCCGCCAGACTCGCCGCCGTTTCTTCCGGCGGGTATTGAATCCGCATCTGACCCTCGGGATCGACCTCCGGAGACAGCGTATTGAAATTCAGCGAATCGACATGCATGGTCGCGAAGTAGTTGGGAGTTTAGACGACTCCATACCAGCGGAAGGGATTGACCCAATACGGATAGGCGGAAACGCGGATGGCGTCGGCTCCCTGGTAATCGCGGGCCTGGAGCGCCGCCAGCGCCCGCCGATGCTCGTAGTCGCGAACTCCCCAACAGGCGACGACCGCGATAAGAGCAAGAGTCGCCGCCAGTCGCCCCGCTGGCTTGCCTTTGCTCCGCGCGCCGATCTCTTCGTTGATAAGCGCAAACAATCCAGGAGTGATCAATCCCAGCGTGAGAACAACCAGCAGCACCGGCTCCACGATGAACACGATATCCCACGAAATCCAGCGTTCCGAAAATGGCCAGAACGGACGCACTCCATAAGCAGTCGAATAGTCAAGCAGAATATGACTGAAACCGGCGAGGCAAGCGTAGGCGAAAAGCAATCCCCAACGCGCGGGCAGATTTGGATTGCGAGTCTTACGGCCGCGCAGTCGCCAGACAAGATAAATAAACGCGACCACCGCCGCCGCCACAAGCGGCACGCCCAAAAAAGAACGCGGAGCCTCCGAAGCGGCTCAGCACATCAAGGTCGGGAGCCTCGGCGGCCAGCGTCAACGTCGCCGTGGCGAGCGCCGTCTTGCGATTGAGCCCGGCGCGGCCCATCGCGGCGCCGAATAGAAAGTGCGTTACCGGCTCCACAGGCTCTCCTGCTTGAGATTAGTCCCAGATGGCTGTCGATGCAGCGACGGGCGTCTCGCCCGTCCCCACCCAAGCTGAGCATTTACGCGGGTACCACCAGCGACAGGGCATCGGCCTGCATCGTCATGCGGACGGGCAACCGCCCTAGCAGTTCACCGTCGGCCTCGACGTAGACGCGGTCGACCTGGTCGGCATCATGAACCTCGCCTTTCTCCGGCAGCTGACAGAAGACCTCCGAGCAACTGACCACATCGATGCCCTTGATTCTCCAGTGGCGGCCCAGCAACACGCCGGCCACATACTGGATGTAGGCATTACGGCTGGTCGTGCGGCACATCACCGTTCGCAGCTCTTGGCAGTCCAGGGACGCTCCGGGCACGAATTCGCGCAGCACGTTTCCAAAATAGCGAATTCGTACCGCCATCAGTTCAGTCAGAACCGCACGCTCGCGCTCGCCGTTTCCGTTGGCATATTCAACCTTAAACTTTCTCATGCGATGAGTCGCCCACAACTGCCACGCCTTCAGGTAATAGCCCGC
Organism: Terriglobales bacterium; assembly: GCA_050014035.1. Lineage (GTDB taxonomy): Bacteria > Acidobacteriota > Terriglobia > Terriglobales > Acidobacteriaceae > Acidiflorens. The sequence continues at coordinate 1,390 of JBEKED010000181.1, forward strand.
CATCCCCGACTGCTGCTTGAGTTCGGCCGTCAGTTTGTAAAACAGGTGGGCATCCACGCCGACTCCGGCCGCGACCGTGAAGTAGCGCGCGGCCGATTGACCGGAGAAATTCTCATACTCCACTCGACCGAGCGGAATGCGTCGAATCCTGCCGCTCACCGCGATCCGGGCCGCGGCGCTCGGGCGCCCCGGGATCCCCAGATCGTGGGCCAGAGCATTGGCCGTCCCGAAGGGCAGAATGGCCAGCGCCACCGGCGTTCCAGCTAACGCCTGAATTACGTCGTGGATCGTCCCATCGCCCCCGCAGGCAAACACGGTCCGTCGCTTCCTGGCTCGACCGGCAAACCGTAAGCTCGGTGCGCACGCCGGCCGACTGGATGATGCCAATCGCATGGTTCAATTCCGCGTCGCGCTTTTTTCCGCGTCGCCCAGAGTTGGGATTGAACAGTATCGTGGCTTTGTTCATGCGTCGGCTGGCTCTGTTCTGGGTTCGACCCTGGGTTTCGCTTTCAGTTTCGCATTTCAGTTTCGCTTCTCCAGTCTAACGTACGCCCCACTCCCACATCCCAAACATCGCCTTCTGCGGAATCGGGTGCCCCGCCTGGCGAGCCAGCATGGCGATCTGTCCGCGATGGTGAGCATCGTGCGCGATGAGATAAGCGAAGAAAGCCGCTACGTCGGGGCGAAAGCCTTTGATGCGGCCATCGCTTTCAAGGGCCGACTGAAGAACATCCCGGAGCGCCGCGCGGCTGGCGTCGAATGCTCTTTTTGCCTGCGCGGGCGTCACTGTGACCTTGTCGAGTCGCTCGGGGATTTTTCCTTTCGTCGCCTTCAACCACATCACGCGAACGTTATGCATGTGCGCAACCACCCCGGCCACGTCGCGTCCCTTTTTTCCCGGAGGCTCCGCGCGCCAGGCTTCGGCGGGCAGATTCTCGAGAAGGTATTGGTTGATGCGGTCGTTGGTATCGAAGGCCGATAGCAAAGCGTCGGCGAGAACGAATGGCGCGACAGATTTTTTAGCCATGGTATGTGTGCCCCCGGGAACAAGAGATTAGCAGGCAGCAACACACCCGGCCAAGCCGCCGTAAAATGAAGATTTGACCGCTGAAAAACTCGGGTCTTCGGTGCCCTTATGTGGGGCGGCGGGTGCCCCATCCTTGCGCGTTTTTTGCGCAAGGGTGGGATTCCACGGAAGCGTACACCTAGGCTCTTGTATTTGATTTTGCCTTTAGGTGACGCCGCGTTGCAGCGCCGCGATCAACTGCATTTTTCGATTGCGGCTTTACAGTTTGCTGAAAAACTCAAAGTTCTCAACCGACGGGAAGGGCACGAGTTCACTCGTGCCGTTAAGTCGTGGAAAGTGTGTCTGCGCTTTAGCGCCGGGGGTGCGCTACTTGCAATCGCTGGAGTTAAACTCGAAGCATGGCAGAGATGGGACGGATGCTCGTGATTCTTGGCATTGCCCTGGTGGTAATTGGTGGCATCGTCATGCTGCTGGGTCGGACGGGCCTGCCACTGGGGCGCTTGCCGGGAGACATTTTGTATCGCGGGAAGAATACGACGTTCTATTTTCCACTGGCTAGTTCGGTCTTGATTAGCGTGGTGATTTCAATTGTCCTTTTCCTGCTGGCACGACTGAGGCGCTAATCCTCCACCGCGGAAAAGCTTGCGTGGACAGATTCAGTGCACGACAACTATTCAGTTGACAATCGTCAACTATTTAATTTACACTAAAAACGATGCTCGGCAGCTTCCGACATCAAGGGCTGGAAGAGATCTATCGCACAGGAAAGACGCGCCGGATCGGGGCCGAGTATATCCGGAAGTGCGTGCGTATCCTGCAATTGCTGGAAGTCGCGGACCGTCCCGAGGACCTGAACATCTCCGGTTTTCGCTTCCACGCGCTTCACAGCGATCCGAAACGCTGGTCGGTGCGCGTCAGTGCAAACTACAGGATCACGTTCGGCTGGTCGGGCGAAAACGCTTCGGATATCGATTTTGAGGATTACCACTAGGGAGGAAGTTATGGATCGAAAGAACGGGTTGCCGCCGGTCCACCCGGGCGAGATTATCAAGGAAGACATTCTGCCGTCGGTGGGGCTGTCGGTGACGGCTGCGGCCAAGGCCCTGGGCGTATCTAGACAGATGCTGCATGGGATTCTGGCGGGGCGAAAACCCCTCTCTGCCGTGATGTGCCTGAAGGTAGCGCGGCTGTTTGGCGGCTCGCCCGATGTGTGGATGCGATTACAGGCCACCTACGATCTGAAAAAGTCCGAGCAAAACAAGAAGGTCATGGCTCGCGTCGCCCGCATCGTCCCCCTCAAACTCCCCGAAGCAGTCCGGGCCTAAGTTGTAATAGCTCGAACTCGACCTTACGGACACGCTGGCAAGACTCCGCGTATCGCACAAAGATCAGTATCTAATCGCGGGACCCAGAGAAGTTTCGCCGAACCGCCCGTATCCCACTCATGAATTGACTCTCTCACTAATTCTACCAATTGTCAGTTACTTATCGATCAAATGCCCAAGTCGCCTAAGTCTTTGACAAATAAGCCACAAGCAAGTCCTTATTCTTCAAAGACCTGGCACAAAAGACCCCTAAGTATTTGACTTCAAAAGACCGCCACTCAGGGGGTCTCACGCAATGCACTTCCTGAAGCATTCCTTCCACCGCAAGGTAAACTGATCTTCACCGTATGATTCGCGCCTGACTTTCATGGAAATGTCCGACCAACTCGGCTTCCAGTTTCGCGCGCCAGAGCGACATGTTTGGTCTGTCCAAGCTTTGGTTTCTGCCGTGCGATCGCTCGTCGAACGACAGTTCTCCGATTGCTGGGTAGAAGGCGAAATCTCCAATCTGCGCATTCCCGATTCCGGCCATTTGTATTTCACTCTGAAGGAAGAATCCGCTCAGATTCGAGTGGTCATGTTCCGCTCGTCGGCCAAGCTGCTGCGGTTTCGTCCAGAGAACGGTCTGCAGGTCACGGTTCGTGGACGCATCACCGTGTATGAAGATCGCGGCGAATTGCAGATCTCCGCTGAGTTCATGGAGCCGAAAGGCGCGGGCGCGTTGCAGGTGGCATTCGAACAGCTCAAGGCGCGATTGCAAGCGGAAGGATTGTTCGAGGCCGCGCGAAAGAAGTCAATTCCGCCATTGCCGCAGCGAATTGGCATCATCACTTCACCGCAGGGAGCAGCTCTGCGCGACATTCTGAACATTCTCGCGCGACGCCATCATTCCGCGAACGTGCTGATCTATCCCGCGCAAGTCCAGGGAGATTCTGCGCCCGGCGAGGTGATGGCGGGACTTCGGCACTTTCATCAGGACCTGCGTCGCGCGAGTGCAGTTGAGGTCATCATCATTGCTCGCGGTGGAGGTTCGGCCGAGGATCTGGCTTGCTTCAATCATGAAGGCCTCGCGCGTGCCGTTGCGGATTCGAAGATCCCGGTAATTTCGGCGATTGGGCATGAGACGGATTTCACCATCGTCGATTTTGTCGCCGATCTGCGCGCGCCAACGCCTTCAGCCGCCGCGGAACTGGTGATCCGGTCAAGACAGGAGATCGAAGCCCAAGCCGAGGATTTGTACCGTCGACTGGAGCGCGCCGTGCGTTATCGCCTGCTCATGTCGCGTCAGGAATTGAACCAGCGCTCGCAGCAGGCCGCATTTGCCCGCATGATGGACGGAATCCACCGGAGGCAGCAGAAGCTTGATGAGCAGGGCTTCCGGCTGGAAAGAGCGGAACGGCAACTCTTGGAGCGCTGTCATCGCCGCCTGGAAAATGCTTCGGCCGCAGTTCGGCATTACGACGCGAGACGCCGTCTGGCCGCAGTGCGCCAGGGACTTGACGCTCAGGTCGCGAATCTAAGCGCAGCCGCGCACACGCGTTTGCTGGAGATCCGTGGCGCGCTGGATCGGCGAACCGCAAGCCTGGAAGCGCTTTCGCCGCTGGCGATTCTGAATCGTGGATATGCCCTCGTGTTCGATGCAAAAGGTCAACTGGTGAAAGATGCGACGCGACTAGAGGTCGGGGAAGAGTTGTCGGCGCGCCTCGCTCGGGGAAAGGTTCGAGCCCGCGTAACCGGAACCGAGCCCAGCGAGACCTGATCCGGGAAAGCAAAATCCCTCAACTTCAATCAACAAACTGAATTCCACGAACTGGATTCGGCGCGCTGCATTAGAATGAGGGCAATTCAATTCCTGGCGTGAGGCGGGCGTGACGCTGTCGACGATCTGGTCGCACATCTCGGTCATTTCCATCATCGATATCGTTCTGGTCGCATTCCTGATCTATCAGCTTCTGACGCTGGTACGGGGCACGCGAGCGGCGCCGATGCTGGTCGGAGTGGCGACGCTAGGATTGGCCTTCTATTTCGCGCACCTGGGCGAATTGCGGACGCTGAACTGGCTGCTCAGCACGCTGTTGCCCTACGTTGTGTTCGCGCTGATCGTGGTTTTCCAGTCGGAGATCCGGCACGCGCTGGCCAATCTCGGGAGCCGTATCTCGCTGATGCGCTCTTCGAGTTCCGTGGCCGATGTATACGACGACATTGTTTTGGCGGCCAATCTCTTTTCGCAAAATCAGACAGGAGCGCTGATCGTGATCGAACGCGAGATCGGACTGCGCACCTACATCGAAAGCGGAGTCGCGCTCGATGCCAGGCTATCCTACGACCTGTTGGCAACAATATTCCGTCCGAGCGCGCCGTTGCACGATGGCGCCGTGATTGTGCAGCGCGACCGCATCGCGGCCGCGGCTTGCTTTCTGCCCCTTTCGATGAATCCTGTGCTCTCGATCCAACTGGGAACGCGTCATCGGGCAGCGATTGGGATCACGGAAGAAACCGACGCGGTCGCGGTCATCGTCTCAGAAGAGACAGGCACGATCAGCGTCGCGGTAGCGGGAAACATTGAGCGCGAGTTGACGGTGGAGCGTCTGCGGGAACGGCTGAGCAATCTGTTGCGCCGCTATGCTCCCGCGCCCAGTTTGCCGAGCGGGGTGGAAGAAAGCTTCATCGAAGAGGAACCGCCCAGTTCGCAAGTCTCCCGCAGACCGGACGCCGGAAGGGACGACTAGCGCATGGCCGGTTCTGGGCAACGCAGTTTTTTCCAGCGTGTTTTCGTGCAGAACATTGCACTCAAGATAATTTCCCTGCTGCTCGCGATCGGCTTGTGGCTGGTGGTGGCGCGCGATCCCATCGCCGAAGTCGAAATGAATATTCCGATTGAGTTCCATAATCTGCCCGACACTCTGGAGATCGATTCCGCCAACTACACCGAGGCGCAAGTCCGGGTGCGCGGACCGGAGCGCGTGATTCATCGCTTGCAGACCGGCGATGTGAGAGCCGACATCGATCTGGCCAATGTCCGGACGGGGCAGCAGACTTTCGATTTAACCGCCCGCCATGTGCATGTGCCACAGGATCTCGAAGTGGTGCAGATCATACCCGGTCAGTTCCACCTCTCGTTCGACAAACGAGCGACCCGGGTGGTGGAGGTGCGACCGCGCGTAACCGGAAATTTTGCCAGCGGAATGCGTGTGGCGCAGGTGGTCGCCGACCCGTCGAGTGTCATGATTACGGGGCCGCAACGCCGCGTCGAAGCTGTGGAGGCTGCCACGACCGATCCGGTAGATGTCAGCGGAGCCATATCGCGAACTTCTTTTGTGACCCAAGCCTATGTTCCAGACCCACTGATCCAGGTTGTACAGCCTGCCCCGATTCGCGTGACGGTTATTATGGAAGGCTCGGGAGGCGAGAAGAAGTGAGACCAAGTCGTCGGTCGATCGTCGATAGTCGTTCGCGAATTCCTAATGGACGATGCCGTGCGCTCGCCAACGACTAACGACCAGCGACCAACGACCAGCGGCCGACGACGACCAACGACCGATTCATGACGCACACCAGGCAACTTTTTGGCACCGACGGAATTCGTGGCGTGGCGGGCGAATTCCCGCTCACGAGCGACAGCGTTTATTGGATTGGACGCGCGCTGGGTCACGATCTGGTGCGCGGAAATGCCAGGGCGCGGGTGGTGATTGGACAGGACACCCGCGTTTCCAGCGGCTGGATTGCCGATCGATTTCTGCGCGGGCTGGCATCCGTGGGCGTGGAAGCGCGCAGCGCGGGCGTGATTACCACGCCGGGCGTAGCATTCCTGGCGCGCTCGCAAGGGTTCGACGCGGGGGTGGTGATTTCGGCTTCGCACAATCCCTGGACGGACAATGGGATCAAGATTTTTTCCGGTGATGGTTATAAGCTGCCGGACGCGCGCGAACTGGCGATTGAAAAAGAGATTTTCGCTTTGCTGCAGGCGGAAGCAGCGCCGGCGGCGGATTCCACGCCAGAGATTTCCAGCCTTCCCGGTGAAGAAAGTCTGCGCCAGGCTTACGTTCACTGGCTGGCGGGCAGCGTTTCGCCGGCATCGGACTTGAGTCGATTGCGGGTGGTGGTAGATTGCGCGAATGGTGCGGCAGCGGCGGAGGGTCCGGAATTGTTCCGCGGTCTCAAGGTCAGCGCGACCTTTTTGCATTCTTCGCCCGACGGCCAAAACATCAACGAGAATTGCGGCGCGCTGCATCCAGAAACGGTGGCGCGCTACGTCTACGAGAATTCTCTCGAGAATCAGGGACGCTTCGACATCGGCATTACTTTCGACGGCGACGCCGACCGCGCACTCTTTTGCGATGCCGACGGGCGCGTGGTCAATGGCGATGCGGTGCTACTGCTGGCGGCGCGCGATATGCACTCACGCGGCGCGCTCGCGAATGACACGGTAGTGGCGACGACGATGTCGAATATGGGATTGGAGTTGGCGCTCAAACGATCGGGCATTCGTATGTTGCGTGCCAATGTCGGCGACAAGTATGTGCTCGAAGAGATGCAACGCGTGGGAGCGACGCTGGGTGGTGAACAGTCGGGCCACATCCTGTTTCGCGATGGGGATGCAACCACGGGAGACGGGTTGTTGACCGCGCTCCGGGTGATGGAGATCATGGTGCGCACGGGTAAATCGCTGGCCGATCTGGTAGGCGATCTGAAGGTGCTTCCGCAGACCATACGGAACGTGCGGGTGCGGAACAAAACTCCCCTTGCGCAGATTCCGAGGGTGCAAGCGGCGATGGCAGCGGTGGAACGTGAACTGGACGGCAATGGGCGCGTAGTGGTGCGTTACTCCGGCACCGAAGCGCTGGCGAGAGTGATGATCGAAGCCGAGTCGAAGGAGCAGATGGATCGACTGGCGGAGGCGATCGTCGAAGCCATTCGGGCGTCTCTCGGCGCGTAGTCACCCAGTCCCTGAAGGGGCGTTTGATTTCGCGAACTTTCGGCATCGCTAAAGCGATGCCCTGATACAAAGCCTTAGCTCCCGACACCCATCCTCCCACGTCGGCGTCCCCGTCTATTTTGCAACTTTCCATTCACTTTGCAGCTACGTCCATTCGTACGGACCGGTTATCTTGTCGGCTGCGCCTTGTGAGTCGAGAATAAGAATCGGTTCAGAGTTCAACGATTTAGAAGACACTCATGAGAATTCTTATTGTGGAAGACGATGCGGCGCTGGCCAGCTTTATCCGAAAGGGGCTGGAAGCGGAATATCATGCGGTCGACGTCGCCGGCGATGGGAACCAGGGGCGCTCCATGGCGATGGAGTTCGATTACGATCTGGTGGTGCTGGACCTGAACCTGCCCGGAATGGACGGGTTGACGGTTCTGAAAAGTTTGCGGCAGCGCAAGGCGAACCTGCCGGTAATGATTCTTACCGCGCGCAGCCGGGTCGAAGACCGTGTGCAGTGTCTGGATGCAGGGGCGGATGACTACCTGGTAAAACCTTTTTCCTATCTCGAACTCTCGGCGCGGGCGCGGGCGCTATTGCGGCGCAGCCATTTGCCGTCGGAATCGGTGCTCACCGTCCGCGATCTCTGCCTGGATCGCGTGCAACGTAGAGTGGAGCGCGCCGGGCGTCCTATCGAACTAACGACGAAGGAATTCGTCCTCCTCGAGTACCTGATGCGCAATGCCGGGCGGCGGCTGACGCGGGCAATGATCATCGAACACGTGTGGAATCTCACTTTTGATTCCACTACCAACGTGGTGGATGTTTATATCAACTACCTGCGCCGCAAGGTGGACGATGGCTTCTCTCCATCTTTGATTCACACCGTGCGCGGGGTGGGATACCAGATGAGTCCGGAAGGGATATCGGCATGAGCGCGAGTCCGCATTCTTTTCCAAAGCTGCCGCGAAGTCCCGATGTGCTTGGCGAATTGCTGCACTCGTTAAGCCAGCCGCTCACCAGTTTGCGCTGTTCGCTCGAACTTTCCATCGACGAGGTCGCCGAACAGCAGCAGGAGAGTGTCTCGGTAGCTCTGCAACAGACGGAAAAAGTCATTGGCATGATTCAGTTAATGCGGGAGTATCTGGACGCCGAGCAGCCCGGCCCGGAAACCTGCCGGGTCGCGGTGGCGCCGGTTTTGCGCAGTGTCATCGGAGAACTGTCATCAATCGCGGCGGTGCGCCACATCCAGTTGCGACTGGCGGGCTCATGTACGGCCAC
>JBEKED010000182.1:0-8365 GCA_050014035.1 Terriglobales bacterium
GATCGCGGGCTGGCCTGTAGCCTGTTCTCTTAACTATTCCGGCTTTTTCGGATTCCGGGCCTTTTACCCTTCCCGTAAGCCTGCGGAAGGAGACAATCCGTGAAAGTTTATGAAGCCGCCAATCTCCGCAACCTCGCCCTGATCGGACACGGGCGAGCCGGAAAAACCTCCCTCGTATCCGCCATGCTCTACACCGCCGGAGCCGCTCCGCGCCTCGGCCGCGTCGACGACGGCTCCGCCCCCACCGATTACGACGAAGAAGAAATCGCCCGCAAAATGTCGATCTCCACCGGCCTGGCATTTGTCGAGTGGGGCAAGCCCGAGGCCAGAGTCAAAATCAATCTCCTCGATACGCCCGGCTTCAACATGTTCGTGCACGAAGCCAAGATGGTCCTCCCGGTAGTCGACGCTGCGCTCGTGGTCGTAGACGGCGTCGCCGGCGTCGAAGTCGTCACCCAGCGCGTCTGGGCCTACTGCGAAGAGGTCAACCTCCCCCGCATGATCGTGGTCAGCCGCATGGACCGCGAGCGCGCCGACGCGACCCGCGTCCTCGAATCGCTCACCAATGCCTTTGGCCGCGCCGTCACCCCGCTCCAGCTCCCCATCGGCAGCGAGAAAAGTCTAAGCGGCATTGTCGATCTCGTCCGCATGAAGGCTTACACCTACGAGATGGGTGGAAACGGCAAGGGCAAGGAAGGCCCCATCCCCGCCAACATGGCCGACGCATCCAAAGAAGCTCACGAAAAATTGGTCGAACTTATCGCCGAAGGCAAAGACGAACTAATGGAAGAGTTCTTCGAAACTGGCACCATCCCCGAGGAGCATCTCGTTCCCGCCCTGCACGAGGCCATTCGCGAAGACAAGCTCTTCCCCGTGCTCTTCACCTCCGGCCTCGGCAACATCGGCGTAGACGAGCTCATGGATTTCATCGTCGATTACACGCCCGCCGCCAACGAGCATCACGCTATCACCGGCTGGACCGCCGAGGGCGCCGAGCCTTCCACCCGCAAAGGCACCGACAACGAGCCCGCTTCCGTCTACGTTTTCAAAACCGTCTCCGACGCGTTTGCCGGCCGCATTTCGTACTTTAAGGTTTTTTCCGGCGTGTTGAAAAACGACGCCTCGCTGCAAAACTACAATCGCAACACGCTAGAAAAACTCGCCCACATTTCACTGGTCCAGGGCAAGACCATGGTCCCCATCAACGAAATTCATGCCGGCGATATAGGCGCGGTGGCCAAGCTGCGCGAAACTCTCACTGGCGACACATTAGGCGACAAGGCGTCGCCCATCCGCTATCCCGCCGTCAAGCTCCCCGAGCCCGCCATCACCTTCGCCATCGAGCCCAAGAGCCGCGCCGACGAAGACAAGCTCGGCGTAGGTCTCCACAAGCTGATGGAAGAAGACGCCATGCTGCGCTTCTTCCGCGATCCTCAGACCAAGGAATTTTTAATTGCAGGCACCGGCCAGCAGCACATTGAAGTCGTAGTCTCGAAAATGCGCAAGCGTTACCACGCCGAAGTAGTCCTGAAGGCGCCCAAGGTTCCCTACCGCGAAACCATCCGCGGTAAAGCCGACGTCCAGGGACGCCACAAAAAGCAGACTGGCGGCCACGGCCAGTACGGCGATTGCAAAATCAAAATGGAGCCGCTGCCGCGTGGCGCCGAAGTCGAATTCGAGTTCGTCAACGATATCTTCGGTGGCGCCATCCCGCGCAACTACATTCCCGCTGTTGAAAAGGGAATCAAAGACGCAGCCGCACGCGGATTCCTAGCCGGCTACCCAGTCGTCAACTTTCGCGTGATTCTCTACGACGGTTCCTACCACGATGTGGATTCGAATGACCTCTCGTTCCAGATGGCAGGCCGCATCGCCTTCCGCAAAGCCATGGAAGCAGCCAAGCCCACGCTGCTTGAACCCATCATGACCGCCGAAATCACCATCCCCGACGAGTTCGCCGGCACCATCATGGGCGACCTCAACAGCCGCCGCGGACGCATCCAAGGCATGGATAACAAGGCCGGCAACACCATCGTCAAAGCCGAAGTCCCCATGGCCGAGATGCTAACCTACGGCGCCGATCTCACTTCCATGACGCAAGGCCGAGGCAGCTTTTCGATGGAGATGCATCACTACGATACTGTCCCCCAACAACTGCAAGACAAGATCATAGAGAAAGCCAAAGCCGAGCGCGGCGAAGTAAAGGAAGAAGAAGAATAACCCCGTGCGGACACTCTAGTGTGGCGCGGACACTCTTGTCTGCGTCTGTTCTCCAGCGTGGGATTCCACCGCCCGCCGCGGAGTTAACGGTGTGAAGCGGTAGCAAAAAGAAAAGGCGCGGGTGCCCCACCTTTCGCGCCTTTCGAAAGGTGGGATTCCACTGCCCTATCCCGATTGGAATTTGGCGTCCGCCAACGCAGAGTCAGCGGTATGACGCTGTAGACTTTGGCCTACCCCTGTGCCGGCGCTCGTACGCCGGTGCATCCACCCCGGCGCAAGCTTCGCCAGGGTGGTACCGCGACGCGAGGAGATTCACCGCAGGACTCGATCAAAATCTATAGGTCAGGCCACCGAGAACACGCACACCGTTCACACCTACTCCATGGACACCGGGAAGTCCTACTCCTGTATGGATGTAGTCAACTCCACCACGCACCCACAGTCCACCGGCTACGTGTACATCCAAGCCGCCTCCAGGCGCGAAGTAAAGTTTATTGATGCTAGAGTACTGAGTGTGGAAAGTAGCATCGCCGATCGTGAAGTTGGCGAATGGTTGGAACGCCGACGACTGACGGAAAGTGTATTGGAACCCTCCGCCGTAGGTGTAGAGATGGGTGTTACCGAGGTCGGCGCCACCATATGCCGCACTGACGTCGAAAAGGAACCCAAGATTCTTAGAACTGAACAGCGGGACGTTGATGTTCGCATCCCAACCAGTGTTAATGTTTTGGGAATTAACGTTTTGTCCAGCCCCACTGAAGGACAGGTGAGTGTACATGTAGTCACCATTGAGTTCGATCGAGTCCTGAGCGCTAGCGGTGACCACCAGCAGCATTAATGTTGCAAATGCAATTGCGAGAAACTTCATCTCTGATTTCTCCTTCTTGATATAGGCGCAGCGGCCAGATCACATTCAATTTACGACACTCATTATACGGAACGATTACTATACCGCCTACGCGCCGGGCAGTAAAGCCCATGTGCCAAAAGGGATACCGTCGGCGCCCGTATTGCCTCCGTCCCGGCGGCTGCCCGGCCCCCCCACTGCCCCTTCGCAGGATTTCGTTTGCAGGATTTCATTCCCTCATTGCCCTTTCTGGCGTACCATTCCTTTTTCTTCTTTCTATAAGGAGGCACGGATGCCCAAACGGCGTTCCCCGATCTGCTGCCGCTGGTTCTTCGCCGCCCTGGTTCCTCTACTTATTTCCCCAACTGCCATGCCCCAATCTGCCACCACTCAACCGCCGGCCGAAAACAAAACCACCATCCTCGAGCTCGATCACGCCTCGATCTGCGGATCGAATCTCGATGCGCTCCGCCAGCAGCTTACCGACGTCGGCCTCACTCCCGACCTCGGAGGTCCTCACGGCAACGGCATTACCCAGATGGCCATGATTGGCTTTGACGACGGCACTTACCTCGAACTCATCGCTCCCATCAAACCAGGCGTCACCACCGGTTCCGACTGGGCCAGGTTTATGTCCGAAGATGCCGTCACCTGCGCCTGGGCGGTTGGCACTAACGTCTTGCTCCTCGAAGTGGATCGCCTGAAAAAAGCCGGCATCCCCGTCACCACTCCCGAACGCGGCAGTCGCAAGCGTCCGGATGGTATGTCCATCGAATGGATGAAAGCGGACGCGGGCTCGGGAACCCCAGGCTCCACACTCCCCTTCATCATTGAAGACCAGACCCCGCGCGCCTGGCGCGTCCAAACCTCGGCCGGCGTCGCCGGAGCCCCGGTCTATGGCATCGAAAACGTAGTACTCGCCGTCAGCAACCTCGATGCTTCCATCGCTCTGTTCCGCAAAGCGTACGGCTGGTCGGAGCCCATCACCGAGACGCAAAAAGATTTCGGCAAACTAGCCTACTTCCCCGGCGAGCCCGTAATTCTAGCCGCTCCCGCCGGCGGAGGCTGGCTAGGTGAACGCCTGAGCAAGTACGGAGAAATTCCAGTAGCCTACCTGCTAGGCACCCGCGATTTCCCGGCCGCCACCAAAAAGTACAAACTCTCCGGAACAAAAACCTGGTTCGGGCAAAAAGTAGCCTGGTTCGACCCCGGCAAACTAAAAGGCGTCCGCCTGGGAGTAATAGGCCAATAGCCCTCGTGGGGCGGACACTCATGTCCGCCAAAGCTCCGCCAGCCTTTGCTCGACGACAGCCAGAATTGCGTCCCGGAGCATTTCGCTTTACCATCGCCTTCAGTGTCCGCCGCCAAAGACAATCCCGCTCTCCGCGTCCCTCCGAATACAAAAGACCGCCTCGTCTCCGCCGCCCCCGTCGAAGACGATTCCTCTTTCGAGCTAAAGCTCCGCCCGCAGCGCCTGCAAGAATTCATCGGCCAGCCCAAGGTAAAAGAGAACTTGGATGTAGCCATCCAAGCCGCCAAATCCCGAGGCGAAGCGCTAGATCACGTTCTGCTCTACGGCCCGCCCGGCCTGGGCAAAACGACGCTGGCGAACATCATAGCTAACGAACTAGGTGCCGCGTTCCAGCAAACCTCCGGCCCCACGCTGCAGATCAAGGGAGACCTCACCGCCATCCTCACCAATCTTCGCGACCGCCAGGTCCTCTTCATCGACGAAGTCCATCGCCTGCAACCCGCGCTAGAAGAGATCCTCTACTCGGCGCTCGAAGACTACAAACTAGACATCATGATCGGCCAAGGCCCTTCCGCCCGCACTCATACCATGGACGTGAAGCCTTTCACTTTCATCGGCGCCACCACCCGCGCCGGCCTGCTCTCTGCACCGCTGCGCTCGCGTTTTGGATTGCTCCTCCGCCTCGAGTTCTACACCCACGAAGACCTGCGCGTAATCGTCGAGCGCTCCGCCGAGATTCTAGGCGTCCGCATCGATCGTCCCGGAGCCACCGAAATCGCCAGCCGTTCCCGCGGAACCCCGCGCATCGCCAACCGCCTCCTGCGCCGCGTGCGTGACTATGCCCAGGTGCGCGCCGCCGGATCGATCGATCTCCCCACCGCGCAATCCGCCCTAAGCATGCTCGAAGTCGATCGCTATGGCTTCGACGAAGTAGACCGCAAACTCCTCCTAACCATCATCGAAAAGTATCAAGGAGGTCCAGTAGGTCTAAACACTCTAGGCGCCGCGCTAGCCGAAGAGCCCGACGCCATCGAAGAAATTTACGAACCTTTTCTAATTCAGATCGGCTTTCTAAATCGCACTCCGCGTGGCCGCGTCGCCACTCAACTAGCCTACGACCATTTCGGAATCACCCCAAACCGCCGCCAAAGTTCGTTGTTCTAGCGGCTCGTGTGGTGACGGGGCTCTGCCCCGCCACTAATTACAACCACGCAGGGACGGCCGCCCTCGCCCGTCCAGGTTTAAGGTCTACGTGGGGGCGGACGCATTCGTCCGCCCGCCGAGCGAAGCGAGGCAGATTGGGGCGATCAGACTAACTCTGGATTTCGCGACTGGATCCTCCACTAGCCCCGTCCCACCCCAATCCGTCCCGCGTGCCGCCCAATCTCCGCCAGAATCTCCAGCCCCAGTCCGAGCGCACGCCGTCCATCCTCGAGCGAAACCACCGGACGCGAGCGCAACCGCACCGCCTCCAAAAACGCCGTGATCTCGGCCAGCAGCGGCTCTTCCGCCGTAATCCGAGGCTTAGCCATCGCGATCTGCGGATTCACACTTGGTTGATTGTGGGAACCACCATCCACTGCTCCCACCGAAAACACGATCACATCCTGCCGCCCATAATCGATCGAAATATACTGTCCCGCCTGAAAAAATCGCAGCTTGCGCACGCGCTCGGTCGAAACCCGGCTAGCCGTAAAATTCGCCACGCACCCCGACTCAAACTCCACTCGCACATTCGCGATGTCGACTTTCCCCGAAAGAATCGGCAGCCCCACTGCCCGAATTTCCTTCACCGCCGACCCCACAAACGCCAGCACAATATCCAAATCGTGGATCATCAGATCCAGCACCACGTCCACATCCAGCGCCCGCGGAGAAAAAACGCTAAGCCGGTGCACCTCAAAAAACATAGGACGCGTTATCAAAGGCAAAGTAGCCCGCACCGCCGGATTAAACCGCTCCAAATGCCCCACCTGCGCCACCCGCCCGTGCGCCGAAGCCAGCCGAACCAACTCGTCAGCCTCACGCAGCGTCGCCGCCAGCGGTTTTTCGATCAGCACATCCACTCCCGCTTCCATCAGAGAGCCAGCCACCTCCCGATGCAAAACCGTAGGCACCGCCACCGAAGCCGCCTGCACTTCGCTGTGCGTAGTCAGCATCTGCTCCACCGACCCAAACGCCTTGCACCCAAACTCGCGAGCCACCGCATCGGCCCGCGCCGTATTAGGATCAACCACTCCCACCAGCCGCACGCTCCCGGCACCCTGCAATTGCCGATAGACCCGAGCATGATTGCGCCCAAAAGCCCCCACACCCACCACCGCAACATTGATGGGGGAATCGTTAGTCCGAGAATCTTCGGCCGAAGATTTCTTGATCGAAGAGCCTTTGCCAGGAATTTCCGTACTCAGATAAGTGCTCCGAAAAGAAGAAAGAACGGCCTATTGTCGCAGTTCCACCCCGAGCTCGGAAAGCGCAAAGCGAAAAGCCCAAAGCCCAACCAGCACCCTCAAACCCCTCGTCATCCTGAGCGAAGCAGCGACTTCGCGGAACGCGAAGTCGCGGCGTAGTCGAAGGACCCCTACTCCCTTCCATCGCCGTGAATCTAGTAATCCAATCCCGTCATCATTCCAATTTGTCATCCGAAACGGAGCGAGGGACCTGCTTTCGCCCCCTCACGTCGCCCACTCATCACATCTTCTTCAGCAGCGCAATCTGTCCCGCATGATAAAGCTCGTGCTGCACCACTCCCTGCAGCATGTAATAAAAGTTGTAATGCGCGCCTTTTTTCCCCGGCACCGGCTTCCAAAGCGATTTCTCCGGAAACTTCTCCACCGCCGCGATCAACTCCTCATGCACCCGCCGAACTTCCTCGAGGGTCGACGCCCAAGCCGCCGCGCTAGCATCGAGAACCGGAGGAAAGTTCTTCTTGCCCGAAAGCTCCACCGCCACGCCCGTCATCCGCCGCCGCACCGCGCCATCCCAAGCCGCGATATGCAGCGCCAGCTCCCAAATACTATGCGCATCCGCCACCGGACGAGCCGCCGCCCGCTCCGCCGTGACCCCCTCCAGAATTTCAAACAAAGAATCCCCATGCCAAGCCCCGCCATAAAACGCCCGCCGAAGTTGATCCGCAATACGATCCGCTTCCGGCATAACTGGGTCTCCTTCGTGTTCCTTCGTGCCCTTGGTGGTTATCGCTCTCACTCCGCGCATACCGCGATCCCCGCGTCATCCGCGGCCCGCGTAATCGCCTCGCCATCCAGCAGCAAACATCGCCCCGCGTCCACCGCCAGACAACTAGCCCCCGCTCGCGCCATAGTCTCGATCGTCGTGACCCCAACCACCGGAACATCGAACCGCATATCCTGCCCCGGCTTAGCAATCTTCACGACGGTAAGCGCCCGGCTGAGCAGCGAGTCGCGAGTAGCAGTCAGTGCCGGGTGCGCCACCTCTCGCGCTTTTCGAGAAGTGGCCCCGTCCACCGACGCGCGTCCTTCCTCACTCCCCATCTCCAAACTCTTCATAATCTCGCCCGCCCGTTCAATCGTAGCGTCCGTCCCCTCCATAGCCTCGACCGCAACGCAAGCTGCCTCTGCGATCACCACCGTCTGCCCAATGTCGTACTCCGCCAGCCGCCGCCCCACGGCCCGCCCGTATTCAATATTCCGAAGCTCCTGCGCGCTAGGAGCCCGCTTCGTGAGCACTCCTGTCTTCGCCAGCAAGGGTTCGAGCAAAGATGTCGAGTTTTCAAGAACGATGCCCTCATCCGCCAGCACCTTAGCCACCGCGCCCAGCAGCGAATCCGTATTGCGCGTCCCCAGCGAGAGCAGCAGCTTAGCCAGCCGCCAATCGGGTTTGATAGCAGAAAAAATCTGCTTATGCTTAACCTGCCCCGCCATCACCGCGCGAGTAACCCCCGCAGCCTTAAAAGTGTCGATGAGTTTCGACAACTCCCCCAGAGAAATCCAGTGCACCGAAGCTGCGCCCGCCGCAGCAATCTCGGGAAACGCCTCCTCTTTAATAGCAGCGACCACAACGTCAAA
>JBEKED010000183.1:0-8340 GCA_050014035.1 Terriglobales bacterium
TATCCGAGGGCCGCGATGGAGCGGGCGATGAAAGTACAGGACGTGATGTTGCAGGCGATGGCGAAGAAGATCACGTGGTGGCAGGCGGCGGAGATTCTGGGCATCAGCGACCGGCACATGCGACGGTGGCGGGAGCGCTACGTGGAAGAAGGCTACAACGGGTTGCTGGACCGGCGGCGGGGCAAGCCTTCGCGTCGCCGCGTGCCGGTGGCGACGGTGGAGAAAGTGTTCGCGTTGTATCGGGAAAAGTATTTCGATCTGAACGTGCAGCACTTTCACGAGAAGTTGCAGGCCGAGCACGGGATCGAACTGAGTTACACCTGGGTGAAGCAGGCGCTGCAGGGAGCGGGCCTGGTGGCGCGCGGACGCAAGCGTGGGGCGCATCGCAAGCGGCGGGAGCGGCGGCCGTTGCCGGGGATGCTGTTGCATATCGACGGCAGCCGGCACCAGTGGTTTCAAGACGAACGCTGGTACGACCTGATCGTGATTCTGGACGACGCGAGCAGCGAGATTTACTACGCCCAGCTGGTGGAAGAGGAATCGACGGCGACGGTGATGGCAGGACTGAGGGAAGTGATCGAGCGCAAAGGCGTGTTCTGCGCGCTGTACAGCGATCGGGGAAGCCATTTCTGGCTGACGCCGAAGGTGGGCGGCAAGGTGGACTACCATCGCCGCACGCAGGTAGGGCGGGCGTTGCATGAGTTGGGAGTGCAGATGATCCCGGCCTACTCCCCGGAAGCGCGCGGGCGCAGCGAGCGCAACTTCTCGACCTGGCAGGGCCGCTTGCCGCAGGAGTTGCGGCTGCGCCAGATCCGGACGCTGGAGGCGGCGAACCGGTTTCTGCGGGAAGATTACATCGCCGAGTTCAACCGCCGTTTTCAGGTCGCACCCAAGCAGCGGGGTAATGCCTTTGTACCCTGTCGCAGTCGTGACCTGGAACAGATTTTCTCGCTGCAGTTCGAACGCAGCGTGAACCGCGACAACACGGTGAGCTTTCAGAACTTGAGCTTGCAGATCGAGCGGGTGCGCTGGCGGGCGACGTTGGCGGGCTGCCAGGTGGTGGTGCATCAACACCTGGATGGAACCTTGAGTCTCACCCACGGACCGCACTGCCTGGGTCGCTATGACGCTACCGGTGCACCCCTGCCGACGGCGGCTTCTACAGCGCTGAGCAGGGGAAGGGGAACGGCCCCCTTCCCCTGCAACCCCATCCCCAAAACCAACCCAACCCAAGCGGCGAGGGCACAACTTTGAAACCGGACATTTCATTTGCTACAAAAACCGGACATTTTAACTTGCTACCGACAGATGCTTCGAGCAGTTAGCCTCCTCTCACTTCCCGCTGGTTGTGTTAATCGCCAATGTGCAACTGCCGTCGGTACATACGCCTTGCTGGGAGTCAAACTGACTGCCAAAAATCCACACGTTGCCTGGCGAGGGCACTACGCCCGTCAAGAGTTGGTCAAAGATGAAATTCGGGTCGTTCATGGGGTTCGGACTCGGAATAATTGTCCATTCACTTCCGTCCCAATGCAAAAGCAGTGTGTCAAACCCGGTGTCGGTGGAGTTTGCGGAATAGCCGAAGGCATACATATCGTTCGACGAGTTGGCAACGATGCCGTTCAGGTTGGTTCCCGGCTCTCCTGGACTGGGCACGATCGTCCAGTTGTTGCCGTCGAAATGGTAAATCAGCGTCAGGTTCGTGTAGTAGTCGGGGTTACCGGGATTTTGCCATCCCACCGCCCACACATTATTCGGAGCGAGGGCGAGAACTCCCAGCAGTTCTGAGGTTCCTGGTGGAAAGGGCAGACTGGCCTGGCTCCAGTTGCTGCCGTCATACTGCACTACAAGAGGCGCGGTGAAACCGTCGAGCAACTGGATACCGACTACCCAGGCGTCGTTTGTGGAATCCTGAGAGGCGCCGTAGAGAAACGCGACTCCTCCGGGAAGAAAGCTTTCGTTGCCCCATGATTTGCCATTCCAATGCTCGAAAAACAGTTGGTAGTTCTGATTGGGGAAGATTGAGCCCGTCACCCAAATGTCATTGGGGCTGCTGGCGCTGAGGGTCATAACGGATGGGAGCCAAGTCGGCTCAAACGGTAGGTTTTTGAGGCGCTTCCATTTCTTGCCATTCCATTTATTGATGATTTGGCCTTGTTTATCGCCTCCTCCGCCAGACCACGCCAGAGTGGGAGAAAAAGTCAATACGCCGCGCAAGTAAGCGCTGGGATCGTCATTGGCTCCGGGGGCGGGGAACATCTTCCATTGCATTCCGTCAAAATGAATGGTGGTGTTACCCACTGCCCAGATGTCATTGGGAGACGAAGCGGAAGAAGCCCACAACGTATTGTTGAATTCATATTGATTGGGCGTCGCAGTAAGCTGAAAATTCTGTGCGTCGGCGACGAGTGCAGCCGCCAATATCGTTGCGATTCGTGCCGCGCACCGTGCTCCTGCCTTCATTCTCATGATTTGCCTCCACCCGCCTGCGATTCTGCGAAAGACGAGGCGATTATAGGGCGAATCGCAAAAGTGGAGAGTCAACAAATTGTAAAATCCGCGTCTGGGGAGAGGCCCACTCAAGCCAAAAGAAGGCTTACGGGGGGCCCTCGTGGGTTTTACATCTAAGGGTCATGCGTTTGGCTGGCGTTGCCCATAGTTTCGCTATCCGCCCAATAGGTTCGGCGGGCGGTCACGTCGAGTTTGGGATGGTCTTTCAGGCGTAGCTCGATCTGGTGGAGACCGGGATGGGGAGACTGGGGCTGAAAGCTCAGGACATAGCGATTGGGGATGTGGTTGGAGATGGTGAGCAGGCTTTGTTCCAAGGTATGCGTGTTGCTGAAAGGGAAATATTCGCCGCCGGTAAGATGTGCGACACGCTCGGGAACATTGCGTCGTACACCGTTCATGCCGAGGATTGCGGCAATGGTCGCGGCGCGCAAGGGAGGCGCGAGTTGGCTGAGGCACTCCCAAGTTTGAGCGAGGCGGCTGGTGTCCGGGTCGGCGGCCGGGTCTTTGCTCATGCATCCTCCGGGAGGCCCGGGCTCGTCGGAATTGAGTTTTGAAACTTCTCGGTGGACATCTGACTTGGAACTGGAGAATGCCAAGGTGTAGATGGAAGTGTTGGTGTCGCTGATGGCGCGGAGCGCGTCTTCCATTTTCACGCGGCTGCCGTGGTCGATGGTCTCGCTGAGCAACAGAATGGCGCGCCGGTAGTCGGGCGACTGGTGGCGCAGCAGGTCCACCGAGAAAGCCAGGGCATCGAGGATGGCGGCGCCGCGGTTGCCGGGCGTCAGTTCTTGAATGGTGGTTCCCATTACATTCAGGTTGGAAGTGAAATCCTGAAGCAGTCTCGGTTCGCTGTCGAAGGCTACGACGGCGATCTTGTGGGGGACATCGCCGACTACGGACTCCATCATGGTTTCAAGATGGCGATATTTGTCTAGTTGGTGAGCGCCTCCGCCGCCGGTCTCGATGGCTACGACCAGGGCTAGCGGCTCACTATCGGTATCTTTTTCAAGCGTGACCTTTTGTTCGACTCCGTCATCGGCTAGCGCGAAATCGTTGGCGGTCAGAGTGAAGACTAGTTCTCCGGCTTTGGTTCTTACCATGGCTGGAACCAGAACCACGGTGGAGCGCGCGGTGAAGGACGGGGCCGGAGATGTGGGCGGCGCCTGCGCTCGGAGAAAGGGCGCGGCTGCGAGCGCGATAAGTGCGATGAACTTCAGGATCGGACTTCTGCGGCTCATCCCGAAATCGATTCTACACTGCTGTAGATGGGTCGTCCGCGCGATCACTTTGACTGCGATTGGATCTTCCAACCCAATTCTTTTGCGATCATCCGAACGTACCGCTTCTTAGCTCTGAGCGTTTCTGCTGGATCAATTGGCTGTTTCGTAGCAGGTTTGTCAACTGAGGCTGTCTCAACGATCTTGACTCGAATCTCGTCGCCAACGCGAAGGCGTTTTGGGCCCATCCACTGGAGATGCTCCTCATTGGCGAGGCCACCCACCTGCAGAGACAACCGTTCTCCCCGGTCATGCGCGACCCAGTCAACAATCGCGGTGAGAACTCCGCGGTCTCCGACGCCCGCCAGACAGAGCTTCTTGCCGTTTAGCGTAACCTTGAATGCTCGCATAGAACTAAGATCGTACCGCTCGTGCGGCGTGCATAATTGTTGGAAATCAGACAGACGCAGCAAGCCGCAGTCGCCGGCATGCCGCCGCCCTCAGCGGCTAAAGCCGGCACCGAAAATAAGACCTTACCGCAGCGGTAAACCGCTGCGCCACCCAAAATCAAACGGCAACACCAGATATTGCCGCAGCTCACTAGACGTTGATTACGGCTACTAGCTCTTTTACGGATGCGGCGCTCTTGTCCAGGGCGGCTTTCTCTTCTGGCGTGAGTTTGATTTCTATGATCTGTTCGATTCCCTTGGATCCTAGCTTTACTGGGACGCCTACGTAGAGACCGTGGATGCCGTATTCGCCGTTCAAATAGGCGGCGCAGGGGAGGATTTTTTTCTTGTCTTTCAGGATTGCTTCTACCATCTCGGTGGCGGCGGCTGAGGGGGCGTAGTAGGCCGATCCGGTCTTTAGATATTTGACGATCTCGGCTCCGCCGTCGCGGGTGCGCTGGACGATTTTATCGAGAACGGGCTTGTCGATCAGTTCGGTGATGGGAATGCCGGCTACGGTGGAATAGCGGGGAAGCGGGACCATGGTGTCGCCGTGTCCGCCTAGAACGAAGGCGGTTACGTTTTCTACGCTTACTTGCAGTTCCTGGGCGATGAAGGTGCGGAAACGGGCGGAGTCGAGGATGCCGGCCATGCCGATTACGCGCTCACGAGGGAATCCGCTGAGCTTGTAGGCGGCTTGGGCCATGGCGTCTAGCGGGTTGGAGACGACGATCAGGATGCAGTTGGGCGAGTGCTGTACTACTTTGCCGACTACGTCGCTCATTATTTTGTAGTTGGTGTTGAGGAGGTCGTCGCGGCTCATGCCGGGCTTGCGGGGGATTCCGGCGGTGATGACTACGATTTGGGAGTCGGCGGAGTCGGCGTAATCGTTCGAACCGAGGATGGTGGAGTCGCACTTCTCGATGGGCATGGCCTGGAGCAGGTCTAGACCTTTGCCTTGCGGGACGCCCTCGATGATGTCGATGAGCACGACATCGGCCAATTCTTTCGATGCAATCCAATGGGCGGCAGTGGCGCCCACGTTTCCCGAACCTACTACGGTTACTTTATTGCGCATGATTTCCTCTCGATCAAAAACGTTCACCACTAAGAACACTAAGGAACACGAAGGAAAGTCAAAACCTTTCTTAATCGGCGGCTACGGCTACGTTCATGTTTTCGATCATACAGGTGGCGAACTCGCTGGTTCTTACTTTCTTGGCGCCTTCCATTAGACGCTCAAAATCGTAGGTCACTTTTTTCTGTTCGATGGTGTGCTCGAGGCTTTGCTCGATCAGATCGGCCGCTTCGGTCCATCCCAGGAAGCGGAACATCATCACGCCCGAGAGAATCACCGAGCCGGGATTGATTACGTCTTTGTCGGCGTACTTGGGGGCGGTGCCGTGCGTGGCTTCGAAGATGGCGTAGCCGTCGCCGATGTTGGCCCCGGGAGCAATGCCCAGGCCTCCTACTTGCGCGGCGCAGGCGTCGGAGATGTAGTCGCCGTTCAGGTTGGGCGTGGCCAGAACGCTGTATTCGTCGGCTCGCGTTACTACCTGCTGGAAGATGGAGTCGGCGATGCGGTCGTTGATCATCAGCTTTTTCTTCCAGACACCTTTGCCGTGGGTGGCGTAGATGGAATCGAGGCAGGATTTTACTTCTTTGTAGAGAGCCTGACGGAACTCGTCGGTTGCGAATTCGAGGCCGGGTTCGATCAGGTTAGCGTTCTGTTCTACGGTCAGGTTGGGATTCTTGTCTTGGTTGTCGATGATCCAGCTTTCACGCTCGGTGACTATCTGGTCGCGGAATTCTTCGGTGGCTAGATCGTATCCCCACTGGCGGAATGCGCCTTCGGTGAATTTCTGGATGTTGCCTTTGTGCACCAGCGTGACCGCTTTGCGCTTGTTGTCGAGTGCGTGCTTGATGGCCATGCGGACGAGGCGCTTGGTGCCAGTGATGGAAATCGGCTTGATGCCTACGCCGGAATCCAGACGGATCTGCTTCTTGCCGCCTTTCAGCATGTCTTTATTGAGGAATTCGATGAGCTTGGCACATTCGGGCGTGCCTTCTTCCCATTCGACGCCCATGTAGACGTCTTCGGTGTTTTCGCGGAAGATGACTATGTTCATGCGCTCGGGATGCTTCACGGGCGAGGGCACGCCGGCGTAGTACTTCACGGGACGGACGCAGCCGTAGAGATCGAGGATCTGGCGCAGGGCTACGTTGAGGGAACGAATGCCGCCTCCTACGGGGGTGGTCAGCGGGCCTTTGATGGCAACGCGAAATTCGCGGATGGCGCTGACGGTGTCATCGGGGAGCCAGTTCTGAAAACGGGCTTTGGCTTTCTCACCGGCGAAGACTTCGTACCAGGCTACGGAACGCTTGCCGTTGTAGGCTTTTTCGACGGCAGCATCGAAAACGCGGACGGAGGCTTTCCAGATATCGCGGCCAGTGCCGTCTCCTTCAATGAAAGGGATGATGGGATGATCGGGAACGCTGTATTTACCGTTGCTGTATTCGATTGTTTTTCCGTGGGGTGGGACGGGAACTCCGTTGAACGATGGCATTAAGCTAACCTCCAGAAGGGCAGAAAGGAACCCGATCATTATAAATATTAAGGGAAAGGAGAGAAGGCTGGCTATCACGGGGGAATGTGATGGCGATCACAGGGAGGGGCGGTGGTGTGATTGAACGCACAGCGGGTGCGCTCCCTGATTGATCCGGAGCGAAGTAAAGTCCCACGTAGCTTTGCTGGCGCAGACAAAGTGCATAGGTCCTTCCCCGTTCGGCTACGCTCAGGGTCAGGATGACAGTTCTGGGATTATTCGCGTTCGATTTTTACTGACTTCACTACTATGTCCTGGTTGGGACGGTCTTGACGGTTCTTGGCTGCTTTGGAAATTTTCTCTACTACTTCGTAGCCTTCTACTACCTCACCGAAAATGGTGTGCTTGCCGGTTAGCCAGTCGGTGTTGGCTACGGTGATGAAGAACTGCGATCCGTTGGTGTTTGGGCCGGAGTTAGCCATGGCCAGCTTTCCGGGCTTGTCGAACTTATGCGGCGAGCCTTTGGTTTCGTCTTCGAACTGGTAGCCGGGACCTCCGAAACCTGTGCCTTGCGGGTCGCCGCCCTGGATCATGAAGCCGGGAATCACGCGATGAAAAATGGTGCCGTGGTAGAGGGGATCTTTTGTTTTGTTGCGGGTGCCGGGATGAGTCCACTCACGCTTGCCTTCGGCTAGCTCGACAAAGTTGGCGACAGTTTTGGGGGCATCTTTCTCAAACAAGCGGCAAACGATGGCGCCCTCGCTGGTTTCCAGCAGGGCGTAGGTTCCGGGTGTGCGGGTCATAGTCTCCTCGACATTTGTCTTCGAACTTCCGAATTTTATAATCTTGCGGCTGAGACGCGGCAAGCCGTGTCTCTACTACATCCCCGATGGCTTGGGCGCGTCTTTTGCCATGGGTGCGGCGGCGCCCTGGATTTCAACGTGCTTGATCTTGACGGGATTGACCGGGGTTTCACCGTGGGTGGGCATGCGTGCGATTTTCTTCACTAACTCGACAGCGGCGTCATCGCATTGGCCAAAAATGGTATAGCCGCCATTGAGGCTGGGGTAGGGAACTTCGGTGATGAAGAACTGCGAGCCGTTGGTGCCGGGTCCGGCGTTGGCGTAGGCAAGACGCCCGGGGCGATCGAAGGTGACGGCGAAAGAGGTCTCATTCTTGAACTTGTAGCCGGGATCGCCGGTGCCATTGCCGGCGGGATCTCCGCCTTGAATCATGAATTGAGGGATGACGCGATGGAAGATGGTGCCGTCATAGAGCGGAACGCCGTGCTTTTTTTCGTGAGAGATGGGGCTGGTCCAATCTTTGGTGCCGTTGGCGAGGCCGATGAAGTTCTCGACTCCGATGGGAGCGACCTTCGGCAATAGGGTGCAATGCAGATCTCCGGCGGTCGTGTGAATGATGGCAGTGGGATCAGCGGCTGCGCCGAGCAGGGAGGTGGTGATGATCAGGGCAAGGGTAAGCAGCAGAGTTCGCATGGATTCTCCTGTAGAGTGTTTTGGCAATCTTCGATTGTACGACAATCGGTGGTTATTGAGTCATTGAAGCATTGAGCGATTGAAGCATTGAAAATCACTTGGCGGACTGCATTTCTGGGCT
>JBEKED010000184.1:0-8317 GCA_050014035.1 Terriglobales bacterium
CTCGGAAGTTATCGTCAGTTGGCGATAAATCGCGATTTCACTCACAATCCCGGAAACGGCTCGTCGCTGGATACTTCGTCGGCAACTCAACAACAGAAACTGCCATCGCCGACTTACGTTGCTTCCTCCGCCGCGGCGACTTCCTCGGCCCTCTCGGTTTCCGCGGAAAGCTTGCGCAGCGACAGACGCTCGAAGTGCGAGAGCAACAATCCCACGGGAACGATGGCCACAAACGAAACCAGCCACAGCAGAATGCCGCAACTGGCGGCCAGTTCGGGGGGAACGTCGAAAATGCGCTGCAGGGCCGCAATGGTCGCGAGTTGGGCTCCGCCGCCGATGCCGGGCAGTTGCACCAGCGAGCCGATCATGCTGGCTCCCATCAGCACCAGCACCTCGGAGCGGCGGATATTCAGAATCGGCACGCCGTAGGAGTGGGCTACTTCCTGATAGGTCATGATGATCATGAACCACATCAGCAGCGAAAGCGCGATCAGCGCGGCGAGCGACAGCGGGCTGTGAATGGTGTTCAATCCGCTGCGAAATTCCCGCACCCTGGTGGCGATTTTGTGTCCGAGGTTGGCGGCGAGGTGAGAGAAGCGGTGCTCGATCCAATCGGCGATGGCTTCGCCCTTCCAGTGCACGGCTGCCGCTCCCAGAGAAATGGCTGCGACCAGGGCGAGCAGCAGAAAGCCGCCCTCGCGGAAGCGGTCGTAAAAGGGAAGCGTGCGTGGCCCGGCCGCCAGAAAGATCGCGCTTACCAGGAGCACCGTGAACGCGCCAATGTCAAAAATACGTTCCACCGCCCACACCGCGAGTTGCGAGGAAAAGGTCAGGTTCTGGCGGCGCGCAATCAAATAAGGGCGGATCAATTCGCCGGGGCGGCCGAGCAGCGCCAGGCCGGTGAAGCCGATTACAGTGGGCGAAATCAGGCTGACGGAGGAAGCTTCCGGACGCACCGGCCGCAAGAATATCTTCCAGCGAATGGCGCGCACCACGTAAGCGAGGTAGATCAGAGCGATGCCGTGCAGAACGTGACGCCAATTCTTCGGACGAGTTTCGCGAAAACGCGCCCAGTCGAAATTCTGCCAGGTGCGAAATTGCAGATAAACCAGGACCGCCAGCACGAGCAAGACCACGGCATAGATTACGTATTGTTTCTGCTTCATGCGGCTCGCGCCATTCTGTCTGCCTGTGTGGGGTTCATGGCCTGTGTGGTGACGGGGCTCTGCCCCGTTTCCCAGCGGGGCATAGCCCCGCCACCACACGGTAAATGAGAGAGGGGGCAGGGTCAATGAGAGGGACAGAAGTCATTGAGACATTGAACCATTGAGGTATTGAGCGATTGCATTGAATGATTCAATGCCTTAATGGTTCAACGTCTCAATTGCTTTTCTTGGGTTTCGCCGCTTTTTCCTGGGTGA
Organism: Terriglobales bacterium; assembly: GCA_050014035.1. Taxonomy (GTDB): domain Bacteria; phylum Acidobacteriota; class Terriglobia; order Terriglobales; family Acidobacteriaceae; genus Acidiflorens. The sequence goes on from JBEKED010000184.1 coordinate 1,422, forward strand.
TCTTCTTTCTGTTGTATTCGTGCACCACGCGGGCCACGTAGGCGCGAGTTTCGCGAAATGGCGGCACTCCCCGATACTGCTCCACGCGCTCCGGCCCCGCGTTGTAAGCGGCCAGCGCCTTGACCAGGTCGAAGTTGTAGCGTTCCAGAAGTTCGCGCAAGTAGCGGCTTCCGCCCGTAACGTTGGCTTGCGGATCGAAAGCATCGTTCACGCCCAATTGGTTGGCGGTTGCGGGCATAAGTTGCATGAGGCCGCGGGCGCCTTTGGGAGAAACGGCGCGCGCGTTGAATCCGCTCTCGGCATGAATGACGCTGTTTACCAAGTCAGGGTCGAGATGATACGTGGCACTGGCCGAGTTGACGACTTCATTCAAAGCGAACGGGGATGCGGTCTTCGCAGACGCAGAGTTAAGCGAGCCAAACGGAGTGGACGCTTGGGAATTGGATAACGTCGATCCCGCTACGGGTACTGGCAAAGTAGGATCTTCTTCGTAGGCGGTGATTTCTTCAGTAGGCACGTCGGTGAAACTGGAATCGTCGGCGCCGAAATAAAGGCGGGTGGTGGTTCCCATCACCCGGTGATGCTGGTGGCGGATGGTAAAGCCATTCCGGAGGAGCGCCAACTCGGCGGCAGCAGCCGGACGCGTAACCAGCAACAGAGCAATCGCGCAGAAAAGAGCGCCAGCCCGCGCCATTCCAGCGCATCGCTTCGTCCGAGATGTCCGGCCCTCAATCATTATTGTTACAAGCTGCTCAAGATCGTTGACCCCGCAATCGCCGCTCCGCCAATCTCGTCAGCATCAGTCACCACTGCATCGAGCGGCTTTCCATTCAGCACGTGCTCGATGGCTGCCGATACGCCGCTTTCGGCATTCGAGCGCGTCAGCTTCCAGCCCCGGCCCCGCAACTCTTCCGCTGCATTCCCCATGATAAACGGATGGCCGGCGAAGGCCAGCATCTCAATATCGTTATAGTTATCACCAATGGCCATGACCTGTTCGCGGGTAATCCGCCGGTATTTGGCCCAGCGCTCGAGCGCGTGTCCCTTGGAGCAGCCGGCGTTGAGCACATCGACAATCGATAGATCGCGGCCCGGGTATTCGGTGCGTAAAACCGTGATGGGCAGGCCGCAGTTTGCGAGGACTTGCAGCACGCGCTGCATGTGGGCCACCGGCCCGCAAAACATAGCCTGCACCGGATCAGTAGTGAGCGCATCCTCGATCGGAACCACGAACTGGATGTACTGCATATTTTTTTCCAGCCAGCGCTTGATGCTGCCTTCCAGCAAGTCCAGTCTTTCGATCACGATGGTGCCTGCGCCGTGGTTGTCAAAGGTGAGAACGGTCTGACCGCGAAATTCTTGCGTCACCCCGAGCAGTTCGCGGCAGGTTGGTTCGGGGAGCAGGTCGCGATGGAAAGTTTCTCCCGCGAGCGAGCGGGTGATAGCCCCGTTCGAACTGATCAGCCAGAGGTCAAAGCCCAGTTGTTCGGCGATGGGCAGGGCAAAAGCGTGACGGCGTCCGGTAACCAGGATGATCTCGACGCCCTGGGCATGCGCCCGCCGCAGAGTGGCGAGATCGGTGTCGGAAATCTTGAATTCCGGGCTGAGCAGGGTGCCGTCAATATCGATGGCAATAAGGCGGAGGGAATTGGCGGCCACACACAATTTTACCATTCGCCTCATCTGGAGTTCATCGGCGCGGCCAGTGTGCGACAATCATTTTCCCGGAGACACCTATGAAACTGAGATTCCTTCTGCTGTGTTTGACGCTCCTGCCCATCTCTCTCCCAGCGCAATCCGCGCCCGAAACCGGCAAGCCCTTCGTCATCGAGTATTACTACAAGGCCAAATGGGGACACGCCGATGAGTTTCTGCAGCTCTTCAAAAAGAACCATTACCCGCTGCTGAAGAAGCAAGTGGAAATGGGGCGCATGCTCAAAGTTTGGATGGACCAACCGCGCTACCACACCACCGAAGACGGCCGCTGGGATTATCGCGTGACCATCGTATTCAAGAACTCGACAGCCGCAAACGAGCCCTTCGACGAAGACGCGCTCAAGAAACAACTCTGGCCCGACCAGGCCACCTACATAAAGGAAGAGCAGCGCCGGTTCGAAATTCTCGACGGACATTGGGACTTGCCGGTCAAGACCGTGGACCTCGAAGGTAAGTAAGTTCGGAGTTGGCCAGAGCGTATGCGCTCCGTATCTTAGTCCACCAATTCGTCCACCAATTCCCAAAACTGCGCTTGGCGAATGTGGCTGGCATCGAGCCAAGCACAAACTACTTAACCAAGCGCTCGATTTGCGGTAAGATGCGTACGCTCTTCGTCGTTTGAGTTAGTCCCGTGGCTAAGGTCCCTGGGCCCACGTTTCAAAATCTCAAATCTCAAAGATCGAGGATAAGAACATGATAAAAAACAAACACCTTCTATCCGCATCCGCGCGACAAGTTCTCGTCGGCGCGGGCCTGTTGTTTTTATTGTTCACCATGTCTCAATGGGCGCAAGCGGAGTCCGTATTGACTCGTCATGTGCGCGAAGGCGTAGCCGATGGACAGGCGAAGCTGGTCGGGCAACTTCCGGCTACACAAACCCTGCATTTCGATATCGTACTGCCGCTGCGCGATCGCGCCGGCTTGCAGAGCCTCCTGCGCCAGCAATACGATCCTGCCAGCCCCTTGTATCAGCAGTTCATTACGCCCCAGGAGGTCACCGAACGCTTTGGCCCCAGCCAGGAAGATTGGGAGACCCTGGTTGCCTTCGCCCAAGCGAGCGGCTTTGAAATTGTCGGCGGAACCCGCGATGGCAGGGACCTGCAGCTCATCGGCACGGTGGCGAACATCGAGAAAGCCTTCCATGTAGTCCTGGGAGTCTATCAAGACCCCACAGAGGATCGCACCTTCTACTCGCCCGACCGCGAACCGACCGTGAACCTGCCGTTTCCGCTCTGGCACATTACGGGATTGGATAACAATTCCAAACCGCATCCGCTGTACGTGAAGAAGAGCGACTACGCCAAGGCCCATGGGATCGATCCCGAGACAATCGTGTCGAATGCGACCACCGGCTCCGGCCCCTCGAGTTCGTTTTTGGGCAGCGACATGCGCGCCGCCTATTACGAGGGAACCGCGCTCACCGGCTCTGGCCAGACTCTGGGCCTGTTCGAATTCCTGGGCACTGATTTAGCCGACCTGACAACGTATTACAAAAACGTATCGCAAACAGAACCCTACACTCCCACTCTCATTTCCACGGGCGGGTACAGCACGAGCTGCACCGAGAGCGGCGGATGCGATGACACGGAACAGACCCTCGACATGACGCAGGCGATGGGCATGGCTCCAGGCACCACCATGCTCTATATGTACGTCTGCGGCAACGCCGAAAGTATCAGTGATACGGACTGTATCAGTGCCATGGTTTCGACCACGGACGCTCCGTTGTCGAAGCAGATTAGCTGTTCGTGGGGCTGGACTCCGGCCGATCCCAGCACTCTCGACCCGTATTTTGAGCAGATGGCAACTCAGGGCCAGAACTTCTTTGCAGCGGCGGGCGACAGTCAGGCTTGGTCTTCGTCGAACGAGGCATGGCCGGCCGACGACGCGAATATTGTTTCCGTCGGTGGTACGGATTTGACTACCACTAAAGCGGCTGGCCCCTGGGCATCGGAAACCGCCTGGGTGGATAGCGGCGGCGGCATCTCGCCGGATTCCATCCCGATTCCCTCGTGGCAGCAGCTCGCGGGCGTGATCACTTCGTCCAACAAAGGCTCCACAACATTACGGAACGGCCCCGACGTTTCAGCCAACGCGAATTTCACATTTTACGTTTGCGCCGACCAAACCACGTGTACCGCCAACGAATACGGCGGGACCAGCTTTGCCGCGCCCATGTGGGCCGGCTATCTGGCTTTGGCCAATCAGCAAGCGGCAGCCAACGGTAAGACGATCGGTTTCATTAATCCGATCATTTACCCGGCTGCTCTGGGCTCGAGCTATGCCACGCTTTTCCACGACATCACCAGCGGCAGTTGCGGAACGTATTCGGCGATCACCGGCTACGATCTGTGCACCGGCTGGGGCAGCCCGAACACGACCGGCCTGATCAACCTGCTGGCACCGTCTTCGAGCGGCAGCTTCACGCTTTCCGCTTCGCCGAGCAGCCTCACGATTACCCAGGGCGGCAACGGAACCAGCACCATCACCGTGACTGACGTGGGCGGATTCACCGGCAGCGTAACCCTTGCCGCGTCCGGTCTGCCCAGCGGCGTGACGGCGCAGTTCAGTCCGAACCCGACAACTTCCACCAGCACGTTAACCTTGACCGCGAGCGCTACGGCCACTACCGGAACCTCGACGGTGACGATCACCGGCACTTCCGGCAGCCTGCAAGCATCGACCACGCTGACCCTGACGGTAAATGCTAGCGGGACGGCGAACTTCACCATCGGTGCTTCACCCTCTTCCCTCACCATAACCCAGGGCAGCAACGGAACCAGCACGATCACCATCACCAGTCAGAACAGTTTCAGTTCTGCGACCACGCTCAGCGCTTCCGGCCTGCCCAGCGGCGTGACTGCGGGATTCTCTCCGAACCCGGTAACTCCGCCGGCGAACGGCAGCGTGAACTCAACCCTAACGCTGACCGCCTCCGCCTCAGCCGCCACCGGAACCACAACCATAACCGTGACCGGAACCTCGGGCTCGCTCAGTCACAGCACAACGATTTCGTTAACCGTGACCGCGAGCAGCGGAGGAGCGCAGATTGCAACCTACAACTCCACCTACACGGCTCCAGCCTGCTTGAGTGCGGGCTCGTCGTGCGCGTCGGGTTCGTCGATCTCAACGAGTCTGCTGAACTCGGCAGGCAATCTCACCGGTCCCACCGAATCCAATGCGCCCAACACGCTCAAAGCCAGCCACTGCGCCGACGGCACAGTCTCTGGAACCTACCACGGCCCCTATGAATCCGACGATTTGATCAAGGTCTCTAGCGCCAGCGGCAACATAACCCACGGCACCTCGGTGACGATAACGGCATCGTGGTGGGCCTACAGCACAACGACCGACTATTTTGATCTTTTCTACACGGCGAGCGTGACCAGCCCGTCGTGGGTCCTGATCTCAGCCAACAACCTGGCCACGTCGACCACTGCAGAAAACACGACGACGGTCACATTCACTCCACCCACCGCCGGAACCTACGCGGTGCGCGCGCAGGAGCGCTACGATGCCGGCAGAAAAGTGACCAGTCCGTCCGCTTGCCAAGCCAACAGCGGCTACGACGATCACGACGACCTGGTTTTCGTAGTGCAATAAAAGTAGTGCAGTAAAAGTAGTCTAGTCAGGGAGGGTCGACGCCGATTCTTCCCTTACTTAATCGAGCCGGTCCCCACGGGGCCGGCTCGATGTTTTGTTGGCGACAGCTCTCAGGGCATTTGTGAGAGGTCTCCGCAGTACAATTGATTTTTCTTTCGCCGCTGTGCGTCCAGAGGCCAGGTTGAAATCCGCGGTGATAATCATCGATGTTCAGATTGGTCTAGTGAAGCTCATGCAGCCTCAATTGCAGCAACCTGTCTTGTCAACGATAGCGGTCCTGCTCGGCAAGGCGCGTGCCTCTGGAGTCCCCGTCTTCTTCGTTCAGCACGACGGTGCCAAGGGTCATCCGCTCGAAGCGGAGAGCGCGGATTGGGCGATCCATCCCGCCGTCCTTCCCCGCGCTGATGAGCCCGTTATCCGAAAGAAAGCATCGGACTCCTTCTACGAGACCAGACTCGCAAAAGAACTCAAAGCCCGCGAAATCACCCATCTCATCATCGCGGGCGCCATGACCGAATACTGTGTCGATACCACTTGCCGCCGTGCCATTACGGCAGGCTTCGATGTAACGCTGGTCGCCGATGCGCATCTCACTCGCGATACTCCGGCGCTCACCGCCGCGCAGATTATTGCGCACCACAACTTCGTTCTCGACGGCTTCGACGCCGGAACTCATTCCATCCGCGTCAAACCCGCGGCCGAAATTCGCTTCTGAAACTCGCGGCTGTTTTTCCCAACACCACCCAATGCGCTGTAGACGCCGTTAAAGTAACTTTGCGGGGGATTCAGGCGCGCGCGTTTGCAAAAGCCCTCCCAGTGAGCGACCATAACTGGTTTGCATACATCCCACAGTTCCTACAAGGAAGCAGCCAAAATATGGCGAAGCTGAAAAAGTCCGCCGCACAAAAAATAAATAAAGCAACGGTCGAGATGAAATCCTCAAGCAAGCCAGCAAGCGGCGCCCACCACGACGGCATGATCGAGCCTGCCAAGGGCAAGCTGGGCGTGATGATCCCCGGCATGGGCGCGGTCGCGACCACGTTTGTTGCAGGCGTCGAAGCCGTCCGGAAGGGAATCGCTCACCCCATCGGTTCGCTCACGCAGATGGGGACGGTTCGTCTGGGAAAGCGCACCGACGGCCGGTCTCCCAAAATCAAGGAGTTCGTTCCTCTCGCCGGCCTCGACGACTTGGTCTTCACCGGCTGGGATATTTTCGAAGACAACATGTACGCCGCCGCCCGCAATGCCGGCGTGCTGGAGCGGGACCTGCTCGACAAAGTGAAAGGCCGTCTCAGCGCCATCCATCCGCTGAAAGCCGTCTTCGATCACAACTACGTCAAGAAGATCGACGGCCCGAACGTAAAAAAAGGGAAGAACAAGCTGGACCTGGCCGAGCAACTGCGCCAGGACATCCGCGACTTCAAAAAATCAAGTGGCGCCAGCCGCCTGATCACCATCTGGTGCGCATCGACCGAAACCTTCATCGAGCAAAGCGCCGCCCACCAGAGCCTGAAGGCGTTAGAAAAAGGAATGAAAGAGAACGACGAAAATATCGCGCCCTCGATGATCTATGCCTA
>JBEKED010000185.1:0-8313 GCA_050014035.1 Terriglobales bacterium
ATCGTTCTTCCGGCCTATCCTGCTTTACGGGGAGTTCCAGCCGCACCTGCGCACGCAATACACCGCACAATACAACCTCACGATTCAGCGCCAACTGACAAAAGATATGATGTTGCAGCTCGGATATGTAGGGTCGCAGGGACATCGCCTGCTGGCCTCGCACGATATCAACCCATCGAATCCGCAGACCTGCGTGGACATGATCACGCTTTACAACATGAATCCGAACAATGTGACTTCATTTGGAACGCCGACTCAATGTGGTCCCTTCTTACAGGACACGCAATGGACCGTAACGGTTCCGCCTGGTTTCCAGTTCCATATGCCTAATGGGCAAGTCTTATCTGGTACGGGACAGAACTTACAGTTTGTTGGACTGCGTCCTTACTCCTCGCCGACGTGCAATTCGTTGACCGGTGTCGGCTGTCCGGTCGATGGCATTCCGGTGTTCAGCGATATCTTCGCCGAGGATACCATCGCCAGCTCCTCCTACAACGCATTCGAAGCGATGGTTGAAAAGCGCTTTTCTCATGGCTTGCAGTTTCAGGCGTCCTACACCCTGAGCAAGTCCCTGGATGATGGATCGACTTTTGAAGAAACGCTTGACCCATTCAATTTCAGGCGTAGCCGCGGCTTGTCGTTATTTAATTCGAAGCAGCGCTTTGTGGTGAGCTACGACTGGGAGTTGCCGATTCGGAAGCATGAAGGCTTGATCGGTGGCTTGACAAACGACTGGGCGGTCTCCGGCATTACTCAATTTCAGAGTGGCTTTCCCATCCGGCTAGACACCGAGGACGATACCGAATTGATTGCCAGCGTCTTCTTTCTGGGCACGGAAGCTCCGAGTCTGGTGACGCCGTTCCAGAAGCTCAATCCCAAGACGAATGGCAATTTCTGGTTCAATCCCAATGATTTTGCCACGGCTGCAACCAATCCAAATAATGCTGTAGTTCCGCCGCTGGGCCAGTTCAACAACGGTACGCCGCGCAGTCTCTGTTGCGGACCGGGACTTCAGGACTGGGACTTCGCCGTGCACAAGAAAATCTCAGTGACCGAGAATGTGTATTTCCAGTTCCGGGCGGAGATGTTTAACATTTTCAACCACACCAACTTCTACAACCCGGACGGGCACTTCTCTGACGGGCCGACTGAGTTCGGGAGGATTACGCAGGCCCAGGATCCACGCCTGGTGCAGTTTGCATTAAAATTGTATTACTAGTCCGATCCCCGGGCGGTTTCGGCCGCCCGGGACCAATCTAATGGCCGACTCGGCCTGAGTCTTAATGGAGATCCCGATGTACCCCGCATTGCAAAAAGAGCTCGACGCGTTCGAGCGCCGCACTCCGAAGTCCGCCGAAGCGCACAAGAAGAACCTGAAACGTTTACCGCTGGGCGTGGCCAGTAATTATCGCGCTTATGAGCCGTATCCGATTTTTGTGTCGGAGGCGTCGGGCAGCAAGTTTCGCGACCTCGATGGAAATGAATACATTGACCACAATCTATGTTTTGGCACGCTTATGGCGGGGCATTCGCATCCGGCGGTGATCAAGGCCGTGGAAGGCCGGTTGCACAAGGGCACGGCTTATGGGATGCCGCACAACATGGAGTGGGAACTGGCGGAAGAGATTTGCACGCGTTTTCCGGTGGAGATGTGCCGCTTTGGCAATAGTGGTACCGAAGCCACCATGCACACGATTCGGCTGGCGCGCGCCGCTACTGGGCGCGACAAGATCATCAAGTTCGAGGGCGGTTACCACGGACTGCATGATGCGGCGCTGGTCAGCGTGAAGCCGCATCCGCCGGGGGACGATATGGGGGATATCAAGAATCCGAAAGCGGTGTCGGGCGGCGCGGGCGTGCCGAAGGCGAGCTTGGCCAATGTCGTGGTCGCGACCTTCAATGATCTGGAGACGGTGGAGCGGCGGTTTCGGGAAAATCCGAATGAGATCGCGGCGGTGATTCTGGAGCCAATCATGATGAACGTTGGCATGTGCATGCCTCAGAAGGGATTCTTGGAAGGACTGCGGACGCTTTGCAACCAGCACGGGGCACTGCTGATTTTCGATGAAGTCAAGACGGGCGCAAAACTTTGCTGGGGCGGCGCTTCGGAATACTTTGGCGTGATACCGGATATGATCTGCCTGGCTAAGTCGATTGGCGGGGGATTCCCACTGGCGGCTTTCGGAACGCACGCACGAGTCATGAAGTTGATTGCGGACCACAAAGTCTTCCATGGTGGCACTTACAACACGAATCCGATTTCGATGGCGGCGGGGCTGGCAACTTTCCGCGAAGTGCTGACGCGGGATAACTACACGCGCGTCGAGAAACTTAGTAACAGGCTGGTAGGCGGATACAAGAAGACGATCGCGAAAGTTGGCTTGCAGGGCTATGTTGCGAGCGCGGGGGCGAATGGGGTGTTGATGCTGTATCCGAAAGAAGTTCGCAATTACCGCGATTGGCTGGCGATTGACGTCGACTTGTGGCGGCATTACTGGTTTGGGATGGTGAATCGCGGCGTCATGTGCCAGCCTTACTGGTGGGACGAACAGTGGACGATTTCCGTACAGCATAACGAAGCGGACATCGACCAGCATCTGGCGGCATTTGCCGACGTTGCCCCGGCGCTGGCTGCGGCGCAGCATGAGCGGTTAGGAGCCGTCGCGGCACACTAATGGGATCTGGTCATCTGGCCATCTGGTCATCGGGTGATTGAAAATCCGAGATCCGGACGGGGCAGATGGACCGATCACCCTATGACCCGATCATCCGATGACTTCTGACCCCAACCAACCGCACTTGAAACGCGTCCTCGGACGTTTTGACCTGGTGTTGCTGTTTGTCGTTGCGGTATTCAATCTCAACGTTGTCCCCAGCATCGCGGCTAACGGAGGGGTGACCGTGTGGCTGTGGATCATTTCGTTGCTATTGTTTTTCTGGCCCCAGGGGATCGCGGTGATCGAACTGGCGCATCGCTACCCCGGCGAAGGCGGCGTGTATCTGTGGGCAAAAGAAGTGTTCGGCGACTTCCACGGCTTTCTCTCTGGCTGGTGTTACTGGACTAATAACATGCTGTATGTTCCGACGGTGATGCTGTATTTTGTTGGCGTGTCTGTGTTTGTCCTCGGTCCCAGCCACGCTGCACTTGCCGATAACAAGTCTTTTGCGCTTACTACATCGATCGTGCTGCTTGCATCACTCACCATTCTCAATATTGTTGGCCTCGGTGTCGGCAAGTGGATCAACAATCTCGGAGCCATCGGAACTTTCATCGCGGCTGCTGTGCTCATCGGTCTTGGTGCAGTAATCTGGTTGCGCTTTGGCAGCAACGTTACTGCCGCCGATTTCCGAGTACCTACCAACCCACGCTTCGTGCTCAATTCTTTTGGCGTCATTTGCTTTGGTCTGGTTGGCCTCGAACTCGCTTCGGTCATGGGAGACGAAATTCAGGATCCGGGCCACACTCTTCCCGGCGCAGTCGCCTGGGGTGGAGTCTTATCCGGCGCCCTATATCTCGGCGCTACTCTTACCCTTCTGATTGCAGTTGGTAAGAACGTTAACGTGCTTCAGGGGATCGTTCAGGCTGTCAGCCACATGGCGGGCCGCGTTGGAGTTGTCTGGATTACCGTACCTTTTGCACTTATGCTCAGCTTCTCGATCGCCGGGATTGGTTCCGCATGGATGGGCGGCTCTGCGCGTATTCCGTTTGTCGCGGGCCTCGACTCTTACATGCCATCCTGGCTCGGTAAGGTTCATCCGCGCTATGCCACACCGTATGCCGCATTGATCGTTCAGGCTATTGTTTCCGCGTTTCTTGTCATCATGAACTTTATCGGCGCGGGCGTGCAGGAAACTTTTCAGAAGCTGCTTTCGCTGGCCGTTGTGCTGCAGCTTGTTCCATTCGTGTATATGTTTGGGGCACTCGTGAAATTTTCCATCACCGAGTCGGTGCCGCGCGGCCAGTACAGCCGCATCACGATGTTCCTGGCGGGATTGAGCGGCCTGCTGACCACGATCCTCGGCATCGCCCTTGCGTTTTTCCCTGCGCAACAGATTACGTCGCTGTGGTCGTACGAATTGTGGATGTTTGGCGGCACGCTGTTTTTTATCGGACTGGCTGTGTTTTTCTTTTTCGTGTATGGACGGTTGAAAGAACCGCAAGCCGCGCGGGTCTAACAGGAGCGAAGTGCGGCCCAAAGTATGGTTGTATTCGCAGGAGGTGTTATGCCCGGTGGTGTTACGACTGACGTCAAGACTTACTCGATGCTGATTAACGGAGAGTGGGTAGCAAGTAAGTCGGGTAAGATGTTCCCGGTCTACGATCCCTCAACCGAAGAGGTGATCGCCCAGGTTCCCGATGGAAACGCAGAGGACGTGAACCGCGCGGTGGCGGCCGCAAAGGCGGCGTTTGAAGAAGGTCCGTGGGCGACATCTACGGCGCAGGAACGAGGACGCGTCCTCTTCCGACTGGCCGAAAAGGTGCGACAGAATCTTCCCATGCTTGCCGAACTCGAATGCCGTAACTCGGGCAAGCCGATTGTTGAGGCCGAGTATGACATTAACGATGTGGCGACTTGCTTCGAATACTACGGCGGGCTGGCGACGAAAGTCGTCGGATATGTGAACCCCGTTCCTGATAACGCGATGAGCCTTTCGCTGAAAGAACCGATGGGCGTCGCCGGGCAGATCATTCCGTGGAATTATCCGTTGATGATGGCCGCTTGGAAACTGGCTCCGGCGCTGGCTGCCGGTTGCACTTGTGTGCTCAAACCCGCCGAGCAAACGCCGCTCACCGCGCTTGAACTCGCGAAGTGGTTCGACGAAATTGGGCTGCCGAAAGGCGTGGTGAACGTAATCACCGGGTTTGGCGAAAGCTGCGGCTCGCCGCTGGTCAAGCATCCGGACGTGAATAAGATTGCGTTTACTGGTTCGGCTGCGGTCGGCAAGACCATTGTGAAGGAGGCCGCGGATACGGTGAAGCGGGTGACGCTGGAACTGGGTGGCAAATCTCCCAACATTTTTTTTGCCGATGCCGACTTCGAAGCGGCTATCGACGGGGCGCTGTTCGGAGTATTCATCAATCAGGGGGAAGTGTGCTCGGCGGGCAGCCGCGTGCTTGTCCAGAGATCGATTTACAAGAAATTTGTTGAAGCCATGAGCGAGAAGGCGAAGAAGATCAAGATCGGCCCGCCGCTTGAACGCGAGACCAAGATGGGGGCGCTGGTGTCAAAGGATCAATACGACCGGGTGTGCTCCTATCTCGAAATCGGAAAGAAGGAGGCAAAAGTGGCCGCTGGCGGCGGACGTGCTGACAAGTTTGCTAAGGGTTACTATGTCCAGCCTACTATCTTCTATGACGTCGATAACAGCGCCCGCATTGCGCGCGAAGAAATCTTTGGACCGGTGGCCGCGGTGATTCCGTTCGAAGATGAAAAGCACGCGCTGAAGATCGCAAATGATACGCCCTACGGTTTGGCCGCTGCGGTTTGGACGCGCGATATTTTCAAAGCTATGCGCACCGTGAAAGCCCTGCGCGCGGGCATCGTGTGGGTGAACCATATGCAGCCGACTTACGTGGAGGCCCCGTGGGGCGGCTACAAGCAGTCCGGTTTCGGGCGCGAACTTGGACCGTGGGGCATCGAAGAATATCTTGAAACCAAACAGGTGTACATCAACCTGAACGAGGCTCCGATAGGGTGGTACTGAGAACTGACTTATGTCTACCATTCAACTGCGCACACCTATTCCCGGCCCACGCTCGCAGGCACTTATGAAGCGGCGAGATGCGTCCGTTGTGCAGGCTGCTTTTCATGCCACTCCGGTTTTCGTGGCCAAGGCTGAGGGAGCGGTCGTTGAGGATGTCGACGGCAACCGGCTGATTGATTTTGCCGGCGGCATCGGCTGCGTGAACACTGGGCATCGCGCACCAGTCGTGGTTGAAGCCGTGCGCCGCCAGCTTGATCGCTTTCTGCACACGAGCTTCAACGTGTTGCCCTACGAAGGCTACATTGCGGTATGCGAGAAGCTGAACGCGCTGGTTCCGGGCAACGGGCCGAAGAAAACTATCTTGGTAAACACGGGCGCGGAAGCGGTCGAGAATGCTATCAAGATCGCGCGCCGCTATACGAAGCGGCAAGCGATCATTTGCTTTGAGGATGCGTTTCACGGGCGCACTTATATGGCGATGGCTACGACTAGTAAGACACATCCTTACAAAGCGGGATTCGAGCCATTTCCGACCGAGGTGTATCGGATTCCTTATGCGTATTGCTTTCGCTGCTCTTACTCCATGAAGTATCCGTCGTGCGATGTTTACTGCGCACGGCACATTGAAGATACATTCAAGCGCGTGGTGGCGGCGGAATCGGTGGCGGCGCTGATTGTCGAGCCTATCCTGGGCGAAGGGGGGTTTGTAACTCCTCCGGCGGAGTTCTATCCAACCCTTGGGGCGATCTGCCGCAAACATGGAATTCTGCTGATTGCCGACGAAGTGCAGACTGGATTCGCACGCACTGGCGCGATGTTTGCCTGCGAGCGACTGGGACTCGAACCAGATTTGGTCACGATGGCTAAATCACTCACGGGCGGCCTGCCTATGGGCGCGGTCACGGGACGCGCAGAAATTATGGATTCACCGGGCGTTGGCCAATTGGGCGGTACGTTTGGGGGCAATCCCGTGGCTTGTGAAGCGGCGCTGGCGGTGCTTAACATTATCGAAAAGGAAAATCTCTGTGCGCGCGCTAATGTGCTCGGCGAGCGTTTCCGGAAACGTGCGACGAAGTGGCAGGAGCGGTTTGAATTGGTCGGCGATGTCCGCGGACTTGGCGCCATGCAGGCGCTCGAACTTGTGCGCTCGAAAAGTACCCGTCAGCCCGCGGATACGGAAACTACGCAAGTAGCACAATACTGTTACGAGCATGGCCTGGTGACGATCACGGCTGGATCGTACAGCAACGTGATTCGCTTGCTCATGCCGCTGGTAATCACGGACCCACAAATGGACGAGGCGATGGATGTGCTAGAGGCTGCGCTCGCTTACGTGGGCGAAAAGAAAGGCCATCTGGCGGGTCAGTTCACGCAGGTATAGTCTGCTCGATTTTGCTGGCCCAATACTCGTCCGAGCGTTTTAATTAAGGTGTCGAAAATATTATGACTACTGTAACTACGGTTCCCGCGATGACCGGCCAGGAGATGGTCGACCTTACTAAGAAACACACGTTGTTTGAGTGGTCGGCACAATCCAAGGTCGATCCTATCCCGGTGGCGCGGGCGAAGGGCATTTATTTCTGGACTCCGGAAGGGAAGCGCTTCATCGATTTCAACAGCCAGTTGATGTCGGTCAACATCGGACACGGCGATGAGCGCGTCATACGGGCGATTAGCGACCAGGCTTCGGCGCTCGCTTACGCGAACCCGTTCATGGCTACCGAACCGCGGGCGCGACTGGGCGCGAAGCTGGCGGAGATTACTCCGGGCGATATCGATACTTTCTTTTTTACGAATGGTGGCGCGGAGGCGAACGAGAACGCAATCAAGATCGCGCGTTTTTACACTGGGCGCCACAAGATCGTCGCTCGTTATCGCTCGTATCACGGGGCTACGGCGGGCGCCATCAGTCTTACGGGCGATCCCCGTCGTTGGACCGTCGAGCCCGGAATTCCGGGCGTGGTGCGGGTGCTTGATCCTTATCACGGCATTGAACGCGGATGGGAGTCGGCTGAGGCTTCGCTGGCGCTGATCGAGGAGACCATTCAACTGGAAGGGCCGCACACCATTGCCGGCTTTATTCTTGAGCCGGTAACTGGAACCAACGGCATTCTCGTTCCTCCGGATGGATATCTGGAAGGGGTGCGGAAACTTTGCGATAAGTACGGGATTCTGATGATCGCCGATGAAGTGATGTCAGGCTTCGGGCGCACGGGCGCGTGGTTTGCGGTTGATCATTGGAAAGTCATTCCTGACTTACTCTGCATGGCTAAGGGACTTACGTCAAGTTACATTCCGCTGGGTGCTGTCGGCATGCGAAAGCAGATCGCCCGGCACTTTGACGACAGGGTATTTTATGGGGGACTTACTTATAACAGCCATCCGATAGGATGCGCTACCGCGCTGGCTACAATTCGCGTTTATGAGGAAGACGACTTGATCGAGAATTCGCGGAAGATGGGCGCGATCATGAGAATGCTGGGCTCGGAGTTGCAGGCGAAACACCCGTCGGTGGGCGCGGTGCGTTCGATTGGGCTGTTTGGCATCGTCGAGCTGATTCGCGACTGCAAGACGCGGCAACCTATGGCTCCTTTTAATGGCACTTCG
>JBEKED010000186.1:0-9247 GCA_050014035.1 Terriglobales bacterium
TCCGATCTCTGCCTGCGGATTTGCCGTTTTACTGCTTTGAGGATAAGGGAATCGACGGCTCCACCCCATTCGAAAGTATGGAGGAGGCAGCGCGTTGCTATATTGACGAAATACGTCAAGTGCAACCACATGGCCCCTATTATCTCGGCGGGTCCTGTTACGGTGGGATCGTGGCGTTCGAAATGGCACGCAGGCTCGAAGAGTTGGGCGAACCTGTTGCCGCGCTCGTTTTGATCGACGCCTTAAACCCCGCCTTCGTCAGATCTTTGTCCAGAGGTCAGCGGTGGTTGCGTAACCTACAGTTCTATACGCGACGGACGGTTTGGCATGCTCGGAGAATTTTCACGCGGCCCCCGGGGGAATGGCTTGGCTATATGAGTGGCCCCCTGAAGCACTTTCGCGATGACATGCTCGACCCGGCAAAAGCTTTAGCTAGCCATGACGAGGAAATGGTCTCGTCCATCGCCAGCAACCCCATTGGTGAAATCCTTAAGCGCACAATGCGTGCCAACCTCGCGGCTCGAAGAAAATTCGAGCCCAAACCCTACAATGGCAGCGCCTTGCTCTTCCGAGCCAGCGGCCGTTCTCGTTATCAATATGACGACCGTTGTTTGGGCTGGGGATCGGTCGTGCGAGGTGGCGTTGAATGCTGCGAAATCGAAGTTGAACACGAAAGCATACTCGATCAACCTGCCGTGCAGTTGGTAGCTGAGAAGTTGGATGCCAAACTCAAGGAGTTGGCAATCGAGACGAAAGAAGTATGCGTCTTCAGAGCCGTTGAGAACCAGCACGCGATAGCGGTGTAAAAGCTCTTGCACCACCCGGCTGCAATCGTCTTTCCTAGGCCTCGCCTAGCGCGAATTCCCGCAAATCATGCTGCTTGGAGGGGGCGTGTCGGCCGTGTTCCTGAAGTGTTGGCAGCTTAGCTCCTATTGGATGACGCAGAACCGCCGCAATCCCTTTGCATTGAAAACTTTCTCCGGGGCCTGAGAGATTTTGGTAGCTAGGTTGAAAATATGGGCTCACCCCTTTGACAGGAAGGCATTATGCAACGCGAAAAGCTATTGATATTCGATACCTCGCTGCGCGATGGCGAGCAGGCGCCGGGTTGCAGCATGAACATAAAAGAGAAACTGCTGCTCGCGCGAAAGCTCCAGCGGCTCGCGCGAAAGCTCCAGCGCTTGGGAGTGGACATCATTGAAGCCGGTTTTCCGGTCGCTTCACCCGGCGATGCCGAGGCCGTTCGCCTCATTGCCAGCGAGGTTGAAGGCCCCATCATTGCGGCGTTTGCCCGCTGCACCGAGAAGGACATTCGAGCGGCGTGGGATGCGTTGAGCCCAAGCCCGCGGCCGCGCATTCACACCTGTCTTTCGACTTCGGACATTCACCTTACGTTTGATCTGAAGATCGGCCGCGACGAAGCGCTGCGTAAAGCTGCGAACATGGTGGCCTACGCGCGCTCGCTTTGCGCCGACATCGAATTTTCCGCCCAAGACGCCACCCGTTCTGACCCCGGCTATTTATGCGAGGTACTCCAAGCTGTAGTGGAAGCGGGAGCGACCACGCTGAACATTTGCGATACCGTTGGCTACTCCACCCCGACCGAATATGCGGGGTTGATGCGCGTCATCAGACATCGACTACGCAACGCTGAGCATGTTGTCCTGTCGGCCCATTGCCATGACGATCTCGGTTTGGCCGTCGCCAATTCGCTCGCCGCCGTCGAGGCGGGAGCGCGGCAGGCCGAGTGCACCGTTAACGGCATTGGCGAAAGAGCCGGAAACGCTTCCCTGGAGGAGATTGCGATGGTGCTGCACGTCCGCCGCGATCTCTATTCGGTCGAGACCGGCATTCGCCACGAGGAGATTTACTCTACCAGTTGTCTGCTGGCGAAGATACTCGGGTTCGAACCGCAACCGAACAAGGCGATCGTGGGACGGAATGCTTTCGCGCACGAAGCCGGCATGCATCAGCATGGCGTCCTCAACAATCCGTTGTGCTACGAAATCATGAAGCCGGAATCGGTAGGAGTGCCTCCGAATCGCATCGTGCTCGGGAAGCACTCGGGGCGCAATGCTCTGGCCCACAAACTCAGGGAAATGGGACATGAGATTTCTGCTGACGACATCAATCGCATCTACGATGAATTTGTCCGTCTCGCCGATTCGAAAAAGCACATCTACGACCAGGACCTGATCTCTCTTCTGCCCGTGTTGCGGATAATGTCTGTTAACCCGAGACCTTCCGGCATTCGGTCATCCACATAGATATCCCTATCGCCGTTCCACTGATTCCCCGGGTTACCTTTCGGAGAGGCGCGCCTTAAATGAAATCGATTCGCTTTCTCAACCAGCACGGCGTAGACAATCGGAACAGTGTCTATAACTGACACCATGAACGCGTTGACCCAAACCGTCCCCAGCCCCACTCTTGCATCCGCTTTGGTTCCAACCGTTGGTGCGGTTGTGGTTGGCGGCGACTACCAGGGGCTGGGCATCGTCCGTAGTCTGGGCCGCCGGGGAGTGCCAGTCTGCGTGGTGGACGATGAACATTCGATATCCCGCTTCTCACGCTATGCCAAATCATTTGTAAGTCTGCCGGGCTTGCGCGATCAACGTATGGTAGTCGACAGTCTGCTCGACATTGGCAAGCGGCTCGGTTTGCAGGGTTGGGTCCTCTATCCTACCCGCGAGGAACTGGTTGCTGCTTTTTCGCACCATCGGTCGGAGCTCAGTAAAGTGTTCCGAGTTCCCACGCCCGCTTGGGAAAGTGTGAAGTGGGCGTGGGACAAGAGAAACACTTATCAACTGGCGCAAAAACTTGGTATTCCAACGCCAGTCACGCACTATCCCGACGACATCGACCAGTTGGCCCAACTCGATTCTCTTACCCCGCCCTTCGCGATCAAACCTGCAATTAAGGAGCACTTCTTCTACGCCACCAAGGCCAAAGCATGGCGTGCGAACAGTCATTCTGAGCTGAGAGCGCTGTACCAGAAAGCATCTGGACTCGCCGGTCAGGGAGAGATCATGGTGCAGGAATTGATTCCCGGCGGCGGCTGCCAGCAGTTTTCGTATTGCGCGTTTTTCCGTAATGGAGAAGCCGTGGGCAAGATGATGGCGCGGCGCAGGCGTCAGCACCCGATTGAGTTTGGCCGGGCAAGCACCTATGTCGAGACCGTCGACATCCCCATATTGGAGGATTATTCCGAGCGATTTTTGCGCGCGATCGACTACTACGGCCTGGTCGAGATCGAGTACAAACTTGATCCGCGTGATTCTCAATACAAGCTGCTCGACGTAAATGCCAGAACCTGGGGCTATCACAGTCTTGGGGCCAAAGCTGGAGTCGATTTCAGCTACATGCTTTATTCGGATCAGGTAGGCCTGCCTGTGCCATTTGCTAAAGGACGCTCGGGACTGGCTTGGGTGCGCACGACCACGGATTTTCCTGCGGCCATGGTGGCAATTCTTAGCGGAGACACCAGTGTGAAGAGCTATTTGCGTTCGATGCGGGATTGCAACGTCGAGGCCGTCTTCAGCCTGGCGGATCCCCTTCCCGGATTGGCCGAAGTCGCGCTCATCCCTTACCTGGCAATCAAGCGAGGATTCTAGGGTTGCTGAGCCGGATTTGTTATACACAAGCGAGCGTTAAGTGAATGTTGCCATTGCCCCAAATCGCCACACCGACAAGACTTTGCGAGCCCTCTGCGCCTGCGTTCTTTTAATCATCCTGACCGCCGGACTATGGCCATTTCATGCTCCCGGAAATGAAGTCACTTGGTCGAATCAAGACACGGGCCTTCTTTTCGGCAAGCACGGCAGCGTTTTGAGTGCGAGTTCCTTCGAATCTAGCGCGGTCAAGCCCAATAACTCTTGCAGTCTCGACATCTGGTTGAAACCGAGCCAAGTCGACGCCGGCGGCGGAATGATTCTGGCGTTTTACTGGCCAGACAGCAACCTCGTCCCGTTTTCCCTTCGCCAATATCGCGCCGGCCTGGTGTTGGGCAGCGAAAGTCAAAAATCCTCGCTCAGAAATGCCGAGATTTATGTTGGCGATATTCTTAGCAGCGCACGACCGGTTCTGGTTACGATTACCTCAAGTGAATCGGGCACAGCAATCTACGCCGATGGTGCACTACGCAAGCGAGTGTCAAACTTCGTTCTTTCCAGCCGAGACCTGACGGGTCAATTGCTAATCGGCAGCGCTCCATCGACCTCCTATAACTGGTCTGGAGAGCTGAAAGGGCTCGCCGTTTACGATCACCAGCTTTCGCCCGCAGAAGTGTCAAACCAGCTTGCAGTTTGGACGGGAGCCGCTTCTGTCCGTGCGTCCAACAGCCAAGGCGTGATTGCCCGCTATGTTTTTGATGAGGGAAAAGGTGGTGTGGTTCACAACCAGGCCAATTCGGCGACCGACCTTCTAATCCCCGAACGCTTTTTCCTGTTGCATCCGCAGTTTCTGGAACGACCCTGGGATGAGTACCATCCGGGATGGCGTTACTGGAAAAATGTCGCCGTTAACATTGTGGGCTTCATCCCGCTAGGCTTCTTCTTCCGTCCCTATTTTGGCAGGATTCTGAATCCTAAAAGATCTAATTTGCTCGTCATCGCCTTCGGATTCGCTGTCAGCCTGACCATCGAAGTCGGGCAATCGTTTTTGCCGACACGAGATTCGGGTATGACCGATCTGATTACGAACACGTTCGGAACCGCCAGTGGCGTGATGCTCTACCTGTGGGTTACCAGGCGCAACTGGTTTGTACGTACAGGTATTGCGCCCACATTGCCACTGGAAGATAAGGTTTATTCCAACAGATAAATTACAGAGAATTAACCGGACGGCATAACCGCACTTCTGCGAGGAGAAAACTTAGACCTTCGGAACGTCGGTTGACGCAGAGCAGCGGACAGTTTGGCCGCAACTCCAGCACTGTTTCCCCGAACTCTCGGCGTACTCTGATTCGCGACTCGGGCAGAATTCGCGGTAGAGACACACCCGGCAGGTTGGCTTCCGGAATCTTCGGACAACGACGAATCCCAGAATGATGTACAGTGCCACCAGCGCCATTATGACCGGAGAGAACATAGGAACTCTTCTAAGCAATATAACCTTGGCTGGAAACAGTGGTCAGTGATGTTTGTCACAAAATCATTCTTAATTTTCAGGCGACACTAAAGTCTCCGTCGGATTCCAGTCTTGAAAAAAATCCCCCAGCTGGACGCGATCCGTGGCCTCGCCGTCCTCTTGGTGTTGATACATAACACCGACGTCTATCCATCTCTTCACCTGGGAGCCATCGCGGACAACGGTTGGATGGGAGTGGACCTCTTTTTTGTGCTGTCCGGATTCTTGATCACTGGAATCCTGCTCGACACAAAACAATCAGCAGCCTATTTCAAGAATTTTTACGCCCGGCGGTGTCTCCGCATCTGGCCGCTCTATTATTCAGCGCTGTTTTTCATGTTTGTCGTGGTTCCCCTCATACGCCCATCGGAAGCGCAGACAATCTTTGCAGCACGGTCGTCTCCTTGGTGGTCCTATCTGATATTTCTGCAAAACTTTCTGGTGCCGCTTCCCACCGGAGCTACGGGGCTGTTGGGTGTCACCTGGTCGCTCGCGGTTGAAGAACAGTTCTATCTGATCTGGCCGCTGGTGGTCCGCTTCTGCAACCAATCGCAGCTGCGTAGGATCGCAATTACGGTAATTTGTATTTCCCCGGCGCTGCGCTTTTATCTGTCGTTGCATAGAGTCGATATTTACTCCAACACATTCTGCCGTTTGGATGGCCTGATGGCCGGGGCGCTGCTGGCCCTGCTCGTGCGTTCAAGCAGTTTTATTCCGTCGAAATTTGTGCTGCCAACCTGGATCGCCTTGCTGGTCTCGGCCCCTCTGGCGCTGATCGTGGAGCGTAACGACGGCACCTTTCATGCCAGATGGATCGTGTTCTCCTTAGTGGCGCTAGCCTCGGTTTCGTTTGTCTATCTAGGACTATTTTCGAAGCAGCGATGGCTGCAGGCACTTCTCACCAACCGATTCCTGGTGTACACCGGAACCATCAGCTATGGGATCTATTTGCTGGAGAAGATTCCGCTGGATGCGGTGAAGGCGCTCCATTTGGAGCAGCATGCATGGTTGGCATTTCCGCTAACCACAGTTGTCACCTACGCCCTGGCTACGCTGTCCTGGAATCTTCTTGAGCGCCCGGTCTTGAGGTTGAAGCGGTTCTTCGACAACGGAGTCACGCCGAGGCAGAAGGCTGTTGAGAAGCTCGTGCCGGCAGCATAAACGAGGAAAGATATTCCCCCTGAATAATCTGCCGTATAGTATTGATAATAAATATGTTATACACAACTTGAGACCTTCGCCGTATGTTATACTCAGGTTTTACTCCCCTGAATTCCCCCGCGCATCCGAAGATCCTTTTTCCTCGTTGACTGTATGTCGCTAACTTTATGTCGCTGACCGTGACAATCCCTACAGGAGAGCCTTCTTCATCATGCTAGAAACCGCCATTATTGGAGCAGGTCCGTACGGACTTTCCATCGCCGCGCATTTCCGTCGGCGCGGCATTCCCTTTCGCATTTTCGGCCGTCCCATGGATAGCTGGCTGAATCACATGCCGAAAGGCATGATGCTCAAGTCGGATGGGTTCGCGTCGAATATCTACGATCCCGAAAGCGAATTCACCCTCCAGCATTTTTGTGCGCAGCAGGGAATCGCGTATTCCGACACCGGGATGCCCGTGCATCTCGACACGTTCTCCGCTTACGGGTTGGCGTTTCAAGTCCAGATGCTCCCCGAGTTGGAAAACAAACTGGTCGCGAGGGTGCAACGCGTGCCGGATGGATTTCTTCTTCAACTCGAAAACGGAGAGACGGTGGCGACGCGGCGCGCGGTGCTCGCGGTTGGCATCACTCACTTCGAATACGTACCCGAAAATCTGGCGCACTTGCCGGCGGAACTCCTTTCGCATAGTTTTCGTCACGCCGACCCGGAAAAATTCAGGGGCCAAAGCGTAGTCGTAATCGGCGGGGGCGCTTCGGCCATCGATCTGGCCGCGCTGCTCCGCGACGCTGACGTTGACGTGCAACTCGTTGCCCGTCACTCGGCCTTGAAGTTTCACAGCACGCCCACCGGCAAGCCACGGTCGCTGTGGCAGCAAATTCGACATCCCAAGTCGGGTCTGGGACCCGGCATGAGATCGCGTTTCTTTTCGGATGCGCCCGGAGTGTTTCACTATTTACCCGAAAGCCTCCGCGTCCATCTGGTCGAAACCACCCTTGGTCCTTCCGCGGGCTGGTTCGTCAAAGACAAGATGGCGCGGGTTCCTTGTTCACTCGGCTACACGCCGCAACGCGCCGAAATTGTCGACGGCAAGAAAATCCGGCTTCATCTGCGGGCAACCGACGGCAGCCAGCGCGAAGTTATTGCCGATCACGTGATTGCAGCGACCGGTTACAAAGTGGACTTGCAACGCCTGGCGTTCCTCAGCCCGGAAATTCGCTCGAAAATCAAGACCGTCAAGGGATCGCCGGTGCTGTCGGCGAATTTTGAGTCGTCGGTCCCCGGCGTTTATTTTGCCGGACTGGCGGCCGCGAACAGCTTCGGCCCGGTGATGCGTTTCGCCTACGGGGCAGGATTTGCCGCGCAACGCCTGACCGCAACCATGGTGAAGGCGCTAGCTCACAGTGCGGCCCCGGCGCCGGTTCGCAGCATAGCGACCTCTGCGAAGTAATGACATCAGTCCGATTAAATTGCGCTGAATTGAAAGGCTGAAGGACGCATGAAGCTTGAGACGATCGCGATTCACGCGGGTTACCAAGGCGATCCCACCACAAAAGCCGTGGCTGTGCCTATCTACCAGACTGTCGCTTTCGAGTTTGACAGCGCCGAACACGGAGCCGCCCTTTTTAATCTGGACGTCAAAGGGAACATCTATACCCGGATCGGCAATCCCACCAATACCGTTCTCGAACAGCGCCTGGCCGCCATGGAAGGCGGAGTCGATGGGCTCAGCGTCAGCTCTGGTATGGCAGCGATCGAGTATTCCCTCATTAACATAGCCGAGGCGGGAAATAACATCGTTTCCACGCCGCAGTTATACGGCGCCACTTACACGCTGCTTGCGCATATCTTTCCCAAGCGTGGAATCTCTTCGCGATTTGCCGCCAGTGACCGCCCGGAAGATGTCGAGAAGTTAATCGATGAAAATACGCGTGCGGTTTATTGCGAAAGCGTCGGCAATCCCGCAGGCAACGTGGCTGACATCGAAGGTTTGGCCCGCGTTGCCCATAAACACGGCGTGCCTCTGGTGGTCGATAACACGGTGGCCACGCCCATCCTGTTGCGGCCTATCGAGTACGGAGCCGACGTTGTAGTCCATTCCATGACGAAATTTATCGGCGGCGGCGGCACCAGTGTCGGCGGAATGATTGTCGATGGTGGCAAGTTTCCCTGGCGCCAATATCCCGAAAAGTATTACATGTTGAACACGCCGGAGGTCGCGTACCACGGCGTCGTGTATGTGGACCATTACGGAGACGCGGCCTTCGTGGCGCGATGTCGCACCGTTTGCCAAAGAAACACCGGCGCTACATTGTCTCCGTTTAACGGCTTCCTGTTTTTGCAGGGAATTCAAACCCTGGCGCTCCGAGTCGAACGCCACGTGGCCAACGCCCGCAAGGTCGCGGAGTTTCTCCGCGCTCATCCCCTGGTGGATTGGGTGAACTATGTTGGCTTCCCCGATAATCCGCTCTATCCCATGGCGCATCGCTACCTCGGCTCGAACTTCTGCTCGCTACTGACCTTTGGCGTGAAAGGCGGCTACGAAGGCGGCAGGAAGACCTTCAATGCGTTCAAACTCTTTAAGCGAATGGTGAACATGGGCGATGCTAAGTCGTTGTCATGCCATCCGGCGTCAACAACCCACCGGCAACTAACTCCCGAGGAGCAGGCAAAAGTAGGAGTTACTCCGGAAATGATTCGACTTAGTGTAGGCATCGAGCACATCGACGACATTCTAGAGGATCTAGGTCAGGCGCTGGAACATGCGAGATAGTGACAGTAAGTTCCGCAGTCAGGCACGCATCGTCAGTGGAGGAGGTGTGATATGCCGTTGATCGTCGAGGGTGGCCGAATACCACCTCGATGGGCCTCGGAAGGACCCTGCCGCAAGGGAGGCCCCAACTGCGGCACCTCAACAGAGCACCTGAATATCGCGCTCATCAATAACATGCCCGATGCT
>JBEKED010000187.1:0-8152 GCA_050014035.1 Terriglobales bacterium
GTTCCTCCAGAATCTTCAGCCCTCGGGCACGGTCGCCGGAAAGCGCCAGCGCCTCGGCCTGCAGCAGCAATCGAATTGGATCTTTGGCGTCCACAATTGCAGGTACTATCTTCATCGATTCTTCATACATCCCCTTAAAAATATAGGCATGGGCGAGCGCCACCCAGCCGATTCCGCTGCCGCCATCCGGCATTTTGAGGCTGGTGGCAATGGCATCGTCGTAGCGCCGTGAATACAGGAAGTTCTCGGCCAGCCCTTCGGTGATCATGAGCGACAGCGGATCCAGCACTTGCGCTTGCCGCAACTCCGCTTCGGCGGCAGCATATTGTCCCATCATCATGTAATTGAGACCCGCCCAATGATGGGCCTCGGCGTAATTCGGTTGCAGTTCAATGGCTCTGCGAAACTCCTGTTCGGCGCCGCGCCAGTCCCAGCTGCACTGCGACTTCAGCAATCCGAGCGTGGCGTGCGCCTGCGCCAGATTGGGATCGAGTTCGAGCGCGCGTTGCACCGCTGCCGTGGCCCGAGGCAAGGCCGCGGCCGGTGACATCTGCCGGTTCACGGCCATGACGGTAAAAGCATCCGCCAAGCCGGCGTAGGCCAAGGCATAATTGGGATCGTCGTCGATGGCACGCTGGAAAAGACGCGCACTTTCGCGCATGTCAGCCGGATCGCGCTTACTCCACAGATATCTTCCTTGCAGGTAGAGGTCGTGCGCCTCCGCATTCTGGGTATCGCGCTTGATGGGGCGGAGTGTGCCGCCAACCGGAACCCGCAGCACGCGAGCCGTTTCCTCGACAATGTCCTGTTCCGCGGCCAGCATATCGGCGGCTTGCACATCATAGGCCTTCGACCACAAATGGTAGCCGTTCCGCGTGTTGACGAGCTGCGCGTCGATCCGCAAACCGCTGCCGGAGTGGCTGATGCTGCCTTCGAGCAATGCCTCCGCGTTCAACGCCTGCCCGATCTTGCGCACGTCTTCGGATTTGCCTCGAAATTGGAATGCCGAGGTTGCGGCCACGACTCGAAGCCCCTTCAACTCCGCCAAGCCAGTCGTCAGTTCCTCGGTCACTCCATCACTCAGGTATTCGCCCGCCGAACCGGCGCCCGACCCGCCGAGATCACCACCCAGATCAAGTTCAAGGAAGGGCAACACGGCAATCGACGTGGAAACGGATGCGCTCCGGTGGCGCAGGCGAACATAATAGGTGAAAGCCACAGCGACTGCTGCGGCTAAAACCAGCGCCGCCGCGCCCACCCAGAAGCCAGAGCGCCGCTTGGCCCGAGCCGGCTGGGCGGTCGGTTTCTCGGCGATCGCTTTCTCGGCGCTTCCAGATTCGGCGGTCCCAAGCTCGGTCGGGCGCCCTCGTGGCCGGAAAACCGGCACATAGCCGCCTTTGGGCAGCTCAATGATCAGCGCATCGTTTCCGCCCGGCCCGCTGTAGTACTCCGCCAGTTTTTTCCGCAGCCGTCCGGCCTCGATACGCACGATCGGATCGACCTTGGGATCGTAATCGCTCGGGCGTTCAAACACTTCCACGCCGATCAGATATTCCTTGATTTGGTTGGCCCGTCCCGCCAGCGTGCTTTCCACGATGAAACTCAGGAACTGGCTGGGCCGACGGGCCTGGAAAAAAGGGCGGGAGGCAAGGACGCATTGCAGGGCCTGGCGAACGTTGCCCGCCGACACTTCGGCCAAGGTCTCGATCTCGTAGCCGAAGGCGCGATCGGGCCTCGCGTTCATGGCAAGCCAGCGGCAGTTTTCGGGGGAGGACGGATCGTCAAAGTCCCCATCCCTGACGATCCGGCAAACCCAAGATATCACGGGTTGATACCGTAACAATACCCCATTTTTCTTGTGCCAGAGGTAGTGCGGAGCGAAAAGCCACGCAAAAAGCCGGCATGGAAACTGTCGGTGCTGCACGCTTTCAAAGGTGGAGAGAAAGACGGGGCCAACCCGCAGGCTCCACTGATCTTCAACAACGGAAATATCTACGGGACCACTTACGACGGCGGTTCGACTGCGGACATTTGCACTGGAAACCCCAACTTTGACGGTTGCGGCACAGTTTTCGAGATTACGCCGTAGATTACGAGTGAAGTGGCCGCGGCAGGCGCACGCAGGCGCGCTGTGGAATCCCACCCTTCAAAGAATGAGGGGTGGGACACCACATTATGAGACAAAACCCTCTCAACTGAGGATCAGATCGGCGAAAACAAACTGATCGCGAACCACAGTAACGCCAATCGAAATCGGGAGAATAACATTCAGCATAGGCCCTGCATATACGAAGGAATGGAACTCTCCGCGTTCGCCGCACGGATCGACGCCATCAGGCAGCGCCAAAAGCAGCGATTGGTCGAACTCGCGGCCCACGAAGGATCGGTCAAGTTTCGTGGTGTCGACACAGGTTAATTTCGCTCGCACACCTGCTGCAATCATCTCTTCCGCTAAAGCCCGCGTCGGCAGCCCCCACACGGGGAAGATCGGCTCAAGCCCCGTGCCTGCCATCTGTTTTTCCCTGTAGGCGCGGACCTCTTCGAGGAACAGGTCGCCAAACGCGACCCCCTCGATTCCTTCGGAGACAGCCTTGGCACAGGTTTGCGCCATCAGCGACTCATACTGTTCATTGGAGCAGGGCCAGGGCAGTGGAACTGCCCAGAGCGGAAGCCCGGCGGCGGCAGCCTGCTGCTCGACGAGCTCGCGTCTGACGGCATGCATGGCGACGCGGCCCGCGGCTTCGTTGAAAGTAGTCAGCAGCCCTGCGACCTCATACTCACCGCGCTGGCGGAGAACATGAAGGCTCCATGCGCTATCTTTGCCGCTGCTCCAGGAGAGAAGAATGCGCTTCATGGCCAATTGGCGAGTGCAGAGTTACGCGAAGAGAAATTCTTTCGTCCGCAGTTCTTTGATCGTATCCCGCAGCTTCGCCGCTTTCTCGAATTCGAAGCGCTTGGCAGCTTCCCGCATATCGCTTTCCAGCTTACCTATGTAGGCATCCAACTCTTCCTGCGATTTCAGCTCCGGAATGCCTTCGGCCTCGGGGCCGGTCAGATCCGTGTAGTCTGCACCTACGATAGCTACCAGCGTCATGTCCAGCGGACGGATGATCGATTCGGGCGTGATTCCGTTGGCGGCGTTATACGCTTCCTGGATGGCGCGGCGGCGGTTGGTTTCGTCCAGCGCCTTTTTCATCGAGTCGGTCATACGATCGGCGTAGAGAATCGCCTGGCCGTTCAGGTTGCGGGCGCAGCGACCTATGGTTTGGATCAGCGAACCGGCAGAGCGCAGGAAGCCTTCTTTGTCGGCGTCTAGAATCGCCACCAGCGAGACTTCCGGCAGATCTAGGCCTTCCCGCAGAAGATTGATGCCGATCAATACATCGAACTCGCCTTTGCGCAGGTCGCGCAGGATCTTGACCCGCTCCAGGGTTTCAATTTCGGAGTGCATGTAGCGGCACTTCACGCCTACTTCGCTGTAATACTCGGCCAGGTCTTCGGACATGCGCTTGGTCAGCGTGGTCACCAGCACTCTCTCGTTGCGGGCCACGCGATCGCGGATCATGTGCAGCAGATCGTCGATTTGTCCCTTGACGGGACGAATCTCGACGGGCGGATCGATGAGTCCAGTGGGGCGGATGATCTGCTCGACTACCACTCCCGCGGACTTCGTAAGTTCGTAGGGGCCCGGCGTCGCCGAAACATAGATGAGCTGGTTAGTGCGATGCTCGAACTCCTCGAAAGTCAGCGGGCGGTTGTCGAGTGCCGAGGGCATTCGGAATCCGTATTCAACGAGAGTCTGCTTGCGCGAACGGTCGCCGTGATACATGCCGTGGAGTTGCGGGACGGTCTGGTGCGACTCGTCGATGAACATCAGAAAATCGCGCGGGAAGTAATCGAGCAGCGTGGGCGGCGGCTCGCCGGGAAGGCGTCCGGTGAAATGGCGCGAATAGTTTTCGATGCCATGACAATAGCCCATGGCCTTGATCATTTCGAGGTCGTACATTACGCGTTGATGGATGCGCTGCGATTCGACCAGGCGTCCCTGCTTTTCCAGTTCGGCTTCCCACCAGGCCAGCTCTGCTTTTATGGAGGTAACGGCTGCGGCGCGAGTTTCTTCTTTCATCACGTAGTGCGTTTTCGGATAAATCGGCAGCCGCATGTAACGCTGCTTAACGGTGCCGAACAAGGGATCGATCTGAGAGAGCGATTCCACTTCGTCGCCAAACATTTCCACGCGATAAGCATGGTCGTCATAGGTGGGATAGATTTCGATGACATCCCCGCGCACCCGAAAGGTTCCGCGGCGGAAATCACCTTCGGTGCGTTCGTAAAGAATATCTACGAGCTTGTGGGTGATATCCGAGCGCTTGATCTTCTGTCCTTTTTCGAGGAACAGCATCATGCCGTAGTAAGCCTCGGGCGATCCCAATCCATAAATGCAGCTGACCGAGGCCACGATCAGACAGTCGCGCCGCTCAAATAAGGAGCGGGTCGCCGAGAGCCGCAGCTTGTCTAGTTCGTCGTTGATGGTGGATTCCTTTTCGATGTACAGGTCGGCCGCCGGCACATAGGCCTCGGGTTGGTAGTAGTCGTAATAGGAAACGAAGTACTCGACGGCGTTGTGCGGGAAGAAGCTTTTGAATTCGTGGTAGAGCTGGGCGGCCAGAGTCTTGTTGTGGGCCATAACCAGGGCGGGGCGGTTGGCCGCCTCGATCACTTTGGCGGCGGTGAAGGTCTTGCCCGATCCGGTGACGCCGAGCAGAACCTGATGCTGCTCGCGATCGAAGACGCCGCGGGTAAGGGCCTCGATCGCTTGCGCCTGGTCGCCCTGGGGCTTGTAGTTGCTTACCAGCTTGAAGTCCACAGCTCATTATAGGGGAGAGGCGACGGCCTGGCGGGGATGCACTTGTGTGTAAATATGCTCTTTGGCAGGCGGGTACCCCGGAAGTTTGTACTAAGTTATTCACCCTAGACGCTACGTAAAAGTGAGGCGGGATGGGCATTTGTAAATACTGAAAATTACTGAGGTAACGATGAATTTCCAAGTAAAAACCGCAGTTTAGAAGATTTCACGGTTAGTTAACGTCTGGGGGTGCGATTTGGCCGCGTGGTTGCAAATTGAGACGCAACGACCAGGGTTTCATAGGCGCGCCGAGGGGAGCCTGGCTTCAATGTTTTCGGCGACTTGCGGCGCGGTCAGGTGCATTCATAGTTATGAACGAAGTCATGAACGAAGTCATGAACGACGTGATGAACGACAATTTGGATCAAGTCGGTCCCCGGGAGAAGCAGATCATCGATCTTTTGCTCCAGGGATGTGATAACGCGGAAATTGCTCGCGATCTGAATATGGCCGAGCGTACGGTGAAAGCGTATTTCAACCGCCTGTTTTTGCGTTTTGGAATCAAGGGCGGCATCAAGCGAGTCAAACTCGCAACTTTACTTTATCGGAGGCAATTATGGTTGGAGAAACAGCAAGCCGCCGTGGCCCCAGCGAACGTGAGCAATTCATCATTCAGCTCGTCGCCGAGGGCTGCAAGAACCGGGAAATCGCCGATTCTCTCGGGACCACAGAGCACGTGGTGAAGAATTATCTGCGCTTGATCTATGACAAGCTGGGGATGTGGAACCGCGTCGAACTGGCGCTGTGGTATGTCGCGCGGCAGGATGAGCAAGTCTATAACGCCTGAGTTTTGATTTCGCTGCAACACCTTTACCGCTAGCATTCACCTGAAACGTTAATTTATTCGCGTGCTTGGTTTTGCAGGGCGCCCGCTTCTCGAAAAACACGAGAAGTGGGGCGCCCTGTTTCCGATCTCAATACGCAGGCTTGCAATCCGCACCATTTTGCGCCTTGACACATATATCACTTAATGATATATCAGTCGAAGATACAGCCGTGGATGGGGCCTGCGATGCCGGCAAAAGAGCCTAGCGTTCCTGATGATCTGCAGCATTTGTTTCCGCTTACGCCCGCAGTGTTCTTCATTCTGTTTGCGCTGGCGCAGGGGGAGAAGCATGGTTACGCGATCATGCAACAGGTGTCTGTGCTTTCTGACGGCAAATTCCGGATGGGGCCTGGAACTTTGTACACCACCATTCAGCGCTTGCTGGAGCTCTCGCTGATTGAAGAGATCGACGCCGACTCAGGCAATCGGCGACGCTGCTACCGGCTGACTCGAACCGGAGGGCTGGTTTTTAAAGCCGAGGTGAGCAGGATGGATGCAGTCGTCAGGCTTGCACTCGAGCACAGATTGCTGCTGGATGAGGGACGGTGAATCGTATGGCGCACTGGGCAACGGCGACGGCATCATTTATCCGGTGGAGTTGCCGCTTATATGGCGCGCTTCTGATGCTTTATCCCTCTGCGCTTCGGCGTCAGTTTAGCGAGGAGATGATCGAGGTGTTCGCGGATCAAATGCGCGATGCCTGCGAACGGGACGGATGGGCTGGTGGGATGGGGGTTTGGGGTTGCGTGAGCGGAGAAATCTTTTGCACCGCCTTTTCCAGCCATCTCCAGATCGTTGGGATTTCTTTTGTGTCGGGCCTGGCCGCGTTGGGGCTGATGTGCAGTTTTTTTTGGGCGATCTTCGGGCAAGGCTGATCTCACAGCCTCCGCCACGCGGAGTTATTGAATGCTGGAAGCGGTGGGCCTGACCAAGCGCTACAGCAGCATCCCTGCTGTCCAGAGCGTGAGCTTCCAGATTCGCCGCGGCCAGATACTCGGCTATCTCGGGCCGAATGGCTCTGGAAAAAGCACGACCGTGAAGATGCTTACCGGACTGATCGAGCCCTCGGACGGGAAGATTTTGTTCGATGGCGTGAAGGTCCACGGCGGCAATCCATTTTTTGCGCGTATTCTCGGTTACGTTCCAGAGGAGCCGCAGGTGTATTCCCATTTGACTGGGCCGGAGTATCTGCGGCTGGTGGGACGGCTCCATTCCGTTCCGCGCCAGCGGTTGGAACCGACGATCGACGCCTTTATCGATTTGTTCTCCTTGAGCGACGCGCGCTACGAATTGCTTTTGAATTACTCGAAAGGAATGCGGCAGAAGATCTTGTTGTCGGCGGCGCTGTTGCATAACCCCGAAGTGCTCATTCTGGATGAGCCGTTTTCCGGTTTGGACGTGGGCGCTGCGCTGGTGCTGCGCAACCTTCTTCGAGCGCTGGCGCGCGAAGGCAAAGTGATTTTGTACAGTTCGCATGTGTTGGAGGTGGTCGAGAAGGTTTGTTCCGAAGTGGTGATCTTGCATAAAGGAAAAGTCGTGGCTTATGACACGGTGGAGCGGCTGCGCGAGCTGCAGGCGAGTCCCTCGCTGGAGTCGGTTTTTGCGCAGCTGGCGATTCCCGAAGATACTTCCGCAATTGCCGAACGAATTATTGCCGTGATGAAGGCTGCTTAAATGACGGCCAGCCGCGCGTCGCGAAAGTCATTCGTCAAGCGGTGGCTCGCGGAAACTCACGGCTCGCAGTTCGAATTAGTGCGCCATTTCTTATCTGAGTTACTGGCGAATGATCTGATTGGTTCGGATCAGGTTCGGCGGCTGGTTATTACCGTCCTTGCTGTGGTCGGATGTATTGGTCCCCTGATCGTTCGGCTCTACATCCCGAAGTACGGCTATCTTCAAAGTCTCGATACAGGAGACCTGTATCTCGCGGCGGTTCGCGCGGACCGGCTCTTCTTTATTTCGCTCTCGATGCTGATGGCTGGGCTGGTGACCGTTCTGCAATGGCACAGTCTGTTCCCCAGCCGGCTGGATTACCTGGCGCTGAAACCGTTGCCGGTCCGTCTGTATCAGGTTTTTGTCGCGCGATTCCTGTCTTGTTTTCTTGTCGTGGCGGTCGTGACCGCGGATTTAAATCTGTCGACCAGCGTTCTGTTTCCGTTTCTGACTTCCGGCCGATGGCAATCCCCACCGTTTGGCGTTCGATATATTGTGGCGCACGCAAGCGCAACTTTCTTCGCTGGGTTGTTCGCGTTCTTAGCGATCTGCGCTTTGCAAGGCTTGCTTATGAATATTCTATCGACGCATTTGTTTGAACGCGTTTCGGTAGTGATCCAGGCTCTGCTTGCTACCACGCTGGTGGCAGCGGCGCCGTATGTACTCGACGTCCCGGACTGGCACGAGCTCATTGCGGCGCGCCCGTG
>JBEKED010000188.1:0-8069 GCA_050014035.1 Terriglobales bacterium
CGCCACACTGACGCAATTTTTTGACGACGTGCTCGATGGAAAGTTGAAAGGCGATGCCATTCAGGAGAAAGCCTCCACTTTCTTCGGCTATCAAGGGCCGTGGTACACCGTGGGCTACGAGATGGCGGCGCTGGTCGAAAAACGCTTTGGACGAAAGGTCTTTACCGACTGCCTGCTGGATCCCCGGATGCTGTTGCTTCGCTACAACGAAGTTGCGACGGAAGCGAACCAGAACGGTGCGGCCCTGGCGCTCTGGCCCGAGAGTTTGCTCGAGCGCATGCATCCAGAACATGCATCGAATTGAGAAAAAAGGAAAACGCCAAATGCGACGCGAAAAACTGCGGTTGATCGGAACAGTGATCGGAAGAATGATCGGAATACTTACCGGAATACTTCTCGCCTACTTCTGTTGCTTCTTAGCTTTTAGCCAACTGGCCCAAGCCGCCGATAATGGACTCCAGCCGCCGAGTTTCAGGTTGCCGACCACAGCCGCGCCGCAGCATTACAGCCTCAGTCTGACGGTGGCTCCCGACCACGACACGTTTACCGGCGCCGTCGATATTGACCTCAACTTCAAAGACGCGAGCTCGGTGCTCTGGCTGAACGCGGACAAACTTACGGTGAGCGATGCGACCCTGACCGTGAACGGCCAGACGATCAGCGCAAAAGTGCTGCCGCAGCCCAAAGACCTGGTTGGTTTTTCTTTCGAGCATCCGGTGGGTCCGGGGCCGGCGAAGTTGCACGTCAACTACCAGGGCGAAATCAGCCGCAAAGACATGGAGGGAATTTTCCAGGTTAAAGACGGCGACCATTGGTATATCTATTCGCAATTTGAAAACATCTCCGCGCGCCGCGCCTTCCCGTGTTTTGACGAGCCCGGCTACAAAGTCCCGTGGCAGGTGACGCTGAACGTTCCGCGGGACGATGGCGCATTTTCGAACACGCCGCAGATTGCGGAGACGCCCGGTTCCTCCGGCATGAAGACGGTGAAATTTGCCGAAACCAAGCCGCTGCCCAGCTATCTGGTAGCGATCGCCGTTGGCCCCTTCGACATTGTGGAAGCGGGCCACGCCGGCGCCAAAAACACCACGATTCGCATCATCGTACCGCGCGGCCGCGGTGCGGAAGCGAAGTATGTCGCTGCGACCACGCCCGATATTGTCAATCTTCTGGAGAAATACTTCGCCATCCCCTATCCCT
Organism: Terriglobales bacterium; assembly: GCA_050014035.1. GTDB lineage: Bacteria > Acidobacteriota > Terriglobia > Terriglobales > Acidobacteriaceae > Acidiflorens. The sequence goes on from JBEKED010000188.1 coordinate 1,201, forward strand.
ACGAAAAGCTCGACGAAGTCGCCATCCCCCTGGCCGGCTATGCCATGGAACACCCCGGACTGGTGACCTACGGCGCGGGATTCTTCCTGATGAAAAGCGACGAAGAGACGCTGGATAAAAAACACACCATCACCAGTGTGATGGCCCACGAACTCGCGCATCAGTGGTTTGGAGATTTGGTCACGACCGCTTGGTGGGAGGACATCTGGCTGAACGAAGGCTTCGCGTCCTGGATGGCCAACAAGATCGTCAACGAATACCGGCCGGAATGGAAGATGAACATTGACGAGCTCGATTCCTATCAGCAAGCGATGGACACCGATGCCTTAGTCAGCTCGCGAAAAGTGCGGCAGGAGATTCTCTCCGACGACGATATTGCCAATGCATTCGACGGGATCACTTACAGCAAGGGCTCGAGCCTGCTCAATATGTTTGAGTCCTACATGGGCCGCGAAAAATTCCGCGAGGGGGTGCAGGCCTATCTGAAGAAATACTCGTGGGGCAATGCTACCTCGGCGGACTTCCTCGCTTCGATTGGCGGTGGCGTTCCGGCCATCGCCAAGGCGTTTTCCACCTTCCTCGACCAGCCGGGAGTGCCGCTGGTGAAGGCTCATTTGTCGTGTTCCGGTGGAAGCCCCGAACTCCAACTCTCGCAGCAGCGCTTTCTGCCGCGCGGCTCGTCGGGTTCGGCGGATCAGCTATGGGATATCCCCGTATGCGTTCGCTATCCCACGGGCGACAACAATAAAAATAAAGACGGCCGGCAATGCACCCTCGTCACCGCCAAAACCGCAACTCTGCGCCTCGACGAGGCGAAGGGCTGTCCCGCGTGGACTTACGACAACGCCAACAGCGCCGGCTACTATCGCGTGCTCTATGACGGCGACATGCTGGCCTCGATTTCGAAAGATGAGAAAGCGCTGGCGTTGACCGAACGCGTCGGACTCGTCGGCGATATTGCAGCTCTTACGAATGGGTACATGCCGCTCGGAGAAGCCATGGCATTAGCGCCGAAATTCGCGCATGATCCAAATCGCGAGGTCGTCACCAAGACTCTCAACGCTGTCGGAAGCCTCGACGAACATCTCGTCCCCGAAGCGCTCATGCCCAAATACCGCCGCTACCTTTCGGATATGTTCCTCGCCCGCGCCGAGCAGTTGGGATGGAAAGACAAGCCCGGTGAAGACGATGACACCCGCCTGCTGCGTCCGGCAATAGTGGGAGCGGTCGCGATCCATGCCGAGAATCCGGCCATGATCGAGCAAGCTAAAAAGCTGGCGTGGGCTTGGCTCGACGACCGCAAATCCGTCGACACCGACATGCTGGCAAATGTGATGATCACCGCCGCACGCCATGGCGATCGCGCGCTGTTCGATCGCATGCACGAGCAGGCGAAAAAGGAAACCGACGAAACCGCGCGCGCGACGCTGCTCGCTGCGATGGGAGCATTCCGCGACCCCACAATTCTAAAAACGGCCCACGCCATCGTCCTGACCGACGAATTCCAACCGCGCGAATCCATGAACATTTTCTTCGCAACCAGCAGCTTCCCGGATACGCGCGAACTCGGTTATGAGTTTGTGAAACAGAACTGGGACGCGCTCATCGCCAAGCTTCCCACCGACTTTGGAGCAGTTCTTCCCTACGCAGCCGTCGGTTTCTGCGACACCCAGCACCGGACCGATGCCGAGGCGTTCTTTAAGGATCGCGTCACCAAGGTTGTCGGTGCGCCGCGCAACCTGGCGCAGGTGCTCGAGTCGATCAGTCTGTGCGCAGCCAATAAGGAGGCGAATGAACCGAGCGTCGTGGAGTTCTTAACCAAATACTGACGACGCAGCGGATGTCAGAACGCGGCGGTTACGAAAGGCAGCGAATGTTTATCGTTTTTCGTCCCGCTTCGAAATATAGAAATAGTAGTCCGCCGTATAGGCACTCTTCGTTTCCGTGCCACCATGCGACCCGTCGCAACCTTCAGCGGGCGCCTTGCCGCCATGAGTGTTGATGCGCTGAATACTCCTGACATTCATCAACTGGCCGTCTCCAACACGGCCAATGACGTTCACCAGCAACCATGGAATAGAGTTGGGATCTTCGGAGTCCGCGTGGGCTGAAACTTTGCCCGTGATTTCACTGCCATCTTTCAGCTTCCAGGAGGGACCCGCGAAGTGGCTTCCGATGACGTTGCCTTTTGCGTCTTTAAGTTCTGCATCGGGTGCCTTGAGAGTCCAACTGAACTTGCCGTCGGCGCCCGACTGGCAGGTATAGATTTGCCATCCAGAAGCATGCGCGACTAAAACAACCTCTTCATTAGCGGGTGCCTGAATTGCATCCGGCACTTTGGGTTGAGGTATCTTCTGCGCGTTGGCCACCCCCAGACCGACGGCAGACCCGAGCATGACGATGAAAACCAGCGCGACACGCGTTCTTGTAAATGCAACCATCGCGAGATTGTAGCAGGCGGAAAATGTCGCGGGCGATAAAAGAGCGGTGCTCCGCCTTGCGGAGAAGCCAGGCCGGAGCACCGTCGCGACGTGATTAAGAAAAGCTACTGCACTACGAATCCCAAAGCTACTTGGCGGGCATGTAGCTCAAATCGGGACGGAACTGAATGATCTCGGTGGTCTCATGTTCCACCGAATGGTCGATGCGATCAACAATGGAATCCGCCTCCGCTTGTCCGAAAGCTTCTTTGAGCATGTCGCGGAAGGGCTTCAATTCGGGCTTGTCCTCGAAGTCCGCCCAACTGTTCCGGGGCACGGAGAGCACATACTCTCCACCTTCTCCGCCATTGACCAGCGCATACCATTCGTAATTCACCGGCCACTTCGTTTTCTCGGAGGCGTCATGGATACGTTCGATGGCGGACCGGAAATCCGAATTCTTTCCGTAGCGCACGTGGAAGATGGAGATCTCCGAGAACTTCGAAGGCGCCATGGCGCCCGCAGGCGGATTGCTGATCTTCGGCATGAAATCGTACAACCGGTAAACCATCGATTCCACGTAGGTGCCGATCACTTTCTGGTACTCGGCCAGGTCGGTCTCGTCGGGAATCGACGGCTTGTCCAGATCGCCCCAGTGTTGCGCGAAGCGGCTGACCAGGTAGGTTCCCGTGCTATCGCCGGTGAGCGTCTCCCACACCAGCAGTCCCTGCGTGTCGTTTTTCTCTTTATGCCAGGCCGCTTTCTGCTTTCGTCCTGCTTCGTACTGCGGCACCATTCCATTCTTTGGCTTCTGGAACTCGATTCCGGCCAGCGTTCCCGGCTTTTGCTGGGCGGCCAGCGAACCGGCTATGAACAAAATGATCCCCACGGCTGACAACAGTTGGTTACGTTTCATTGTTTCCTCTTTATAGATAGGTTGTTTGAAGCCCACACATCCGCCCACACATCTACGAGACCAGCAACTCGCACGTCGCTTGCAGGCGACAACAAATTCCAGTTGATTGCTGGAGGCGAACGGAAAGGCGGACGAATAATACACCATTTGGGCCCCGGCGTAACCAGGAAAAAATCTCGGTAGTGGCTCATTTGGACGAAACCTCCACCACCAAGGTCACGAAGGCACACGAAGTAAGGCCAGGCACAAGAGCCTTCGTGCAACTTCGTGCCCTTCGTGGTTCAAGCTTTTCGTCCCCAAAACATTTAGGATCACGAAGGCATTTTGTCTCCGAGTCTCCTTCGTTTACCTCTCCGGCTTTGGTGGTTCATTCAACGCCCTGCTGTACAATTGCCCCGAAATGAAACGGCGGGCTCGAGTTTCGACGGTCCCATGTTTTCTCGCGTGCTTTCTGGCGGCGTGGATTCTGCTGGGGGCATGGTGGGTTGCGGCTGAGCCCATTGCCTCTCTCCAGCCCTCGAATTATGTCAACGACTTTGCCGGGGTTCTCGATGCGGCCACGCAAGCGAGCTTGAACGATCTCTGCCAGCAGGTGGAGCAGAAGGCGCACGCCCAGATCGCCGTGGTCACGGTCAAGTCGCTCGATGGGCAGGACGAGGTGAGCTACGCGGTTGCGCTCTATCAGAAGTGGGGGATTGGGCAAAAAGGAAAGGATCGCGGAGTACTGATCCTGCTGGCGACCAATGATCACAAGTATTGGACCTCCGTCGGATATGGACTGGAAGGAATTCTTCCGGATGGAAAGGTGGGCGGCTTCGGGCGCGAAGCGGTGCCTTTGCTGAAGAACGGCGACTATGCAGGCGCGGTCACGTTGCTGACCACGCGCGTGGCCACGGTAATTGCCCAGGATGCGGGCGTCACGTTGTCGAATCAGCCTAAAGTGGCTGCGCCCCGCCAACAGCCTGAGCCCAGCGGTGGCATTTCGCCATTCGTCATCATCCTCGTCCTCATCTTCATTGTGCTCCCGATTCTGCGGGCGATCTTTCGCGGCGGCGGGCCGGGACGTGGCGGTGGATCGGGATTCTGGTCGGGATTACTGTGGGGAATGCTGTTCAGCAACCTGGGTGGTGGTGGCAGAGGTTCTGGTGGAGGCGGATTTGGAGGCGGTGGTGGGGGTTTCGGAGGCTTTGGCGGCGGCAGTACAGGCGGCGGCGGCGCGGGTGGCAGTTGGTAGTGGAGCGCCGGGCGCTCCATTGACCAGAGAACGTGAGGCGTGAAAATGGTTCCGGAAAAACTGATTAACGAATTTGTCGAACGCATACGCACCGCGGCGGGCACGAACCTTGTATCCGTGATTCTGTACGGATCGGCGGCGGCGGGAGATTATGTTGTCGATCACTCGGATGTGAATCTGCTGTGCGTGCTCGGCGAAACGTCATTCACGGCGATCGAAGCACTCGCTCCCGCGGTGGCATGGTGGGGTAAGCAGAAGCATCGCGAGCCGCTGCTGATGAGCGCGGAAGAGATGCGGCGGTCGGCGGACGTGTTCTCCATCGAATTTCTGGACATGCGCCGTCACTATCGCGTTCTCTGGGGAGAAGATGTTCTGGAGACGCTGGAAATTCCGATCCGTCTGCATCGGGCGCAGGTCGAATATGAGCTGCGGGAGAAAACCATCCTGCTGCGGCAGAGGTTGCTGATGGCGGCGGGAAACGCCGAAGCCAAGTGGGAGTTATTGTTGCGCTCGCTGCCCGCATTTGGCACGCTATTTCGTCATGCCCTGATTGCCCTGGGCGAAGCGGGAGCGGGATCGAAGCGCGACGCGGCAGCGGCGCTGGCGGGTAAGTTGGGGATCGATACCAGCGTATTTGCGGAGCTGCTCGATCTTCGGGAGCGGAAAAAAGATCGGCAGTCAGCAAAGGTGGACGAGATATTTGCGCGTTACCTGAAATTAGTAGAACAGGTGACGGGGGCGGTGGATAGGATGCTGGATCCGGCGGCGTAGGGTTTCAACATTCAACTTGCCAGACCTTGTCATCCTGAGCGGAGCGAAGGACCTATGGATTCGTCGGCAGTGTTGATGGTGTCAGCGGAATGCATAGGTCCTTCGCTTCGCTCAGGATGACACCCGACAAGTCGCATTTTGTTGCGAAATTGATTCTGTACAGGAGAGTGACATGGGTAAGGGATTGATTGTCGTAGTCGTGCTGGTGGTAATTGTGCTGGCGTTGTTTGGACAGTACATCGGAGTGAAGAATCAGCTGGTGGCGAAAGATCAGGCGGTGAAGGCGGCGTGGTCGCAAGTGGATATCGTTCTGCAACGGCGTGCCGATCTGATTCCGAACCTGGTGGAAACCGTGAAAGGATACGCGCAGCAGGAAGTGACCGTGTTTGGAGACATTGCCAACGCCCGATCGAGGTTGCTCTCGGCGCAGACGCCGTCGGATAAGATCGCCGCCAACGGTCAGTTGGATGGCGCGCTGGGGCGCTTGCTGGCGATTTCGGAGAACTATCCGCAATTGAAGTCGAACGAAAATTTCATGCGCCTGCAGGATGAGCTGGCGGGAACGGAAAACCGGATCGCCGTCGAGCGCAAGCGCTATAACGACGCGCTGCAGGATTACAACACCTATGTGCTGCAGTTTCCGGCGAGCTTGTTTGCGGGATTCGCGGGATTCAAGCAGAACCCGGCGTACTTCCAGGCCTCGGAAGGTTCGCGCGAGGTTCCAAAAGTCGACTTCGGCGCAAAGCCAGCGGCTCCGGCAACGGCGCCAGCGACTGCCCCGGCACATTGAGTAAATCCAAACTTTGCCGGGACGGGCGAGACGCCCGTCGCTCCACTGGCGGTGGGGGGCGTGACCACTGTCAATGAGTGCAATTGCGATATTTCGCCTGTCTGGGCAGTTTACGGCGACGGAAATCGGCCGGCATTTCTGCGGGATGAGCCGCTTGTTATTTTTCCTAAGGGTTAGTTGGATCAGTCTCGCAGGATGCGGCGCGGGCGAGGAGGAGGTCGCGTTCGCGGGTGTTGCGGGTAAGGGCGGCCGCGCGTTCGAACTCGGTGCGGGCTTCGGCGAGGCGGCCTAGTTTGTAGAGGAGGTCGGCGCGGACGCTGGGGAGAAGATGGTAGCGCGCGAGAGAGGGTTCGGAAGCGAGGGCGTCTACGAGTGTGAGGGCGGCCTGGGGGCCGTGGGCCATGGAGACGGCTACGGCACGGTTGAGCTCGATGACGGGGGATGGAGTGAGCTGGGCGAGCTCGGTGTAGAGGATGACGATGCGGTGCCAATCGGTTTCGGATGGCGTGCGGGCGCGGGCGTGGCAGGCGGCGATCTCGGCTTGGAGCAGATAGGGGCCGCGGGTAGTGTTGATTTTATGAGCGCGTTCGATTGCGGTTAGTCCGCGATGGATTAGCAGTTGATCCCATTGGGTGCGGTTTTGATCGAAGAGTAAGACTGGTTCTCCGGTGGAGGTGACGCGGGCGCGGGTGCGGGAGGCCTGGATTTCCATGAGGGCGACCAGGCCGTGGACTTCTG
>JBEKED010000189.1:0-8007 GCA_050014035.1 Terriglobales bacterium
TGGTGGAGGCGGCGGGAGTCGAACCCGCGTCCGAAAATGTTACTGGTCAAGAGACTACATGCTTATTCACGTTCATGCTCCCGGCCTTCACCGGAAACGTTCGCGACCCACGCTCAGAACGGACAAGAAACGCTAGCCGCTAGCCTGGGATCTTAGCCTCCCGCCCCAGACGTAGACGGGAAGAGCAGCCCTCTGTGTGACGCTCGCTCACCGCCCAAGGGCAAAGCGGTGGAGAGCGGCTGCCTAACTAATTAGGCTGCGTATGCCATTTGTTGATTGGCAATTATCATTTTGCACGCGATTACGGGTGTGTGCACCCCGGCATGCCTCCTGGCCGCAAGCATCTCCGTCGAAGCCGTGACGCCCCCACTCTGTGGGATGAGCCTTTAAAGAACTGCTTCTATTCTGCGGAGGAACTGTCCGGAAGTCAAATACCGCAGGACACGGTTACGGGCAGGGGTTCGAGGCTCCACTCACAATGGTGATCGTAGCCGAGACGTACTGGTTCGGGTCCGTCGCCGAGGCTGCTGTGATGGTGACAGGGTTCTCGGAAGGAATCTGATCGGGGGCGAGGTAACAAACTGGCACATCGCTGCCAGCATTAGATGGCGTAAAAGTCCCACACGCTCCCATGGGAGTGCTGGGGGTGCAGGAGAAAGTCACGCCGCGGTTCTTGGGGTCATTGGTAACGATTGCGGCAACGGCTGTGTAGGCGCCGGTATCGAGCGAAGTGGGTAGAGGATAGTTCTTAAGGTCAAACGTTACCACAATCGCGGGCGCCTGATATTTGGAATCGCCGCAGGACATCAACGCGGCGAGCAGCACGACCGCGACCGTCGCTTTGAAGAGCCGCCAGAAAATGGATTGGTGAGAGATCATTGCAAGGTTCGATGCCAGCGGTGAAAGTGAAGTCTAGCATGTAAAACGCGCGCCGACCGCCTCGGCGGCGCCGGTCTCAGGGTCCAGCGACTGACGCGGTGACAAAACATTCACAAATTAGTTACTTCGCCATGACATCTAGAAGGAGAACGCGGGCTACGCTCTGGGAGACCATTTGAGTTCCGAGTGGCATTTCGAGAAAAGTTGGAGAGGTGGCGCAATGAATCGCAAGAAAATTTCCTGGCCGGGTTGGGTGGTGGCGATGGCTGCCTGGAGCGTACTTTTTTTGGCGGGTGCGGCCATGGTCCGCGCTCAGGTGACGGACGCGCAGCGTGCCGACACTAGGGAAGCGCCGATTGGCGCCGGACCGATTTTTGTGAACAGCGAGTTTGGCGGAAGTATTTTCGGCTTCGACATCGACCAGAATGGTACCGAAGGCGTGTTCAGTGAAGGCCAAAGCTTGCCCAACGGGAAGACGCTGGCCGCGGTCGAAACATTCGACCAAGCGACGGGACAGATTGTGAAAGTGGTGAAGAAAACGGATAACTCTCTCGACGACTTTGTGACGCACGGAATCGTCGGAACCAGCATTGGGCTAGTGGAGCATCAGATCGTGACCGGGATTTACGTGACGAAGCGGGTGTACGAAGAACTGAATCCAGTGGACGCTAACAAGTTCACGGGTAAATGGAAGGCCCCTCTTGTCGGAGACGACATTATCATAACCGTAAGCCACGACCAGGGTGCGCCGACCACCGCCGTGCTTTACTTTGAAAACTCGGGCGACTCTCCCACGTTCGTGATGGGCACCAACGTGGGCGCGAATACCTTCGGCCCCAGTATCCCGCTCGGTTCGATTTTTTGCTTTTGCCTTTCACCGGTGATGGCCTATGACACGGTGACCAACCAGGCGGTGATTGCGTCTTCGTCGGGAGCAGTCGGTGGCCCGGCGCCGCAGATTGCGCTGGCAAATCTGACGACGGGCGAGGTGACGCAGTTCACTGGGGTTCCGGAGCCGCCGCTTGGCCCGGGTTCTGTGAATGGGATCGCCGTCGATTCGGAGGACGGGATTGCGGTCACGGCGACGGAGCTGAACGGCAACATCACCTTCTACGACCTCGCGACGCAGACTGGATTTTTGGTAGCGCTGCCCGATCCGGGCCAGCTGACGAGTGGGACGGATGTGGAGTTCGACCCGATCCACAAGCTGTTCTTCGTGGCCCAGCAGGTGTCGGGAACGGCGTCGGGAAGCAGCATCCAGGTTTATGACACAAAAGGAAATTTCGTGGAGTCGCTGAACGGATTCAATTTCTCGGACACTTCGAGTGTGATCGGCACTTACATCGCCCTGAATCCGAGCAACCGCAGTGGATTCGTCAATTCGGCCGGCCCAGACGGGACGCAGGGGAATGCGCTGCAGTCGTTCACCTACTAGCGCCGCGGGCGCGACAGGGCGGTCGGCAGCTCTAAGCTGAACCCCGCTGCACCGTTCTCATAGAATTTTGTAAAGCGTAGAGTTTTTCTAAAGTAGTTACGAAAGAGCAATCCCAAAGCCCCTCGGAATCCGTCCTATATCCTTTACAAATCTTTGCCCAAAGTAATCGCAAGGCCAGTGCCGGGACGCGTTCTTCAAGATAGGAACGGAGGTTTGAAATGGAAAGCCGAACGACAGTGTTTTACGTGGACGACAATCCCAAATCCAGCCGATTGCTAAGCAGTGTCCTGGAAGAGTGTGGGTTCCGGGTGATTGCGAAAAATGATCCCATCGAGGCGCTCGCGCTGTGCAAACGAACTCATTTTGATTTGGCGCTTCTGGACTACGAAATGCCTTCAATGTCCGGTTCGCGTTTAGCCCAGGAGATCAAGTTTCTTGTGCCCGATGTTCCCGTGGTGCTGATCTCGGGCCGCGCGGAATTGCCTTCCACGGAGTTGGCCTTCGTCGATGCCCACTTTGGTTTTGGAACCTCGCTCGACGATCTCCTGTGGACGATGCGGATCCTGGCGCCGCCCAAGTTGATGCGGATGCCAGATCTGCGCGCCGATTCACGGGCCATGACACAGTGGGCGGACTCGACATAGAAGCGCTCGCGCCGCCTGTGTGGGGACGGGGTCACCCCCGTCCCAGCGAGCGCAGCCCGCCTTAACATGCCCGCCTCAACACGTCGAAGCCCTAGCGCCAATCTTCCTACCGCCAATCTTCCTAGCGCCAATCCTCCTACCGCGAATCTTCGCCCGCCGGACTGAGCTTCAATTCGACCTTCTGCTCCGAACCTTCCTCGACTTTCACCGCCGTGCCATTGGCTTCCTGCGACTTGAGAAAATCCGGGTCGCGCCAAACGCTATCTTCCACATCGAGCCAGGCGTAGAGCGTGTAACTGCCCGGAGCAAGGCCGCGAATCGAAAATCGCCCATACTGATCGGTCGTGCCGCTGCCAAAGCGATTGGGAATTTTCCGGTATTTTTCCTCGGGCACGGCCACCACCGTAGCGTTGGCGGCGGGATGCGCATCGTCTACGTCTTTTTCTTTCTCGACCACCGTTCCCTCGACGATTCCCGCTCTGGAACTGATGAACGTCTCAAGAGAAGTCGGCCCGCTTGCCGTGAATCCGGCGGCCACATCCCGCCCGCCGATGGTTACTGATTTCAGGTAATAGTTGCCCTGCGGCTCGCCTCCGTATACCTGCACGATGTAATCGCCGGAATTGACATTTTTCCACTCGAAGTTGCCCAGCCGATCGACCGTCGCGCTCTCGCCAAAAAAATCCTTGGACATGAAAAAGCCGGGATCGTCTGGCATGTCAGCCAAGCGCAGGTTGACCACGTACTGCGCGAGATCAGCCGAGGCGAGGTCGCTGTGAAGATGACCGGAAATTGCGAAGGAAGGCGCGGGAGACACTCTCAAGCCGTCCAGGTCAGCGGCCACGACGTTGATCTCCTGCCCCGCGGTAAGCGATTGCGTTCCCCTGATTGCCGATGTTCTGAGGATATAGGGTCCGGGTGCGACGCCACGCACTTCGAACTGGCCATCGGGGCCAATTTCGTTCGCGTTTACCCGGACGGCGTCGCCCGCCTTGGGAATCAGCTCCACGCTCGACTTCTGATCGGCGGTAGCCCCGGTTACGACGCCGCGAACCCGATATGTCCTCGCGGGCACCAGCGTGAAGTTGACCGGCATTTCGTCACCCGCCTTCAGCTTAATCGCCGACGCCTGCGTCGCATCGTAAGTGCCTGGGTAGTAGGTGGTGACATATCGAGTATCGGGCTTGTCGGCGTTATTTCCATCCGGCGGCGATTTCTCCCGCGGCCGTTCGTAGTCGCGGAAATCGGGCGGTGGCATGGCGACAATCCAGTACTCGCCAGGAAAAAGCCCGGCAACGCGGTATTCGCCCAGATCGTTAGTCCCCGCCATCCCGACACCCTCGCGACCCGCCTTACCGGGCTTTTTTCTTTGCACGAATACTCTGACCTCGGGTATCGGATCGCCATCTTCGTCCGTGACACGCCCACTGATGACGGCCGTGGGCAACATTCGAAACAGAAGATCTTCCAGCGCTTGCCCGGCTTGCACGGTGAGCACGTTGGTGTCAGATTTGAGGCCTCGCCCATTTACTCCGGCAAATCCAGTTTTTTCGAAGAAGATGCTGTAGCGTCCGGGCGCAACATTGTCGACGCGAAAATGGCCGTCGGCGTCGGTTGAGGCCGTGTAACTTTCACCCTGACGTTCCGCGATGACTTGCACCAGCACTTTTTTGAGCGGCTCGCTGCCCGGCTCTTTCACCACCGCGCCTGCAATGGAGGAGGTCTTCGCCGTGGGAGTAGCGCTCTGCCCGCCAGCCAGTAGCAAAGCACTGAGCACGAAAATGGCGAGCGCAAGCGAACGACTAATCGGAAATTGAATCATCAATTCGGTGAGCGGTGGCTTCAATGATTCAATGCCTCAATGATTCAATGTCTCAATAGGTTTGATTCAGTTCAGAAAATATTGCCGGTACAACGTATCGCGCTGCGCCGGACGAAAGCCCGCATCGCGTATGATGCGCCGCAGTTCTTCTTCGGTTGTGCAGTTAGTCACACCTGCGGCGCGGACTACGTTTTCCTCGAGCATCACCGACCCCACATCGTTGCCGCCAAAACGCAAGCCCATCTGGCAGACTTTCAGTCCCTGCGTCACCCAACTCGACTGCACATTCAGAAAGTTCGAAAGATAGAGCCGCGAAATCGCCAGCACTTTCAGGTATTCAACCGCCGTAGCCTCATCCCAGTGCCGTCCGCCGAGAGCGGTGTGGGCGGGCTGAAAACTCCACGGGATGAAGGCGGTAAAGCCGCCCGTCTCCTGCTGCAAATCGTACAGACACTGAAAATGGTTGATGCGGTGCTCAATCGACTCGCCCACACCAAACATCATGGTCGCCGTGGTTCTCATGCCGAGTTGATGCGCGGTGCGATGCACCAGCAGCCAATCGGCGGTCAGGCATTTCAAGCGCGCAATTTTGTAGCGGACTTCGTCATCAAGAATCTCAGCTCCGCCGCCGGGGATCGAATCGAGTCCGGCGTCGCGCAGCCGCGCAATAGTATCCCGCACGCTAAGGTTGCTGTACTCGGCAATCGCCAGAATCTCCGAAGCCGAGTAGCAATGGAGGTGAACTTTCGGGAAGCGCTGCTTGATGCCGCTAAGCATCTTTTCATGCCAGTCGATCTTGAGGTCGGGATGCAGGCCGCCCTGCATGAGCACGCCCGTGCCGCCGAGTTCCACGGTCTCGCGAATCTTCTCGTAGATGGTGTCGAAATCGAGAATGTATCCTTCTGCTGCCGCCGGCCCTTTAAGCGGACGATAAAACGCGCAGAATGTGCAATATTCCGTGCAAAAATTCGTGTAATTGATGTTGCGATCGATGATGTACGTCACGGTGCCCTCGGGATGCAGCTTGCGGCGAACCGCATCCGCTTCCATGCCAATCCCGATCAGATCGTCGGACCGAAACATCTCCAAAGCTTGCTCTTTAGTCAGGGACACTCGCTTTACCCCACGGTAATGGCTATTTTAGCTGGTCCGAGGTACTAGAAGCGAGCTTGGTAATGGAGCGCCCGGCGTCCCCGCCCGGCTGGACCTGCAATGTTATGTTCCCGGGCACGTCCCCGGGAACTTTCAATGACGCAATGGTGTCTAGGCGTCTGTGGGGACGTTCAACATTTCAATTTAAGGGAACTGCATATGAAAGCCCTGCTAGCGACGTTGGGTGTGGCGGCTTGCCTCTGTTTGCTGGTGTTCGGACATTCGAACGCAGCCACTTTTTCGAATGCAAACGCTAAAACGGAAGATGATCTCCGCCAGCTGGAACAGACTTGGCTGGATGCGGCGGCAGTGCCGGATTTGGCTGCGTTGCGGAAGATGCTTGACGATGATTTCATGGGAACTTCCTTTGGCGTCGGGGTTCTAAACAAGACCGACGTGATTCCACCAGATGGATCGACGGAGAATCACATGCCCAAGTGTGTGCTCAAAGAGTCCACTGTACGGCTCTACGGGGACACGGCGGTGTTAATGGGCATTGTGGAAATGCAGGTTCCGCAAACGCCGGAACGGATACGGATGACGACCGTGTTTCGAAAACGGCGCGAGGGCTGGCAAGTCATCGCGGTGCACATGTCTAAAGGCGTGGGTTAACGAGTTCTAGACAGCCTCCGCTGCCTGTAGAAATACGCCAACTCTTACGCTGTCCGCTCGCGGGGCCGCACCTTCGGACGAGGAGCCTTGGGTGCGCTGTTTTTCTGCCGGCGCTTGTACTCGAACAACGCGTATAGCGCGCCGATCACCGAGAACGCAATCAGAACGATAAGCACCGGCCAGTAGTACTCGGCAAAGAACTTCACAATGTGCCGTCCGTAGTGGTATCCGAGATAAGCGAGAATGGAGAAGCGAATGCCGCGCCCCACGGCCAGCGCGAGGAGAAACTTCTTCGTGGGATACTGCATGGCGCCCGCAGCCAAAAGCATCGGTGTGATCGGAAACGGCGGAGGAAGGATCGCGGGGATTGCAACCGCCGCAAATCCCCACCGCTCAAAGATCGCGTATATCTTTTTTACTTTCTTGTCTGAGAACTTTTTTTCCAGAGTTTCCTTTCCGCCTTTGCGCGCCATGCGGTAAGTGAGATAGCCGCCGATAAGCGCTCCCACCGTCGCCATGAAGGCGTAGTAGGCCCACGGTTCGCGATGATGCGCGGCCAGCAGAATGGTGACGATGTCCGTGCTCCCGGGCAGAGGGATGAGCGAGTTATCGGCAATGCCCAGCAAAATGAGGCCTGGCCCGCCCAGATGGATCAGCCATCGCAGAGCGCTCTTCTTTTTCGACGCTACCAGGACGATCGCAAGCCAGTGCATGGTCTTTAATTAGAGCCGGTTTGCGGCCGGCAAGTTGCAACGCAAAAACTACAGCTTACGCTCTCCAGTCTTCAGTAGTCGTGTCGCCGTCGGCTCCTAGGCTGGCGGGATGTGGGACAGAACGGACAATCTTGGCGGCCGCGAGAGCACGAGAGGTGCTGCCATCGAGATTGCGACGATGCAGACCAGAATAGCAGCGATAAGGAAAGGAATCGCGCGGAAGTATGTAGCCGGCATCGTCAGGATCAGGGCGAGAGGCAACATCAGGACGCTGACCGCGTTGAACGAGCAGATTGTGCGTGCCCAGGTTTCCCCGCGCCGCAGCGAGTTCGCACAGAAATAAGTGCTCAATCCAAGAGGAACCAGCAGGATGCCAACCACAACGAAGCTCAACAGGAACGGCGGTTTGATCTGGGCCCACGCATCGGGAGTCGATTGACTGGAAATAAAGTTCAGCGCCAATGGCGTCGCCGCGAGATGAATGGCCGCGACCACTAAAAGCAATATCCCGTCAACCTTCAAGATCCTGGCAGCCAGAGCCCGTCGATCCAGAGCCTGTAGATCCATGGCCCACCTCTGATTCATGGGAATAATACGCTCGGCGGCAATCGGAAGACATCTGAGTAGTGCAGAGCAGCCGAGTCTTAGATCAACCGATCAGCCGAGCCCTAGATCAACCAAGCCTTAGATAAAACGCAGTTCCGGCGCTGGCGGCAGCGCGCCAACCTCCGCGCCCAGGCGGTAGTAAAG
>JBEKED010000190.1:0-7917 GCA_050014035.1 Terriglobales bacterium
TCGCTGGATGATGATCTGGTCAGGGAAGTGCGGAAGATTGCGGTTGAGCGCGATACTACGCTGACTGGGCTGGTGCGCGCGCATCTGCAGGAGCTGGCCGCTGAACATGCGAAATCCGGGCGCAAACGGCGGGAGTTGGAGGCGCTGGAAGAGAGTTTCAAGCTGCTCAAGGTCAACGTAGGAAAAATAACCTGGAAGCGGGAAGACCTGCATGAGCGGCGCTGACTTCCTGGACACGAATGTTGTCGTGTATGCGTATGACGAAGGCAGTCCGCAAAAGCAGGAAGTCGCGCGCCTCCTGCTCAAGGGGGGCCTTAGTGGGAAGATCGTTATTTCGACGCAGGTTCTGACTGAGTTTGCTGCGACCATGCTGCACAAGGTCTCGCCGCCAGCCACGCCGGACGCGGTTATGCGCGGGCTGGAAGCTTTGGAAGCAATCCGGCTAATCGTTGCCGACGGGGAGTTGGTTCGGCGGGCAGTGGAGGCGGGCGCGGCTTATGGCATTCACTTCTATGACGGCATGATCGTCGCGGCGGCGGAACGGGCGGGGTGTAAACGCCTCTTGTCGGAAGATTTCAGTGCGGGGCAGGAGTATTTTGGGGTCACGGCGGTGAACCCGTTCCGGTAGGCTTCGCGAATCACGGGAATCGCGCGGTTGTGGCTCATTTTGATCAAACCTCCACCACCCAGGGCACGAAGGTACACGAAGGAAAGCCCCGGCTCTTCTGGGGGCGCAAGGTCAAAATTAAGCCGCTACTAATCGTTGTAAGTTGTTGACGGGAAGATGCTTTACTGGGCACCTATGCCTCAAGAGGCCTGGCGGATATGGTCTCTCTAAGTTTCTGATTCCAAAAGACCGGGTCTCGGGGGGTCAAACGCCTCGTTACTACGAATTGTTCTACAGCCTCTTGCGCAAATCTCCTGCTACAATCGCTAGCTCTATGATTCAAGGGAACTTCGCAGCCTACAGAAACGTAGCTCTGGTGTGCTGTTGAGAATCTGTGCCTCGCGCGGACGAATGCATAGGTCCTTCGCTTCGCTCAGGATGACAACCTGGGTCGGATGACAACCTGGGTCAGATGACAACCTGGGTCAGATGACAACATTAGGTCAGATGACAACGTAGATTACGGGATGACGACGTAGATTAGACGTAGATTAAGCGTGGCTCGCGGAGTCGGTTTTGGATGATGCCCAGGTTGTCGGATTGCTGGTCCGTCGCTGTGTTTCGGGCGATGCCGCGGCTTGGGAGGAGATTGTCGAGCGCTATCACCGGCGGATTTATAACGTCTGCTACCGGTTTGCGGGGGATTCCGAGAACGCGCAGGACCTCACCCAGGAGGTCTTTATCAAGATGTATCGGACTCTGAATACTTATGACTCTGGTAAGGGCGCGTTTATGACTTGGGTCACTACTATTACTCGCAATCTTCTGGTCGATCATTTTCGGAAGTCTAAGGGCGACCGGATTACGGATTCGCTCGATTCGGCGCCATCGGAGCGGGAAGACGCGCAGCCGCTTAGCGAGCAGATCGCGGATCGGGGATTGCCTCCGGACGCGGCGGTCGAGTCGCGGGAGACGCGGGAAATGGTGCATTCGGCTTTGCAGAAGCTGTCTCCGGAGCTGCGGGAGGCGGTGATTTTGAGGGATCTGCAAGACATGGACTATCGGGAAATTGCCACGGTTTTGAGGGTTCCGGAGGGAACCGTCAAATCTCGAATTAACCGGGGACGAGCGGAACTTGCGCGGCTCCTACAACGTACATATAGGCAGGTGATGTGATGCCAGAGGAAACAAAACACGAACAGCCCAGCGGACCCCGAATGGAGTGCACGGAGTTCGAAGGGCTGCTTAGCGAGGCGATGGACGGCGCTGTCGACGGCGCTATCGTCGGCGAGGCGATGGGCGACGATGGCTACTCCGGATTGAGCCCGGCTCGCAAGGAGCGCTTTGAGGCTCATCGGCGGGTTTGCGGGGTGTGCGGTCCGCTGTTTGCGGACGTGCAGGCGGGTCAGTCGTACCTGCGATCGCTTGAGGCGGTCGAACCTCCGGCTTACATGGTGCAGAACATTTTGATGGCTACCAGCGGAGTGGTGAGCCGGCGAGCGCTGGCGGCTACGGCCGGGGGGCGGACGACTCCGGTGAGCGAGCGGGCGCGGGAATGGTGGGATTCGTTCTTTACTCCGGTGACGGCTTTTGTGCGGCAGCCTCGGTTTGTGATGTCGTTTGGGATGATCTTCTTCTCGTTTTCGCTGGGGCTGAGCGCGTTGGGAGTGAAGGCGACTGACGTGGCGAAGGTTGATTTGCGGCCGTCGGCTTTGCGGCACGCGTACAATGGCGCGCAAATCAAAGTGGTGAAGTACTACGACAATATTCGCTTTGTGTATGAGATCGAATCGAAGCTGCGCGAGTTGAAGCGGGCTAACACTCCCGCGGAACCGGGACCGCAGCCACAGAAAGAGAATCGCAAGAACAATACCAGTGGACAACCAGAGCAAAGACAGGATCGTAACTATTCACGTGAGAACAGCCAGACGGTGCTGGCTGCAATGACGGAGGGATCGAATGATGAAGCCTGCAGCTATGAGCTGCGAGCAGCGAGCTACGAGCAAAGTCAAGCTCGCACGAGGCTCGAATCTCGAAGGGCAAAGCCGCAGCCACCTGTTGTGATGGTGACCACGAACAGGAGGTTGGTATGAACTGCGCCAATCATGCTGATGTATCGGCAGTGGCCTATTGCCGCACTTGCGGAAAGGCACTGTGCGCGAACTGTACACGTCCGGTGCGGGGCGTGATCTATTGCGAGGAGTGCCTGGGAGCGAAGATGGAAGGAGTTCCCTCGGGATCGGTTTCCGGCGGCGTCTCTTCTTCCACTTCCACATTGGGCACGATGGGCGCGCCGGCGGCTTTTGGGCAAATTCCTCCACCTCCTGCGCCGCCCCACATCAGCGGCAGCGGACCGAACCCTACGGTCGCGGGAATTCTGGCCGGATTCTTCCCCTTCGGCGTGGGCGCGGTTTACACCGGGCAATACGCCAAAGGACTGGCGCATCTGGCGATCTTTGGTTTGCTGATTGCCGGCATTAGCGCCAGCGACAGCCCGCACAGCGAGGCGCTGGGCGTAATCTGCGGCATTGGCGTCAGCTTCTTCTACATTTACCAGATTGTCGATGCGGTGCGTTCGGCTCGCGCCATTCAGGCGGGGCTGCCGGCGCCGGACCCTTACGGCTTGGCGGCGACGTTCAGCGCGGGTACAAAAATCGAGACCAGCAAGATTCCGATGGGTGCGATCGTCCTCATTTTGCTGGGCGTGCTCTTTCTGCTGCATACCCTGGGTCTGACCGAATACGGACTGGATCGGTTCTGGCCATTGATTTTGATATTCATGGGGGGCTGGATGTTCGCCCGCGCCTGGGGATGGGTGGGACCGCCGCGGGATGCAGCTCGAGCGCGGGAGAAAATGGCGCGTCACGGGTTTTCGCCAACGATGCAGAACCTGGCGGCGGCCTCGGCGTGCCAATGTGCGCGGTGCCGAACACGGCGGATTACGGGTCCGGTGATTGTTTTCACGATTGGAGTCCTGTTCCTGCTGCAGAATCTCGATTTTGCGAACCTGCACTTTGGGCGCACATGGCCGGTAATTCTGCTGGTGGTGGGCGCGCTGAAGTTGATGCAGGGAAGCGCATCGGTAGAGGGACACATTTCGCCGCTGCCGGGCGTAAATGTGGCGGGAGGACCGATTCCTCCGGTAGCGCCAGCGCCCCCTGTTCCACCGGTTCCGCCGGTTCCGCCGACGAGCGAGGTGAATCATGGTTAGCCCGATGATGCTGCCGCCGCAGATTCCGCCGCCGCATGTTCCGCGACGTTCGATTGCCGGTCCGGTGGTGCTGATTCTGATGGGGGTCCTGTTCCTGCTGGGGACGATGGGGATCATGGATATTCACCACCTAGGATCGCTGTTTGCGCGCTTCTGGCCGGCGCTGCTGATCTTGTGGGGCGTGCTGAAGCTGATCGAATACGAACAGGCGAAGCGCTACGGGCAGCCGGCGCGGGGAATTGGCGTCGGGGGCGTTTTCCTGATGCTGTTTTTGATCATCGCGGGATTGATTGCCACCCAGGCCTCGCGTGTGGACTGGAAGAATCTCGGCGACCATCTCCAGATAGGCGACGATGAAGGACTCGACGAAATTTTTGGCGGATCGGCGTTCGACTATAGCGGCGAAATCCACACCGACCTGGGAGCGGGCGCCAGCAGCTTGCACGTTGACAGTCTGCACATCAACGACGATCGCGGAACGATCACGGTCAATGTGTCGGACGACAAGAAGGTGAGGGTCTCGTGGCGCAAGAAAATTCGGGCTGAGCATCAACAGGACGCGGACAGCTACAACGCGAAGACCGATCCACGCATTACCGAGGTGGACAAGGTGGTGACGCTCAACGCCAATACCGGGGGCGCGGGAGACAAGAGCGTGACTACCGACATGGATGTGTATGTGCCATCGAACATGTCGCTGGTGATCGTGTCGCGGCGAGGCGACATCACCATCGCGGGGATGACAGGCGCGGTTGACATCAACCACCAGCGCGGCGAAGTCAACATCAGCGACCACACCGGAAACGTGGCCCTGACGCTGGATAATAGTTCGGCGCGGCTGGGACATGTAAAGGGCGATGTGAGCATCCAGGGAAAGGCCAACGAGGTAGCGATCGAAGATGTGGATGGCACGCTGCACCTGAGCGGCGAGTTCCAGGAGAGCGTGCGCCTGGTGCGGATTGGGAAGGCGGTGACCTTTCATTCCTCGCGCACGGAAATGGAATTCTCGCGGCTCGATGGCCGGTTGGATCTGGATTCGGGCGACTTGCGCGCGGATTCGCTGACCGGACCGATGCGGCTGACAACACGCTCGAAAGACATTTCACTGGAGGGCGTGTCGGGCGATCTGCGCCTGGAAGACGACAACGGGTCGGTGTCAGTGGGGCTGCACAAGCCGGGGAACGTCCAGATCGAAAACCAGAAGGGCGACGTGACGGTTACGATTCCGCCGGGTACGGCATTTCAAGTGGAAGCGCGCGCGCATCCGGGAGAGATCGAGAGCGACTTCGACGAGTTGAAAATCGAAACTGCGGGCGAGCAGGCAAGCGCCACGGGTTCGGTTGGAACGAATGGGCCGCGGCTGGCGTTGAACGCCAAGGGAACGATTGAGATCCGCAAAGGGACGGTTGCGGTGGTGGCCCCGGTCGCGCCGATTCCGCCCGCCGCGCCGGCGAAACCGGGCAAGCCCGCGAAGGCGTTGCCGGCTCCGAAGGCTAGGCCGGTGGAAAGCGAAAACTAGCGAAAACCAGAGCTGAAGCGCGGTTGTGCACTTTGACTCAGCAAACGGTTGATCGCGTTCAGTTCGAGCGGATCGCAAGAAACCTGCTCGCAACCAAGCCATTAAAGCGTGACGATGTGAAGGTCAGCAATAAGAAGCCGGAGAAGTTAATCCCGCGCAGAAGTAGAGTCTCCTACAACGGTTCGATCTCAAAGCAGTTTCTCGGCTGATCGAAGGTCGTCTTGAACTTTGAGAAAAACCCGTTCTGCCCCAAAAGTGCGCCCCCAGAAAATTTGAACGTATCGCAAAATGCGCATACTGTGTCAATCTCGCATGCTAGGTCTTGTTCGTTCGGATCGAGGATGGCGAGAAAAACCTTAGCAAGTTTGGCGTGTTGGAGCTCGCCTGTAGTGCCGGAAAAGTTCCATGATTCCGTTTCGCCCAAGTCAACGTTCAGATATTTCGCGGCAACCTCCATTGGAAAAATAGGGCGATCTGCGCCTGAGTCAACGATCGCTTTTATGATGTCGGAGGTCCGATAGCCAACGCGGACGACAACGTTGAGATAGGGGCGAGGAGCAGTGTTGGGGAGCTTTATGTAGGGGAAGCGCACGCGAAGCTATCTTACACCGGCTGCTAGTCCTTCCCCCACCAAAGGCATTTTGACTAAAACAGGGTATCGTTCGCCCTTAAGCTGTGCTTGCAGGGAAGCTGCCATCATCGTGTTGCCAGTCCCGAGAAGCCTAGTCTCATCTTTAGATAGGGCAACCCATGCTCCGGGAGGAGCGTCTCGAAGGACGCCGCTGAGATCGCGTGCAGAGGATTCTGGGATCACGGGCTTTTCTTCAGACATAAACCCACTCCGGGCAATAGTGGCGTGGGGATTCGCTCCACCCATTTGAAGCCAGTTACCAAAGTAAGTCAAGTAGCTAAGGTGTACTGGTGAGTGTGATCACGGACGTGCCACCCAAAAGCAAATTCAAAGGCCTAGATGGACGCTTCCGTGGAACCCACCCCTTCGGCTTCCTCCTCGGCTTCGCTCGGGGCTTCGGCAAAACAGGGCAGGCTCTTGCGCAAAAACGCGCAAGGATGGGGCACCCACCGGCCTAAATGAGCGCAGCCACCGCATGTTAGATTCGAATGATGCGCTGGATCTTGCAAGAAGGGTCGCGGTCGCTGCGTTTTGTTTTTGCGGCGAATGTGATCTCCATGCTGGGGAGCGGAATGAACTCTGCGGCCGTGGCGTGGACGATTCTGCAGCGCACGCATTCGGAGATGGCGTTGGGCACGTTTGCGGCGCTGCAAACGATTCCCGCGATGCTGATGCTTCCCTTCACTGGCGTGCTCATCGATCGCGAAGACCGGCGGATGCTGGTGATGTGGCTGGATGCGGGGCGCGCCGTCGTCATTCTCGCGGTCACGGTGCTTGCGTTTCTGCACCGGGTGCAGGTGTGGGAACTCTACCTGATGAATACGATGGTGGCGGCCGGCTTCTGGATGTTCTGGCCCACGATCACGGCGCTGATTCAGGAGTTGACGCCCGAAGGCGAGTTCGTCCATTCGAATACTTTTCTTCTGGCGGGAGTGCAGGGGGGATGGCTGATTGCCGGGGCGCTGGTGGGATTTGTCTATGAACGTATTGGGCTGGGCGGAGTGCTGCTCATCGACGTGAGCACTTATGTCGTTTCTTTTGCCTGCTACTTCGCGGTGCGGCAGGGGCGGCATGTGGTGCCGCGGGCGATCGAATTGCGTCAGGATCTGGAGGCGGCGGAAACCGCGCTGGGACGCTTTTTGCGGGAGATGCGCGAAGGGATGGTGTTTCTGCGCGAGCACCGCAGCGTGGTTCTGCTGGGAACGAGCTGGGCTCTGTTTCTGGGCGCGATGACGACGGGAGTCGTGGTTACGGGGCCGCTTAGCGATCGCATCTTTCATTCCGGGGCTACGGGATATGGATGGCTGAACGCGGGGTGGGGCGTGGGGGCTTTCGTGAGCGCGCTTTATACTCCGGCGCTGATTGGGCGCCTGGGATCGCGCAGCTCGATTGCGCTGGCCATGCTGCTGCTGACGTTGACGATGGCGTTGGCGCCGTTTTCTCCGTGGCTGGCGCTGGCGGTGCTTCTTTATGGAGTGATGGGATCGGCGCGCGGGGTTAGCGGCGTCTCCATGAATACGAGCCTGATGGAGCAGGTGCCGCCGCAGTTCATGGGACGGGTGCAGAACACTTTTTATTTCTTTGGCACGTTTCTGCAAGTCGGACTGGGGCTGGCGGTGGGATGGATTGCATCGCGCATCAGTCTGGCGGCGGGGTTTGGGGTGATTGCCGCGGTGTATGCGGTGGCGTTCGGCTCCGCGTGCTGGCCGGTTCGGGCGCGCACGGCTGCGGCTGCGGCGGCACCGTGAGGGGTGGTGTGGAGCGGACACGCTTGTCCTTGTTCTTGTTCTTGTTCTTTGACTTTGGTTCTGAATTTGATTCCTAAAATCAAAACCAACACCAAGAACAAAAACGGCGGGCGAGGGCGCCCGCCCCACACGGGCCGAGATGCTGGTATTCTTTCTTTTCTTTACGGGAGATTTATTCATGTTCGAGGATTTGAAGGGGCG
>JBEKED010000191.1:0-13391 GCA_050014035.1 Terriglobales bacterium
AGAAATATTTCGTCGAGAGCGGGGCTTATTTTCGACAAAACTTCTTTGGCACCGATCCGCGACTGCTGAAAATGGTCGAGCATCTTTCAGACGAGCAACTCGCGCGCATGCGTCTCGGCGGCCACGACCCGATCAAAGTGCATGCCGCATATAGGGCAGCGGTCGATCACATCGGATCTCCCACGATCATCCTGGCCAAGACCATCAAGGGCTATGGACTCGGCGAAGCGGGCGAAGGCAAGAACATTACGCACCAGCAAAAAAAGCTGAATGACGACGAGTTGCAGATTTTTCGCTCGCGCTTTGGCATTCCGATTCCGGACGGCGAACTGCACGATGCGCCGTTCTATCGCCCCGCTGACGACAGCGCGGAAATTAAATACATGCAGGAGCGCCGCAAGCAACTGGGCGGCTACATGCCGGTGCGCAAGGTGCGCGCCACTCCGCTGAAGCCGGTTTCTGAAGCGATCTTTGAAGAGTTTTACAAAGGGACCGAGGGTCGCGACGTTTCGACCACCATGGTTTTTGTGCGCATGCTTTCGAAGTTGCTGCGCGACCCGGAGGTGGGAAGCCTCATTGTGCCCGTGGTTCCCGATGAAGCGCGAACTTTTGGCATGGAAGCGCTCTTCCGCCAAGTGGGGATCTACTCGAGCGTTGGCCAACTCTACGAGCCGGTCGATATGGATACGCTCCTCTATTATAAGGAGGCGAAAAACGGACAGATTCTGGAAGAGGGCATCACCGAGGCGGGATCGATGTGCTCGTTCATCGCCGCCGGCACCGCCTATGCCAATCACGGCATCAACACGATCCCCTTCTTTATTTATTACTCGATGTTCGGACTGCAGCGCATTGGCGACCTGATCTGGGCGGCGGCCGACATGCGTTGCCGTGGTTTCCTTATCGGGGGCACGGCTGGGCGCACGACGCTGGCGGGCGAAGGGCTGCAGCATCAGGACGGGAACAGTCACGTACTCGCGCTTCCAGTGCCGAACCTGCTGGCTTATGATCCGGCATTCGCCTACGAAATCGCCATCATTATTCAGGATGGCATCAAGCGCATGTACGTCGACGGCGAATCCATCTTCTATTATTTGACGGTCACCAATGAGCCGCTGCCCATGCCCGAGATGCCCGGCCAGGCAGGCCTTCGCGAAGGCATCCTGAAGGGCTTGTACCGCTACAAGAGTTCTGAAAAGAAAAATGCAAAGCTGCGCGCGCAATTGCTGGGCAGCGGCACGATCATGTTCGAGGTGCTCAAAGCGCAGGCGATTCTTGAAAAGGAATATGGCGTTGCGGCCGACGTGTGGAGCGTGACCAGTTACAAAGAACTTTACCGCGAGGCAACCGACTGCGCGCGCTGGAATATGCTGCACCCCACGCAGAAAGCAAAAGTGCCCTACGTCACCGAGACGCTGAAGGGCGCATCCGGGCCATTTATCGCGGCATCGGATTACATGAAGGTTCTGCCGGACAGCATCGCGCAGTGGGTTCCGGGCAAGCTGGTGTCGCTCGGCACGGACGGGTTCGGACGCAGCGAGAATCGCGCGTCGCTGCGAAGCTTTTTCGAAGTGGACGCAAAACACATCGTGCTCGCGACGCTGCATGCGCTGGCGAGCGAGAAGCCGGGCGCGAAAAAAGACGGGGCCGAGGGGGTGAGCGCGAAGGTTTTGGAGAAGGCCATTCGCGATCTGGGGATAGATCCGGAAAAACGCAACCCGGCCAATACCTAGAGAAAAGTGGAGGCGGTTTGCGACATAGGTTTGAGTTGTCATCCTGAGCGAAGCGAAGGACCTGCTGTCTCGCGGCGGTGGTGAAAAGCAGGTCCTTCGCTTCGCTCAGGATGACAATTTTCGAGTTGCGATTGACTGGTCTGAGGGACAACGAAGGAATGGCAACGGAGTTTAAACTGCCCGAACTGGGCGAGAATATCGACAGCGGAGACCTGGTCCGCCTGCTGATCAAGCCCGGTGCGACGATTGCTGAAGGCGAGGCGGTGATGGAACTCGAGACCGATAAAGCAGTGGTCGAAGTGCCTTCGTCGGTGGCAGGCACCATCGGCGAAATCCGGGTCAAAGAAGGCGACAAGCTGCGGGTCGGGCAGGTTATCTTCACGGTTGAAAACGGAACTGGAACCAAAGCAGAGTCAGCAACGAGAACTGAGAAGCCGGCGGCGCAACGCAGTGCAGTTCCAGCGCGTGCAACTGCTGCAAGTCCCACTTCCGCCAGCTCAGTCGCTTCAGTCCGGGTGCAGCCGATTCCGGCGACTGCGCCCCAGCCAGACCGGCGAGCCCAGCCCGTTGCTGCAGCCAGCGAATTCAAGCTGCCCGAACTGGGAGAAAACATCGATTCCGGCGATCTCGTGCGCTTGATGATCGCGCCGGGCGCGAACGTTGCGGAAGGTCAGCCGGTGATGGAACTTGAGACCGACAAAGCTGTCATCGAAGTTCCGTCCACGGTCAGCGGCGTCGTGCGCGAGGTAAAGGTCAGAGAGGGACAGAAGGTTAAGGTTGGCCAGGTGATCTTTACTTTGGAGGGCGGCGCGGTTGAGCACGCGGAACCTGTGCGCAAACACGAACCCGTGGAACATATTTCCGGACAACAGGCGGCGCGGCTTGCGTTTCAGTTGGCCATGCGCGCCGAGGGCAAGACCGAAGAACAGGCTCTGCCGCCGGATCAGCCGCAACTGCCGACGCCCGAGTTCACCATGCCGATGCAACTGGGCAAAGTGGCCGGCACGGACCATGAGCCCATTCCGGCAGCGCCACATGTGCGCCGCTTGGCCCGCGAAATCGGCGTAAATATTCGCAGTGTGGCCGGCAGCGGCCCGGGCGGGCGCATCAGCGAAGACGATGTAAAGCTGTCTGCCAAACATGCTTTGCTGGCAGCGGCCGCGGCGGCACAAACTCCGCGTGGCAGCTTCGTTGAACCCGAATTGCCCGACTTCGCGAAGTGGGGCAAGACCGAACGCGTTTCCATGCGCGGAGTGCGGCGCAAGACGGCCGAGCATCTGCGGCAGGCGTGGAACACGATTCCGCATGTTACGCAACAGGATCGCGCCGACATCACCGAACTGGAACAGTTGCGCGCCCGCTTTGCGCCGCGCGCGGAAGAAGCGGGCGGCAAGATGACGGTGACGGCGATTGCGCTGAAAGTGTGCGCGTCGGCCCTGAAAGTGTTTCCGCAGTTCAACGCCTCGATCGACATGGCCAAGGAAGAAATTATCTACAAGCAGTACATCAACATCGGGGTTGCGGTGGACACTGACCGCGGCCTGCTGGTCCCGGTGATTCGCGATGTGGACAAGAAAAATATCGTTGAGTTGGCGGCGGAGATGACGCAGCTATCGAAAAAAGCTCGCGAGCGCAAGCTGACTCCCGAGGAGATGGAAGGCGGAACTTTCACCATCACCAATCTCGGAGGAATCGGCGGCACGGGATTTTCTCCCATTGTGAATCATCCCGAAGTCGCGATTCTGGGCCTGTCGCGTTCGCGGATGGAGCCGGAGTGGGTGAGCAACAAATTTGAGGCGCGCTTGATTCTTCCGCTTTCGCTCTCGTACGATCACCGGTTGATCGACGGGGCGGACGCCGCGCGTTTTTTGCGCTGGATCGCGGAAGCGTTTGAGCAGCCGTTTCTGCTTTCGGTGCAGGGATGAGCATTTCACCGCCGAGACACCGAGTTCGCAGAGACGACCAAAACACTGTCATCCTGAGCGAAGCGAAGGACCTATGCGTTCTGCAGCAAGATGCATAGGTCCTTCGCTTCGCTCAGGATGACAAGACATGGCAGTGACAAGACATAGTAATGAAGGACGGATATCCAAATGTCGAACTCGTCAAATCTTCGAGTCGCAGTGATTGGTGGTGGACCTGGCGGATACGCCGCTGCATTTCTGGCGGCCGACCTGGGCATGAAAGTTACGCTGATCGATCCGGAAGTGAACCCGGGCGGCGTCTGCCTGTACCGCGGGTGCATTCCTTCCAAGGCGCTGCTGCATGTGGCCAAACTGCTTGAAGAGGCGGAGCAGGCTAAGAACTGGGGCATCGAATTCGCCGCGCCCAAAATTGACCTCAACAAACTTCGCGATTGGAAGTCCGGCGTAGTTAACAAGCTCACCGGCGGACTTGGACAACTTTCGAAACAGCGCAAGGTCGAGTTCGTGCGGGGCAAAGCCGCTTTCGTGAATTCGACTACGTTGAAAGTGACTAAGAGCGGGGCTGGCGGCGAGGAGAACCTGACTTTCGACCGCATCATTATTGCCACCGGGTCGCGTCCGACTGTGGTGCCGAGCCTTAAACTCGACAGCCCGCGCCTCATGGATTCTACCGGCGCTCTCGATCTGCCCGACATTCCGAAAACTCTGCTTGTTATCGGTGGCGGCTACATCGGATTAGAACTGGGCTCGGTGTATGCCACGCTCGGCACCAAGGTGACATGCGTGGAAATGATGCCGGGCTTGCTGCCTGGAGCCGACCGCGATCTGGTGCTGCCGCTGCACAAGCGCCTGGAAAAACTCTTCGCCGCAATCTTGCTCAATACCACGGTCAAATCGCTCAAGGACGAAAAGACCGGAATTCGCGTGACCCTCGATGGTCCCAACGTCAAAGAAAAGGAGCAGGTGTTCGACCGCGTGCTGATGTCGGTCGGACGCCGGCCGAATTCCGAAATTCCTGGCCTCGACAAAACGAAAGTGAAAGTCAACCAGAAGGGATTCATCGAAATCAACGGGCAGCGGCAGACCGCAGAACCTACGATCTACGCCATCGGCGACGTTGCCGGCGAACCGATGCTGGCGCACAAGGCAATGCACGAAGGACGCACCGCCGTTGAAGCTATCGCCGGCCACAAAGTTGCTTTCGAACCGAACGCAATTCCCGCGGTCGTGTTCACCGATCCCGAAATAGCGTGGGCGGGACTCACTGAAACGCAAGCCAAAGAACAAGGACGCGAGATCACCGTCGCCAAGTTCCCTTGGGGTGCGTCCGGTCGCGCTGTCACCCTCGACCGACCCGAAGGCCTCACCAAGCTGCTTATCGATCCTAAGACGGAGCGTGTGCTGGGCGTCGGCATCGTGGGCGCGGGCGCGGGCGAATTGATTGCCGAAGGAGTGCTGGCCATCGAAATGTGCGCGCTGGCGGCCGATGTGGGCATGACCATCCATCCGCATCCAACGCTTTCGGAAACAATGATGGAGGCGTCGGAAGTTTTCTACGGACAGGCCACCGATATCTATCGCCCCAAAAGGTAATCGCATAAGTGGGCTACGAGCTGCGAGCCGCGAGCAATCCGTTCTAGTCGTAGCTCGAAGACCATTGGCATTTCGATG
Organism: Terriglobales bacterium; assembly: GCA_050014035.1. GTDB lineage: Bacteria > Acidobacteriota > Terriglobia > Terriglobales > Acidobacteriaceae > Acidiflorens. Next base: position 5,330 of record JBEKED010000191.1, read on the forward strand.
AAGAAATTAGCGCAGTTCATTCTTGCCGTTTCCCTTTGTGCCTGCGGACCGATGGCGCAGCCGTTGCTCGCCCAATCGGTGACCAGCCTGCTGAAGCCGGGACCGCAGGCAACCGCGGCGAGTTCCGCAGCCGCCGACCCGCTGGGACGCGATACGCCTTCGGGAACGGTGCTTGGATTCCTGAAAGCCGCGCAAGACGGAAATGAAAGAGTCGCGGCGGATTACCTGCAAATGAGCGCCGCGCGGCGCCAGTCTCAAGGGCCGGACGTGGCGGGCAAACTGAAAGTGCTCATGGACAATGCCTTCGTGGGCAGCGTGCGGAACATCAGCACGGGTTCCGAGGGTAATCCGGATTACGGCACTTCCGACCAGCAAACGATTGGGGATTTCTCCTCCGATGAGGCCGATGTTCCCGTCATCCTCGTCCGAGTCACCGATCCGAACGCCGGCAAAGTCTGGCTTTTTTCCGCTGAAACGCTCGGCAAAGTCTCCGATCTCTATGAGAACGTCGAGTCTCACCTGGTCGAAAATAAACTCCCGCAGAGCCTGGTGCGAAATGTTTTTGTAGGAATGCCCCTCTGGCAATGGCTGGCGCTTCTGGTCGCAATTCCGGTGGCCTTCGCCATCGGCTGGGTGATCGTTCTGGTGCTGGCGATTCCGCGCCGGCTCTGGCTCAAGTTCAGGAAGCGGCCAAACTTGCATTCTTACGGCCGTGTTTCGAGGCCTCTGTTAGTTACCTTCAGCGCGCTGGCCGACCGGGTGATCGCCGGCTACCTTGGCCTGCCGCTGCTGCCGCGTCTTTATTATTACCGCGCCATCTACGTTCTGATCGCCATCGGCGTCTTCTGGTTTCTGCTGCGGGTCACCGGCCTTACCATGCAGCGCGTGCGCCTACACGCCATCAATGGAGGCCGCATTGGCACGGGAACTCTGATGGTGCTGGCGGAGCGGTTGCTGGCAGCGCTGGTGGTAGTTGCCGCCGTTCTCTCCGTGCTCGCGATTCTTGGTTTCAATCTGACCACGGTGCTCGCCGGCCTCGGCATCGGCGGCATTGCCATCGCCTTCGCGGCGCAGAAAACGCTGGAGAATCTTTTTGGCGGAATTTCCGTACTAGCCGACGAAGTCATCCGCGTCGGCGACTATTGCCGCTTTGCCGATCGCATTGGAACGGTGGAAGACATCAGCCTGCGCTCTACACGCGTCCGAACCGATGCTCGCACCGAGCTTTCCATTCCGAATGGCACGCTGGCGACTATGAACATCGAGAATTTCACTCGGCGCGACAAAATTTTCTTCAACCCCGTGCTCGCGATCCGCTACGAAACCACGGGCGATCAATTGCGTTATCTACTGGCGGAAATCCGCCGCATGTTGTACGAGCACGCAAAAGTCGAAAGCAACAGCGCCAGCATTCGCTTTTCCGGTTTCGACGCCAGCGCCTTGCGGCTTGAGATCTTGAGCTATGTGCTGACTCGCGACGCCGACGAATTCGCGGCCATTCGCGAAGACCTGTTGTTGCGCATCATGGATATTGTTGAGAAGTCGGGCAGCGGTTTCGCGTTTCCATCCCAGACGCTGTACATGTCGCGCGATTCCGGCCTCGACAAAGAAAAGGCAGCCGCGGCCGAGCAGCAAGTCCAGCAGTGGCGGGACCAGCACAAGCTGCCTTTCCCGGATTTTGCCCCCGCTGATAAATCTGCCTTCCGCGGTTCGATTGCTTATCCGCCTCCCGAGTCGGCGACCGGAGAAAACCAGCGGGTTCCGTAAACTCTAGAGCGCAGCCTGCTTACTCCGGTAACTTGCGGCTTTGGCCGGTGGTTCCTAGCATGAAAGAGCCATGCCTCATGCTCTGTTGTTATCGCCGGATGACCAGGCAGTTACTGCGATCACTGGCGTTTTGGAAGAAATGTCAGTCACTTGCGAACGCCCGCTGGACGGAGCGTCGGCTGCGCAAAAACTGAATTCGCAAAGCTTCGACCTGGTGTTGGTCGATTGCGAAAATCTTCCGGCAGCCAAGCTGATCTTTGACGTTTGCCGCCGGGGAAAAAACGGCAACAATCCGGTTCCGATCGCGATTGTCGATGGCCGCGCTGGTCTGCCCACCGCTTTTCGTCTGGGAGCGGAACTGATTCTGACCAAGCCGGTCGCGAAAGATCAGGCTCGTGGAACCATCCGCACCGCGGTCAGCCGGGTGCGAAAGGCTGGCCCGCCAAACGAGAGTGCGAACGCGCAGGCGACGAGCGCGACCCCGTCCAGCACAACAACCAGCAACACGCCTGTGCCCGGACCCGCGCAAGCAGCAGCGGCAGCGGCCGTTTCTTCACAATTGACGAACTTTGCCGACCCCGCTCCGATGTTCGTTTCGAGTTCTCTTCCGAGCGTTGCTTCGGCTACGGCTTCCGCCGCAGCTTCAACCACGACGGTCTCCGCCCCGGCGATTGCAACTACTGCGAAGACGCATTCCGCGGTGGACGAAATCGACGGTCCGTCCGTGACTCCAACGGCAACTCCGGCTGCAGCGGCAGCTTCGAAATCGTCGCGCCCGGTTGTGAAATCGTCGCGCCCGGTTGTGCCTTCCGACGATCCGGTGCTGGCGGAACTGGAGAGAATGGAACTGGAAGAAGCGCAAGCGGCAACTCCGAAGCCCGAAGTGCAGAAACCAAGCGCGGGGCTCGACAAAGCAGCGCCCGATCACGCGACGACAAAATCCGATGCGCCGATTTTTTCATCCTATCCGGAAGGCTCGCGAAAAACGCGTGCGCCGCTGGTCGCGTTACTCATGCTGGTGGTCGCTGGCGGCGGCTTCTATGCCGCGTGGATGTATCAGCCCGACTTTCGAGTCATTGTTCAACCGCAGATTGACCGCGCACTGGCGCTCGTCGGGATGGCAACCGCTCCAGCGTCGAGTCCGGCAAAACCCGCGGCCCGACTCGCGGCGGCTGCAACGCCGGCGCCTGCTCCGCCATCGCCCAGCGATCCGAATCAAGCGGCGGCCGCGTCTGCGGATTCCGGCATTAATGCAGGGACCGGACCAAGCAATGGCTCAGCGACCACGTCCGCTGCGGCAGGCGTTTCTGTAAAGCTGCCCGCTGCGAGCACGGCAGCAGCTCCACCGGCTCCCGCGAACATAACTCCTGCCATCGCGGGCAAGCCTGAAACTGGCAAGCACAGCGATATCGCGCCCAGCGACAAAAAGAACGACGCCGCGGCAACTTCCTCGATCGCCCCGTTGCCCGGGGAAGACACCGCGGTCATTCTCTCTTCCAAGGGTGCGGAGAATCGGCTGCTTCGCAGCATTCCGCCGAAATATCCTGCCGAGGCCCATGCCGACGGCACGGTTCTTCTTAAGGCGGTCATCGATCAGACCGGCAAAGTTGAGGGTCTGCGCTTGATCGAGGGGAACGCTACGCTGGCGAGCGCTGCCATGCAAGCCGTGCGACAGTGGCGTTACCGGCCTTACGCGCGCGACGGAAAAGCTCAACCCTTTCAGACGGTCGTGATCGTCGACTTCCAAAAACCGTGATGGATAGCGCACTGGCTCTCAAGGCAGTGTTCCGAGCCGTGCTTTACCAACCTCACGGGCAAGGTGTTCAGTGACGCTCCCAAAGCGCTACGCGATGGTTTTTTTGGCAAGCCTTGCCATTCTCTCGATCGGGATCGGCGCGAATCCGTCGTTTCAATTGGATGAAGTTTGCTACGTGGGAGCGGCCCGAGCCTTCCTCGCAGGGATGCCGTCCGTTAATCCGGAGCATCCTCCGCTGGCGAAATATCTGATTGCGCTCTCGATCCGAGCGCTGGGCGACCGCCCGATCAGTTGGAGATTCCCTTCGGCGCTGGCTGGGGCGCTGGTGGCGCTTTGCGCGTTTGGGTTGACGCTGCGGCTCACGCGCAGCTTGCATAGCGCGTACATCGCATGGGCGCTGCTGCTGGCGAATGGATTCTGGTTTGTGATGAGCCGTATGGCTTGCCTGTCCATTTTCGAGTTGGCCTTCGAGGCGGCGGCCGTCTGGGCGTTCGTGATTGCGCTCGAGCAAAAGTCCCTGCGCTGGTTTGCGGCGAGTGGCGCTTTATTTGGACTCTCCATCGGCTCGCGCTGGGGCGGCGTGGTCGGCCTTACTGTGTGCGCAGCCTATGCTCTGGTTTACTACCGCCCCGCGGTCAAAAGCCTGGCGCTGATGTTTGCCAGCACCAGCGCAGTGTACGTGGTCAGTTGGGTGCCACTGCTGGTGCGCGAACATCGTGGCGCCCGGTACCTGATCGCGGGCAACGCCTTTATTTTGGAGTTCCATCGTCACGCGACGACTGATCCGCGTCCGGGCGAACCTTGGTGGACCTGGATCACGTCACTCAATCTGCCGGAAGCGATGAGCGAACTTACGGCGAACCCGGTCATCTGCGTTCTCGGACTGGCGGCGATCGCTCTGCTGCTGTGGCGCCGGAAACCGCTCTTACCCGCCCTCTACGTCGCACACATCGCGCAGTGGGCAATTACGAGCAGTCACTGGCAGCATTACTACTATTATCTCGAAGCGTTCACCTGGCTCACACTGGCGCTCGCGGTAGCCATGCAGGGCGTTACCATACGGAGCGTCCGAGCCGACGTGTTAGTAACTGCGTGCGCTGCGAGTTTGATGGCGCAGCCGTTGTTACGGACATTCTAGAATTAGTCAACTGGTCTCATAAGTATTTCTCCGAGTAGGCTGTCAGGCCCTCAGGGGCTAGAGTCCACGTTCTTATCGGTCCTTAACGGCACGGCTTCAGCCGTGCCCTACCCAAAGCATTTATGAGACCGGTTCTCATGTGCACCCAGACAGATAATTACCCACGTAACTTGCCGGTAACACCACTATTACCTAGGATGGCCTCATTATGGGTTACCAAGCTTTACTTTTCTGCCCTGATGAAAAACTGGCAAGTGTGGTCAGTCAGGTATTCAGCGAACTGGATTTCACCGTGGAAGCGGTGCACGAGCCTTTTGCCGCGGTCAAGAAATTGATGGCGCAGCGTTACGACGCCCTGGTGGTAAACAGCGAGAACGAAAAGAACGCTTCCTTGCTCTTCAAGAGCGCAAGAAATTCCAGCTTCAATCAGGGGACTTTGGCCATCGCTTTGGCCGAAGGCCAGATGGGGGTGGCCAAGTCCTACCGCATGGGCGCCAACCTGGTGCTCGTTAAGCCGATTAATGTCGAACAGGCCAAGGGAACGCTGCGGGTGGCGCGAGGGCTTCTGCGAAAAAGTTCGGACGCGGCCGCCAGTGCGAGTGCGACCCCTTCGGCGATTCCCGTAAAAGCAGCTTCAGACACCGCTACAGTTTCCTTCCACGCCGCCAATCCGAGTGGGGCGGCGACGGCTGCGCCGTCGAGTTCTCACGACTGGACCGAATTGGAAGCGCCGCTCCCGGCAATGAGTGCAGAGACAATGCCGGCGGAGATTGTGGAAGAAATTCCGGCAGCCTCGGCGTCTGCGATCGTGAAGGTGGAAGACAAACCCGCTGTGGTGCCAACGCCCGCCGCGCCAACTCAGATTACGATTTCGTCGACGCCGGCGCCAGAAAGACGCAAGTCGGCTTACCCGGCAGCAGCCAGCGTGGCCGCATCCGTACCAGCCCAGAATGCGAGTTCCCCTTCCAACGCGGTCTCAGGATCGGCGGCCGCGCCGGCTCCTGCCAAAGAAGTGGCCGCCGTGCCGGCAATCCCAGCAATCCCAGCTATCCCAGCAGTCAACGAACGGAGCGTTGAAGCGGAATCCGCCCAGCCTTCATCAGACCCAGCGCCCGGCGCCACTTCCATTGCAACTCCAACTTTCAGTTCAGGGAGCGCCAGCGATGCCCCGTCTTTTGCCGCTTTGGGCGAAGCCGATTCCGACGGCGCGGGGGGCAGCAAAAAGACTTTAATAGTGGCTGCGGCTGTGCTGGCGCTAGCCGCGATCGGCTACATGGGCTATGGCTACTTGGTAAAGCCCAGCCCAACTTCGCGATCCGTCAGCGCGCTTCAGGGCACCGGGCAGTCTAAGCCCGCCCTGCCGCCCGACTCTTCTCCGGTGGAAGCGCTGGCAAAACCCACGCCTGACTCCGCCAGCGTCACGACCCTACCGCCAGCCTCCAAGGCGGCGACAGTGGCGGCGTCCGGCAACCCGTCTCCGAGCGCGGGCAAGTCTCCCGCAACCCGCATCGAGGCAAAAGTTGCTGAGAGAAAAGTTACTGAGACAACCCCGGCTCAGACAAACCTTGCTGAGACGGGCACCGCGAACTCCGAGCCGGAAGCTCAGAAAGCCGAGGCAGCTCCAATCGTCGTGAAGTCAAACGCAGCGCCTGCCAGAAAGCAAGCTCAGGACGAGGAGTCCGCGCCTCCGCTTCCCGGCCCGGCCGTGGTTGCATCGGCCAATGAGAGCAACCTGAGTGGCCTGATGTCTTCGGCGTCGTCCAATATTCCTCAGCCTGCGCTGGCTGTAAAGGTTTCCCAAGGCGTATCCCAGGGACTGCTTATCCAGCGGGTAACACCCAAGTATCCGCCAGCCGCGCTTCGGCTTCATGCTGAGGGCGCGGTACAGATCGAGGTCACGATTAACAAAGAGGGCAAAGTCACAAATCCAAAAGTGCTCAGCGGATCTCCGGTTCTTGCCCAGGCGGCGCTCGAAGCCGTACGCCAGTGGCGATACAAACCCTACTATCTCGATGGTGCGCCCGTCGAAATCCAGACGCAGATTACGGTCAATTTCAAGGCAAACTAGAAAAAGCAGCGGTCACCTCTCAGCTCTCAGAAAAAGCGAAACGGCGGTCGGGACTGGGGTTCTTTTTTGGGTCGAGCGGGGAAGCGAGGGTGTAACTGACAGCTGATAGCTAATTCAGCTGCTCGCCGAGAGGTCGGTGCCGCGGACGCCCGGGATGGGCGCTGATACTCCGGAATTTGTGATAGAGTGCCTGCAAGTCTTCGCTTAACAGCCGCACCACCTCCATGCAGAAGTCGCCATGTTCCCGCAAGAACTCTATGAACAACTCGCGCGGGACGAATGCCGCCGTGGTTTGGCTGCCCGCTTCAGCGGTGATGCGATGCCTCTCGCCGCTCATGTTCTCGCTTAGCCCGAGGATGGCTCCAGGACCGGCGACCTCGAGAACTTGCGATTGATTCTGCCCGTCCGGCAGCAGGATTCGAACCTCGCCGCCCTCCACCAGATAAACTCCCGTCGCTGCCGAACCCTCGTGAAAAAGCGTGGCGCCTTTGCTAAAGCGCTGAACCGATTTGATAGCGTGAAGAGCCTGCAACAGCTCGGGACTCACCTTGCCGGGCGTGGGTGGGGGCAACATCACTTCCTCATGACTACGCCTATTCTGGACCTGTTCGCATTCGCGGGCTGTGATGTCCATCACCCCTCTCGGCGACGAACGACCGGGACGGGTTGGTTGGAGAAAACTATGACTCCTGAGGACGGCCCGAATTGGTCAGAGATTCGGCGTCCCGAGGTTTAGTTGCATTATGGAAAGCAGAAGGTGGGCGCTGCAAGACCGTCGTCAATAGAGACGCCGAATTGGCTATTGCCGCTCGAGAATTTCGTCGATAGGCGTCTTGCCGCCTTTGTCGACGCTGATAACTTTGTGGACTGGCTTGAAGCCGGTCAGCGTGATGTCCACAATGTAGTTCCCCGGTCCGACCATGACGCTGACTGGCGACAGCTTCTCCACAATCTGCTGGTTGATAGCTACCTGTGCGCCCTTCGGCTGGGTGTGAATCAGGATGGTGCCCATGCCGGCGGCGTTGTCGCCGCCGCGTCCAAAGAGGTGGTCGAGCTTGCCCACGGTCCGCATGTCTCCCGCGTTGCCGAGCGCCCGGAGCACCGGCGCATACTGAAAATTCTGGGCGGGACCGAGATCGGCCGTGACCGTCTCATCCAGGTATCCCTGCTTGCGCAAGAGAACGGTGTGGCTGCCTTTTTCCACGGCGAACTGGGCCGGGGTGACTTTTCCCGTAGGCTTGCCGTCGATGACGATGTTGGCTGCTGGCGGAGTGCTGTTTACCACCACCAGGGCGTTGGCCGGCGCCAAATGGATCATGAGAGACGATTTACT
>JBEKED010000192.1:0-10650 GCA_050014035.1 Terriglobales bacterium
GAAATCCGCACCATGCGGTCGACGGGAGCGAAGACCAGAATCACCCCCGGCCCCTTGGCCGCAATCAGCCGTCCCAGCCGGAAGATCACGCCGCGTTCATATTCGGCCAGGATCTTGATGGAACTCAGCAGATAGATGATGACGATCACGACAGCAACGGTAACCACCGGAAATCCAAGATCCATAAGAACCTCCCAGCAATTCGCAATTCGGCGCTCGCAATGCAGCGCTCGCAATTCAGCGTATGAGCGGATTGTAGCGCACGCAAGAGGCTATTGGCGGTGACAACGTGCCGCCGCCGTTGTTGAGGAAGGTGCAGGGCGTCCTACATAAAATGTCATTCGGAGCGGAGAAGGCGCGGCAGGGTTTAGGGGCGCGTGGTGGGGTTCCAGTCGGGGCCGAAGCCGGTGGCGATGAAGGTCCAGGAAGAACCGCTGGTATTGGTGAGGGTGACGCCGACTTGCGGCGCATCGGAGGGGCAAAAAAGGAAGACGAGGATCCGGGTGCCGTCCGGAGAGCCTTTGGGGACGCCGACGACGCAATCGGGGTGGGAGGCGTTGCTGAGATCGGTTTCTGGTTTGCCGGGGTAGTAGGCGTCGCTGGAGTAGGCGTAGAGGTGGCGGAGAGTCTGGGTGGGATTAGCGGGCAGGGGGGAGAGTCCGCGCGAGCTGTAGACGGTCTGGCCGTCGGCGCTGATGCCGGGGTCGGCGTCGCCGTAAGGCTCCATGTTGGGCGGCGTGCAGTTGGGGCCGCCATCGGTGACCTGGGTGCGCGAGGTGCCGTCGGGGCGAATCTTGTCGAGGCGGACTTTGAAGCAATTGTTGGTGGTCTGTTTGACCACGAAGAAGATCCAGTTGTCGCTGGACCAGGCGAAGTCGTGCCAGATGACGTCGTCGGGCGCGCCGCTGGGCTGGGCGACGAGGTACTGGCCGGTGCCGTCGGAGTTCATGAGGTATAGTCCGGTGCCGTCGTAGTTGCCGAAGGCGATTTGCTGGCCATTGGGCGACCAGGTGGCCTGGAAGGCGTTGTTCATGGTGGTGAGGCGGGTCTCAATGGCGGTGGCGAAGGTGTAGGTGAAGATGTCGTCTTGGGGGTCGGGGTCGCCAAACTTGCCGCTGAGGAATTTTGTGTAAACGAGGCGCGTGCCGTCGGGCGAGAAGTGGGCGAGGAACTTGTTGAGGCCGTCGTTGGTGATCTGGACGACGTTGGAGCCGTTGAGGTTCCCGGTGAAGAGCTCCTGTTCACTCACGGTGCCGGGAACTCCGGGGCCCTCAAACACGATCTGAGGTGGCCCGCCTGACGTGGTGGCCGTGGTTCCCCCGCCGCAGGCGGTGAAAGCGAGGAGCGGCAGCAGCGTCACCAGCGAAAGACTGTGGGCAAGAATAAAAATGCGCGGCTTCATGGTGACCCTCGAGAGATGTTTGCGGCGCTGCAGTTCGTCGTATGAGTGTCTTGAGGTGGACGGCCATATGACATGACGGAAAAAGATTCGCGAAGACGGGTGGCTCACTCAATCGCGATTTTGGCTTGAGTGAGGCAGTTGGACGCCAATTGCGGATTGACTTTGCGTAGAATGGTTTGTCTGACGCGCGCCTTTCGACGCGCCAGGATCATCTCAACCAATATGAAAGCCATACAGATCAAACAAACGGGTGGGCCGGAAGTGATGGAGCTGGTGGACTTGCCGGTTCCGCAACCGAAACCGAATGAAGCGGTGGTGAAGATCGCGGCGGCGGGCGTGAACTTTATTGATGTCTATAACCGCGAAGGGCGTTACAAAGCGGCGCTGCCGCTAGTGTTGGGACAGGAAGCGGCGGGCGTGGTTTCGGCGGTGGGATCGGATGTTCGGGAGGTAGCGGTCGGGGATGCTGTGGCCTACACCATGACGCTGGGGAGCTATGCCGAGTACGCGGCGGTGCCGGCGGAGCGTCTGGTGAAGATTCCGGCGGGAGTGAGTGAACGCGAGGCCGCAGCCGCCATGTTGCAGGGGATGACGGCGCATTACCTGGCTTACGATACTTATCCGCTGAAGAAGGGCGAGACGGCGCTCATTCACGCCGCGGCCGGTGGAGTTGGATTGCTGCTGGTGCAGATGGCGCACAACCTCGGGGTGCGCGTGATTGCCACGGTTTCGACTGAAGAAAAAGCCAAGCTGGCGCGGGCGGCGGGGGCGGACGAGGTTATCCTTTATACGCAGGCTGATTTTGAGGTGGAGACAAAACGCCTTACTGGCGGCAAAGGCGTGGATGTGGTGTATGACTCGGTGGGGAAGACTACGTTTGACAAGGGTCTGAACCTGCTGCGGCCGCGCGGCATGATGGTGCTCTATGGAGGATCGAGCGGGGCGGTCGCGCCGCTGGATCCGCTGGTGCTGACGCAGAAGGGATCGATTTTTTTGACGCGGCCTTCGCTGGGAAATTACATTGCTACGCCGGCGGAGTTGCAGGCGCGTGCGGGTGCGGTGTTCGGCATGATTCGCGACGGCAAACTCAAGTTGCGGAGCGAACATTTTTATCCGCTGGCCGAGGCGCAGCAGGCGCATCGCGATCTCGAAGGGCGGAAGACTACCGGGAAGTTGCTGCTGATACCTTGAGTCGCTTCAAACTTTAAGTTATTGGACTGTTCTGCACGCTATGGCCGGACTTCGTCCGGCGGGGCAGGGCCCGATACGCGCTGACTTGAGCAGAATTCCTTCCGGTTTGCCGACCATCCTCCCGCAATGTCCACAAGCCTGTTTTACGACCGATTTCCCGGTCGCCGGCGATTCGGGACTTCACTGAAACCCAATCGGAGTGCCCTAGTCCAAAACTCGCCGAAACAGTGAAACGAATTGACGGCAGAAGACACTACTAACAAGACAGCGCAATCAAGCGCAACATTGTTTTGAAAGTGTGATTCCTTTGCGCAGTGTGATTATTTTGTTCAGGAGGATGGATCATGTCAAGTCGCAGAGTAATGCCTAAAGTTCGGCCTGATACAGGAACAGTTAAGACCGTTGAACAGTTTTTGGTTGGGTATCGCTGGCGCGTTGCCCTATACCTCGGCGCACTATGCGTTGCGATTCTGCTCAGCGCAGCTCGTGCCCAGACGCCTCAAAAGCCCAACGACCATCGGCGCCCGACCATCGAGGAGCGCAAGACCTACGAAAAGCGCATGATGGCGATTCACCCGCGCAGGCCGGGATGTTTTGAGGCCCATTTTCCTGACGAGAACTGGGCCGAGACCCGGTGCCTGCCCGCACCCCGCACGCCCAATCCGCACCACCAGGGCGCCCGCCCCAATACCGTTGGAGGCGGCACCGGCTGGTTCGCGACTGTGACCAGCGGCAACATCTCGCAAGTTACCGGCTCGTTCGACAAGGTCTCCGGCGTCGTCCAACTGCTTGGCCCGATTGGCGGCGACACGTCGGTGGTGCATCCGAACGTCTACGAAATGCAGACGAACAGCAACACCTTCACTCCTACCATCTGTGGCGGTCTGACGAACTGCGCCTGGGTACAGTTCCTATTCAGTCAATCGCAGTGCGGTTCTGGTCCCTGTGTCTTCATCGAATACTGGCTGCTCAACCATGACTCGAACTGCCCGACCAACGCCTCCTGGGACTACTACGGCCCTGGCGTGGCAGGCTACACGCCGGGCACGACGCCGGGGTGCTACTTAAACACCACGGCTACGGGTCTGGCGGCGGTGCCCTTGTCCGACCTCGGCAGCCTCCGCATCATCTCCCAGACCCAGGGCGGCAACGACATCGTCGCCGCGTCGGACGTCAACGGCAATCTGGGTTCGAACAGTAACGCGAGCATCGCCAATCTCGCCTCCGGGTGGACAGGAGTCGAATATAATCTGTTCGGCGACTGCTGCTCCACCGAAACCTTCTTCACTTCCACCACCACTGCGTCCCTCACGCTCCGGGTCGCGACCGTGAACGGGACAAACAATGCGCCTAGCTGTGCTTCGAGCTTCAGCGGCACCACGGCGGAGACCAACAATCTGAACCTCACCGGCGGCTGCTCGGCCGTGACTAACCCAGCCCCCGCGATCGTCTTCACGGAGAGTGGCGGTGGTGCCTTGCCCCCCGGCGTCAGCATCGGCGACCCGCACCTGACCACCATCCACGGCGCTCACTACAATTTTCAACATACCGGTGAATACATCCTGATCGAGTCCGACCCCGATCTTCAGGTACAAGTCCGCCAAGTCATATTCACCCCGCCGAGCCAGCCGGCGATCGCGTACAACAAAGGCGCGGCCGTCAAGATGGGCAATGAAAAATTCGTCGTTACTTTAACGGGGACGACGGTCGATGGCAGGCCTCGTACGATTGAGAACGACCACGAGCTCGGGCTTGGGGGCGGAGTCAGCGTTGTACATCGCGGCAACATCTACACCGTCTCTCGTCCGAGCGGCGACATTGTCCACATCACCGTGAACAGCGATCACCTTGACGTCACGGTTCAGCTCGGGGCCACGAACGACTCGACGGTGCGCGGCCTCCTAGTCGGCAACCCCGCCGATGAGATGCACCCCCTGGTTGGGCGCGACAAGAAGCCCATCAAGGGCGCCGTCAGCAAGGTTGCGCTGCAAAACTACGTCGAGAGCTGGCGCGTCGAGCCGAACGAATCGCTGTTCAGCGACGAAGACCGTCCCAAGCCGAGCGGCCCGGTCGATACACTCACCACCGATCGTCTGGACAAGGCAAAAGAAGAGCAGGCCCGCAAGATCTGCGTCGACCGGGGCGTGAAGGAAGAGACAGCGCTCGACGATTGCATCCTCGACGTCAGCATCGCGGGTAAGCCCGAAGCGGCCGATGCATTCGTTTACGCCTCTAAACCGAAGCAAGTCATTCATGAGCACTGATCGGTCCGGCGCGGTGCGGGCAGCCAGTCTAGACCGAACCCGCAGGGGATTTTTGATTTGGCTCCCGGTCCTCCTATGGCCAGGGCCGCACGACTCGGTGTGCGGCCTTTTGCCAGCAGTCCTGACAAACACCGATGCGGCCGAGTAGTATTCTCGGTTAATGCGAAATCGCCAAAGCGCAAGTCGAGCCCCTGAGACGCGATCTTCGAGTTCCGGGCGAATCACACGTACAGACCGGAAGTAATAGCTCCTTAAGTTAGCGCTTATGGGGCAGGGGCCCTGCGTGTCCGGCTGGATGGCCGAGGGCGGCCGTCACTACTTAGGCATTTTTGGAAGCAACTGGAAGGCCATGCCGTTTGTGGAATTGAAAAGCTCGCCGCACGCGGCTGGAGTTCGGCCTGTTCCTATTCACTATCGCGATGTGGGCAGCGGTCGGCCGGTAGTGTTTTTGCATGGCGGGTGGGGGTATGGAGTCTATCCAATTGATCGGCAGATTGACGCGTTGGCGGGGCGCGTCCGCTTTGTCGTTCCGGATCGGTCTGGTTACGGGCGCTCGGCGCGATTTCCAGGGCCGATGGCACTCGACTTTCATCGCCGCGCTGCCGAGGAGACGTTGCTGGTCTTGGATGCGCTCGGGATTGAGCGCGCGAGTTTTTGGGGACACAGCGACGGGGCGGTCATTGCCACGATGATCGGCCTCCGGGCGCCCGAGCGGTGCGAACATCTGATTCTCGAAGCATTTCATCTGTATCGCGACAAGCCGGGCTCGCGCAGTTTCTTTCAGCGCTTTGCCAGCCATCCGGAAGAGGTGAATGAAAAAACGCAAAGCTTGCTGGCGGCGGATCAGGGCGCTAGGCAGTGGAAGAAAGTAATCCAGCGAAATTGCCGTGTGTGGTTGAAACTTGCGGCCCAGAGCGCACGTGCGGGCGAGGATCCTGGTGGGGACTTATATGACGGGCGGTTGGGCGAACTAAAAGTGCCGGTGACGTTCATGCACGGGAGGCGCGATCCGCGAACCGAACCGGGAGAGATGAAACGGGTGCAGAGATTTTTGCCTGGCGCGGAGATGCGTTTCATCGAGGATGGGCGGCATAGTCCACACAGCGAAACGGCTTGCTGGCGGGAATGCAATGAGATTCTGCGCGAAGTGCTGAGGCGGAAGAGTACGGGGAAATTGCTGCCGTCGTGATCTCAACCTAGATGCCCGCTGAGCGAAATGCTGTTGCCCACCTTACACTCAGTGCATCTAACAATGTGGGCGACATACAAAGAAGTCGCGCGCCAGAGGAGAAGGGGTCCAAATTTCCCGGGAGACGTCTGTGAATATTTTACGATATCAATTCGATTTGATGGCCTGTCTGATCCTGGCCGCACTCGGAAGCCGCGCGATTGCGCAACAGACTCCGAACACGAACGGCACTCCAGTACATATGATTGTGACGGTCGAGCCCAGGAAGGGGTCCGAAGTACCAGTCGTGAATCGTGAGGATGTGATGGTTTATGAAGGAAAAAGCCGTGACCAAGTCACGGAATGGATTCCAGCCCAGGAAGACCACGCGGGACTGGAGTTCTATGTCCTGATTGATGATGGTTCCAGCCCCGGGCTCGACCCGCAGCTAAGCGACATCAAGAAGTTCATTGCGGAACTGCCATCCACCGCGCAGGTCGGCGTTGCTTACATGCAGAACGGGATGGCGCGCATCGAACAAAAACTGACCAGCGACCACGATCTTGCGACCAAGGCGATTCGGCTTCCATTGGGCTACTTCAGCGCAAATGCCAGCCCGTATTTCTCACTCAGCGACCTGGTGAAGCACTGGGCGCCGAACGGTAATCGCCACGAAGTCATCATGATTACCAGCGGGATCGACCCCTATTACGGAGTCGGCGATACGAGCGATCCCTACCTGACGGCGGCGATCGGGGATTCTCAGCGTGCCGGTGTTGTCGTGTCTGCCATTTATACACCCGGCGGCGGGCACTTCGGGCACAGTTACTGGATTAACTACTGGGGACAGATCTACCTTTCGAAGTTAACCGAAGAAACCGGAGGCGAGGGGTATTCCATCAATTTCATGGGCGCATCCCCGGACTTCTCGCCTTTTCTGAAGGATGCGACGAATCGCCTGGATCATCAATACCTGTTGACGTTTCTGGCGCAGCCCGGGAAGAAGGCTGGCTTGCGACCAGTAAAGGTGCGGACTGAACTGCACAACGTCGATCTTGTGGCGGCGCACGCAGTTTACGTTCCCGCGTCCCAGTGACGGCTGGGATTGTGTTCCAGGAAACAATCATTAACTACTTCTTCGCGGGGGCGGACGAATGCGTCCGCCCCCACGCTAGCATTTCTGGGCTACGATGTTTTCTTGCGCGAATAGTGCTTTAAATACTCGGGTAGCTCTTGTTGGCAGCCCTCGTCTCGGATCGGTTGACCGGAAGTTATCTCCAGCGGGATCACTCCTGCCCAAGTCGGAAATGCGTAATCTTCTTCGTCGTCTACCGGCGGACCGACTCTCACCTTCGCGGAAAATTCATCGATGGGAAGGCGCAGAACGGACGTTGCCTTCAGCTCTTTTTCGTTGGGCTGGCGCGAGTCGTCCCAGCGATTTGGGAGGATGTGCTCGCTCAGGGCACGCAGGGCGGCTAGTTTTTCCGTTGGATCATCCACCAGCGTGGCCGTGCCTAGAAGTACCACCGAGCGGTAGTTCATTGAGTGATTGAAGACAGAGCGGGCTAGCACTAATCCATCCAGGAGCGTGACCGTGATGCAGACGGGAAGGCCTTGATTGAGATTTCGCAGCATACGGCTGGCGACGGAGCCGTGGATGTAGACCACATCTTTGTTTTTGTCGCGTCCGTAGGAGGTGGGGATGACGTAGGGTTGCCCGTCGACGGCGAAGCCTACGTGGCAAAGGAAAGCTTCGTCGAGAATCTGGTTGATGGCTTCGCGGTCGTAGACTGCGCGCTGCGGTTCACGCACGACGCGAGTGCGGGTAGTGGGATTCGAGTTAGCGATGGCCTCGAGGGCCTCGAACGTTGTTGGGCCGCTGCTATAACAGGCCGCCGGTTTTTACTGCCAGGGTGCTGAGCGCCATCTCGAGCTTCGTGATGGCCTCGCCGAGTTCGGGATGGTTTCCGACTTTCTGTTGCAGCTCTTTGAGAATTTTGTGCGCGCTGGCTACGTGCTCGGCCGGGCCTACTGCATCTTGATCGGGCTTGGGTTCGCTCGCTGTTGGCATGGTTGATGGCCCCGTGTACAACTTTAATTCTATACGGGATCCTCCTGCCGGTCATTTCGGATGGCCGACTCGAAGCGGTGACGGGCGATTTCGCGGCAGCTTACTTGCGGCGGCGGGCGGGTGCGCGCTGGGGCTCGTCTTCCTGGGGTTCGTCTTCTATGACCGCGAACTGGATTTTCTTTTCTACGGGATCGATGCGATCCACCAAGACGCGCACGCGGTCGCCCAGGCTGTAGGTTTTGCGCGAGCGCTGGCCGATGATTTGGCGCGTGGCTTCGTGGTAGGTGTAGTGGTCGTCTTCCAGCGCGTTCAGCGGGACCAGGCCTTCGACGAAGAGGTCGGTTAGTTCTACGAAGAAGCCGAATTTGGTTACGCTGATGATCAGGCCGTCGAAGTGTTCGCCGATGTGGCGCTCCATGAATTTCATTTTTTTCCATTCCATCAGACCGCGTTCGGCCTCGTCGGCGCGGCGCTCGGATTGGCTGGATTCTTCCGCGATGCTGTGGAGCTCTTCTAACGGGATTGGGCCGTCGCGCGGTTCGAGCGCTTGCTGGTGCGCTTCGCGGTCTCGGCGCTTGGACCAGGGGGACGGCGGCGTGACGCCGCGATTATTGTGGAGGTAGGGGTCCTTCGACTGCGCGGAACGCTTCGCTTCGCTCATCGTTCCGCTTCGCTCAGGATGACAATTCTGTGGAGATTGCGACGTTCTCGCTGGCATTCCCACCGGGACCTCGCCATCCATCTTTTCGGGTGAGTCTTGCAGCACTTCTTTCAGGATGCGGTGCACGATCAGGTCGGGATAGCGGCGAATGGGCGAGGTGAAATGGGTGTAGGTGGTGGCGGCTAAGGCGAAGTGTCCGCGATTTTCTTCGCTGTAGCGAGCTTGCTTTAGCGAACGCAGCATCAGGAAACTCAGGATTCTTTCTTCGGGCTTGCCTGCAATCTTCTCGGTGAGTTTCTGATACATGCGCGGGGTGATGTGGACTTCTTTGGGGACCTCGATTTCTCGGACGCGCTTGCCGGTGCCTCGGGCTTCGCGGCGGTCGGCTTTTAACTGCACACGCTGGATGGGCAATGCGCCTACTCCTAACGAGTAGCCGAAGGTGGCGGCGATTACTTCGAAGTCGTAAACACGTTTGGCGTCGGGCTTTTCGTGGATGCGGTAGAGCGAGGCTATGCGCTTATTTTCGAGATAGTGGGCTACGCACTCGTTGGCCGAGAGCATGAATTCTTCGATCAGACGGTGGGCTAGGTTGCGCTCCGATCGGGTGATGCTTTTCATCATGCCGAATTCGTCGAACTCGATGACGGGTTCGGGGAGATCGAAATCGATGGAGCCTCGGCGCTGACGTTTGCGATTCAGGATCATCGCCAAATCGCGCATGCGTTCGAAGTGCTCGACCTGGTTTGCATATTGGCTGCGCGCTTCGGCCTCTCCTTCGATCACGGCATTTACCGCGGTGTAGGTCATGCGGTTGGCGGAGCGAATCACGCCTTCGTTGATTTCGTAGCGTACGATCTCACCTTGGTGGTCGATCTCCATGGTGCAGGAAAGCACCAGACGATCGACTTCGGGACGCAGGCTGCAGATGTCGGTCGAGAGTTCCAGCGGCAGCATAGGGACGGCTCGGTCGGGAAAATAGACACTGGTGCCACGGAGGCGGGCTTCCTGATCGAGCGGCGAATTTGGGGTCACGTATTGAGCCACGTCGGCTATGTGGACTTGCAGTTCGTAGTTTCCGTTTGCGAGTTGGCGGACGTGGACGGCGTCGTCGAAATCGCGGGCGGTTTCTCCGTCGATAGTGACTATGGGAAGGTCGCGGTAGTCGCGGCGGTGACGGAGGGCTTCTTCAGGAATTTCGGATTCGTCGCCGGCTACTAGGGCTTGCGCTTCTTCGATGACTTCGGGGGGAAAGCGGTGGGGGAGATGAAACTTGCGGATCATGATTTCTACGTCGACGCCGAAGTCGGATTCTTCGCCCAAAATCTCGATGACTCGGCCGCGCGGTTGTTGCGTGGCGCTGGGCCAGTCGGTGATCTCTACGTCTACTATTACGCCTTCTAAGTCCTGCCAGTTCGTGTGAACTGCGGCTTCTTCGCCGATGACGCGATGCTTGGCGGTTCTTGATTTTCCCGACTTGTTTCTCTCAGCGTTCTCGGCGTCCTCGGCGGTTAAGGGTTTGGGGTTTTCCATTCCCGGAGGGATTACGATCTCCTGCGTTACTTTTTCGTCTATGGGCTTCACGTAGTTGTGGCGGCGTCCGTAGTGGAAGATGCCTACTACCGTCGGGTGCGCGCGCGACAGCGATCTTAGGATGCGGCCCTCGGCTCGGCCGTCGGTGCGGATGGCGGAGACTTCCACCAGAACGCGGTCGCCGTGCATGGAAGACCCGATGGCGTGCGGGGCGATGAAAACGTCGCCGGCCAGGCGGGCTTTGAGACTTTCGTCCAGCGAATCGGTTTCGGGGATGACGAAGCCAAAGCCGTCGCGATGCATGGTGAGACGGCCTACTAGCAGGTTTCGTCCCTTGGTAGGCTGCGGAATGGCGTAGCG
>JBEKED010000193.1:0-13393 GCA_050014035.1 Terriglobales bacterium
GCCAAAATTGACGGCGTCCAAAAAAGTCCGTTCAGCACCACAGAAAAAGAAACGCCCTACAAAGACGTCACCAACTACAACAATTTCTATGAATTCTCCACCGACAAATACGAACCTGCCGGACTGGCCAAGAATTTCAAAACCCGTCCCTGGACCGTGACCATCGACGGCCTGGTGAAAAAAAAGCAGGTGCTCGATGTCGACACCATCCTCAAGATGGCTGCTCCCGAAGAGCGCATTTACCGCCATCGCTGTGTCGAAGGCTGGTCGATTGTAGTCCCGTGGGTAGGTTTTTCTCTGAGCGAACTGATCAAGCGCGCCGACCCGCTGCCCAAGGCAAAGTTCGTAGAGTTCACTACCTTGTACGATCCCAAACAAATGCCCGGCCAGCGCGTGAACGTATTGGCGTGGCCCTATGTCGAAGGTCTCCGTATGGACGAGGCCATGCATCCCCTGGCTTTGCTCTGTTTCGGAATGTACGGTGAGGTGCTCCCGAATCAGGATGGGGCTCCGCTTCGCATCGTAGTTCCCTGGAAGTACGGCTTCAAAAGCGCGAAGTCGATCGTCCGCATCCGCTTCACCGACAGCCAGCCCCTGAACACGTGGCAGCAGTCCGCCCCCAACGAATACGGTTTCTATTCGAACGTGAATCCAAACGTCGATCATCCCCGTTGGAGCCAAGCCAAGGAACGCCGCCTGGGAGAATTTCTAAAACGTCCAACCTTGATGTTCAACGGCTACGATCAGGTAGCCAGCCTCTATACCGGCATGGACCTGAAAAAGAACTTCTAGAGATTTGTAATTTTGTAATCTGATAATTTTGTAATTTGAAACCTCCACCCCCTTCTTGATATTGATTTGTCATCCTGAGCGAAGCGAAGGACCTGCTTTTTGCGTCGAACACGGGTCCCACGTGCCAGCCCAGAGGCGTAGGCTCTTCAAATTACCAAATTACCCGATTACAACTTTACAAAATGACTCTTCGTCTCACCAAAATCGCGCTCTTCCTAGCCGCCCTAATCCCGCTGGCCCGCCTGCTCTGGAAGGGGTTTAACGACGCTCTCGGCGCCAATCCCATCGAAGTCATTACCCACTCCACCGGCGACTGGACGCTGATCTTAGTTCTAACCACGCTAGCCATCACGCCCCTGCGCCGCATCACCCGCCTATACTGGCTGATCGGCCTCCGCCGCATGCTCGGCCTCTTCGCATTCTTCTACGGAACCTTGCATTTCCTTACCTACATCTGGCTCGACAAGTTCTTCGATCTCCACGAAATGTTGAAAGACATAGAAAAGCGCCGCTTCATCACCGTTGGCTTCGCCGCCTTCGTCCTCATGATTCCCCTAGCCCTGACCTCAACCGCCTGGTCGATCCGCCGCCTCGGAGGCAAAAACTGGCAGCGTCTCCACCGTTTCATCTATCTCACCGCAATCCTGGGCGTAGTGCATTACATCTGGCTGGTAAAAGCCGACCTCCGCAAGCCCCTTGCCTACGGAGCAGTCCTCACCATCCTGTTAGCCTACAGAGTAGGCATCTGGGTTAAAGAAAAAGCGTCCGGAAAGCGCCAACATCCTGCCAGTCCAGCCCCCACCCCGCGTCGAGTGGAACTCTAATAAAGCCGTGCGGTAAGCTTCCCCGCGAATTTTTTTCCACCGCAACTTTCCGCTACAATGCGGGTTAGCGCATCCTAACAATAAAAACAGGAGTGTCCTCATGCATCCCCCTACCTGCGCCCACTACGCCCGAAGCTTCTTCCTGGCTCTGGCAGCAATCGCCAGCATTTTGCTGGCAGCCGGTTGTGGCAACAACAATAATGGGTTCGTCGCGCCCCTAGGCGGCAACTTCAGCAAATCCAGCCTCAGCGGCACTTATGTAATGAAGCAGACCGGCTACTATGCAAACCAGGCCGACAACGCCGTCCCTTTCTCCGAGACCACTGTTTTTTCCGCCGACGGCAACGGCTCGCTGACCATTCTCCAAGACGACGGAGGTCCTCAACCCGGCCCCGGCTCTGAAAATCTTCCCGGCTCCTACGCCATTGAGCGCGACGGCGAGGGTTCGCTAACCTTTAACTACACTCCCACGCCAAGCACTTACAACATCACCATGATCGATACCAATCACTTCTACGTGATGGAGGCCGACTCCTTTGCCACTTCGTCCGGTTACGGTGTGCTGCAGTCCTCGACCGCCACTCCCTCCGGAACCTTCGTCTTCAAGTCGCACAACTACGGCATCAGTTCGAGGGTTGGAGCCATCACCATCGCCGGCGGCGTTTTCACCGGAACTCAAGACATTCTCACTCCCATCGGCGGCACCAACTCGAGCCAAACCATTACGGGCTCCCTCGGTGCGCCCAGTTCGACCGGTGTAGGCACGTTCACTCTGACCGCCCCGACCGGCAGCTTTTCCGGCAATTACTACGTAGTAAGCCCGACCGAGTTCTACTTCCTGGCAAATCCCAATTCCGGTTCGCTCGACATCGGACAAGCTGAACTGCAAACCGGCGGTCCCTTCTCCGTCACCAACGCCCTAGCCGCCGGATCCTACGTCTTAGGCAGTCGTGGAGACACAGTCGACACCAGCCTTATCCAGCCCGCCATTCACACGGCTGGCGTCTTTACCACTGACGGCGCCGGAAATGTCACCACCGGCACTGTCGACTACGTGAACGGCTCCGACGTGGAGGACAACAACGGCGCCGGTCTAACCGTAAGCGCCGGCGCCAACTACACATTTGATCCAAGCGGCGACGGCAACGGAATCCTCAGTCTTCCTTTGAGCAATGGTGCCGCGCTCTCCGAGATTTTCTGGATGATCAGCCCCACCCGAGCCTACTTCCTCAACAACAGCACCCAAGCCGTCGAGGATGGCAGCTTCTCCGTGCAGACTGGCGCCGTCTCCACTCTCAGCAACCAGGCCGCATTCGTGATGGATGGCGTTCCCACTACGATCGGGGACCAAGTAGGAGTTTTCGAGCCCACCACCGGCAGCAACTTCAACTGGAATGAGGAAGCAAACGCAGCCGGCTATGGCGCATCGCCACTCGGAACCACCGGCGCATATACGGCCGGCACAAACGGCCGCTTCACCGTGACCGTCAACAACTTCACCAACGTCACCGGCAGCCCCAGCTTACTCGTCTTCTACCTGAGTTCCCCCACCACCGGATACATGGTGGAAGTAGACGGCAGCGGCGACATAGGAGGAGTCTTCACCCAGCAAACCAGCCCGTAGCAGTCAGATTAAAAGGGAGGGCCGGGCGTCCCCGCCCGGCCAGACGAATGTTCGCGGCGAGAGCCTGTCCTGAGCCTGCCGGGCTTGACGCTGGGATTGAAAATTTCGCCTACAACTTAGTTGAAATTCATCGTAAACTCCCAGAATCGCTGGGGCGTGATAACTGGGGCGTAATAGTTAATGACCGATATCTTCCGACTCCTTCGGGCGTCTCGTAAAATCCGGCTTGGGACACTGGAACAGAGGCTTCTGTCCGTTATGTGGCAGCGCCCTGAGGGTATCACGATACGCGAACTCCGAGACCGGGCTGACATCGGGCGAGCCTATATAACGATTGTGACTTCGCTGAATCGCCTGCGGAAGAAGGGATTGGTAGACCGGATCGCCGTCGAGGGAGCCAAGGTGGTGACCTTCCGATACGTGCCTCGGTTCACGCGGGCGGAAGTAGAGCGAGATGTCGCCAGCAAAGCCATCCGTCAGGTTCTGGGTCTGGACGTGGCCGGACCACTTCTGCTTTCACGAATGGTAGAAGAAATCGGCGAACACGATGCCGAACTGCTTGAGGAGTTGGGGCGCCTGGTGGATGAAAAGCGCCGTAATGGTGCAAAGTAATTACGCCAATAAGGATAGGATGAACTGATCATCATCTGCTGTTGGAAGAAGGACATCCCACTCCGAATAACGGCGGTGCGGATTCGGAACCGGATAACAAATTGTTTCACTGTCCGCGACCACCAGGACGGGTGTATGATGGCCGCCGTTTTTAAATAGATAGTTTTTAAATAAAGGACTAGGAGAAAGCCGGGAGCAACGCTCATGTTTGTCCTGCTTGGAATCGCGGTTTCGCTCGATTGGTTCCTGCTGCTCTACTGTCTGCTGTCAATGCTGGTAGAGACGGTATGGCGCTCCCTGAAGCCTTTGCATGTGGCACAACAAAGTGTGGCCACGATACTCTTCGGCTTGCGGATTCTTCCGCTCGTAGCCTCGTTGATCATTACATTCGCTTTGGTCTTGCCGTCGTTTCAGCTAATGGAACCTCTACCGATCCATGAGGGCATGGGCGCGATACCTCTCACGCTCGGTGTGTGCTCTCTCTTATTGATTGCTTGTGGCTTTTGCCGCGCCATCGCAGCCCAAACCAGGACTACACGCGCCGTGACTTGCTGGCTCGAAGGCGCGCGGCCTCTGCAAGTCAATGCCAACTCCACCGTCACCTTTCAGTCTCGACGGGAGAGTCCCCCGCTCATCGTCGCGGGGTTCCGCCATCCGAGAGTATTAGTTTCAGAATCTACGGTTGCGCTGCTAACTGCCGACGAGCTTCGCATGGCGCTGAAACATGAACTTGAGCACATGAAATCTCGCGATAACTTGAAGAGGCTCATCCTGGCTTTTTGTCCCTTTCCTGGCATGGCCAAGTTAGAGAGTGCCTGGTCGCAAGCCGCGGAACTCGCCGCCGATGATGCCGCCGTCTCCAGTCACCGTGAAGCCCTTGACCTGGCTGCAGCCTTGGTCAAGCTTTCTCGCCTGGTTCCCAAAGCTCCTCCGGTGTGCAGTGCAGGTTTCGTGGCGGGTTCGGTTAGCGAGCGCGTCGCGTGTCTTCTTGAATGGGATGAAGCGAGCAAGTCGCGGCGCGTGCACATTCGCACCTGGTTTGTAATTCCATTTGCGGTAGCCGTTTCGTTATTGGTGACCGTTGCGCACCGCCCGGTGCTGACGCTCACTCATCAAGCCACCGAATGGCTTGTCCGGTAGCCGCCTGCATCAATATTCGTTGTTCTCAACCTCACGCTATTTGATCGCTTCCGCCGCGATCCGTTCCGTGACAAACGCCTCGATCACGTCGCCGGCCTTAATGTCGCCGTAGTTCGAGATCGAGATACCGCATTCCATCCCGCTCGTCACTTGCGAAGCATCGTCCTTGAACCGCCGCAGCGATCCGACTTTGCCTTTGAACACAACCACGTTATCGCGCAACAGCCGCACTTCAGAGTCGCGCTTGATCAAGCCATCGCTCACGCGGCAACCGGCAATCGTCCCCACCTTCGGAATGCGGAACGTCTCCAGTACATCGGCGCGTCCCTGATAGGTTTCCTTGATCGTCGGTTCCAGCAGCCCGGTCATGGCGCGCTTGATCTCGTCCTGCAGTTCGTAAATGATCGAGTGCAGCCGGATGTCGACTTTTTCCTGATCGGCCAGTTCCTGCGCCTTGCGCTCTGGACGCACGTTGAATCCGATAATGATGGCATTCGAAGCCGAAGCCAGCAGCACATCGGTTTCCGTGATCGCGCCAATCCCTGACCGTAGCAACTTCAGCCGTACCCTGTCGTTCGACAATCTGCCCAGCAAATCGCCCAGCACTTCGACGGAACCTTGCACGTCGGCTTTGAGAATGACATTCAGTTCCTTCATGCCCGCCGTTTTCAGTTGCTCCGCCAGGCCTTCGAGTGAAACTCGCGAACTTTTGGCCAGCGTGGCTTCGCGCGCTTTCTGCTCGCGGTAGTCCGAGATGTCGCGCGCCTTCTCGCGGTCCGCAACCACCACAAACTGATCGCCCGCTTGCGGTAGCCCTTCCAGCCCGATAATTTCCACCGGCGTCGAAGGCGGAGCTTCCTTCAGCGGTCTTCCGCGATCATCGAACATCGCCCGCACTTTTCCATAGACGTTCCCGACCACAAAGTTGTCGCCCGCGCGGAGCGTGCCATTCTGCACCAGAATCGTTCCCACCGGACCGCGTCCGCGATCCAGCTTCGCTTCCAGCACCAATCCGCTCGCCGCTCGCTCCGGAGTCGCTTTCAACTCCTGCAAGTCCGCCGTCAACAGAATCATTTCCATCAGCAGATTCAGATTCGTCTTCTGTTTCGCGGATACATCGACAAACACCGTCTTGCCGCCCCACTCTTCCGGAACCAACCCGCGATCCGCCAGTTGTTTCTTAACCCGTTCCGGCAGCGCGCCCGGTTTATCGATCTTGTTGACCGCGACAATGATGGGAACTTCGGCAGCGTGCGCGTGGTCGATCGCTTCCACCGTCTGCGGCATCACGCCGTCGTCGGCCGCCGTGACCAGCACCACAATATCGGTAGCCTTCGCTCCGCGAGAACGCATGCGCGTAAACGCCTCGTGACCCGGAGTATCCAGAAACACGATCTCACGCCCAAAAGCCGGAGACGCCGTATCCGTAATCGCAACCTTGTAAGCCCCGATGTGTTGCGTAATTCCGCCCGCTTCGCCGCCCGCCACATTGGTCGAGCGGATGGAATCGAGCAGCGTAGTCTTGCCGTGATCCACGTGCCCCATGATCGTAACTACCGGAGGACGCGTCACTGCTTCCGCGCCTTCCTCGCTGCTCTCCATGGCTGCGGTCGTATCCTTGGCCGCTTGCTCTTCGAAGGTGATCACTTCGGTTTCCGCTCCGAAGAAGCGCGCCATTTCGCTGGCCAGTTCCGCGTCCAGCGTCTGGTTGATGGTGGCGAACACGCCGCGCACCACCAGCCGCGCAATCACGTCCTTGGCGCGAATACCGAGTTTCTCGGCCAGGTCTTTTACCGAAATGCCTTCCGTGATTGTGATGTTCCGCGTAATCGGCGCCGGTTCGTTGCTGATGATCATCCGCGGCGGCGGAGTGTAGCCCTTCATCGGGCCTTCCTTCACTCCTCGCGGTACATAGCGTTGTCCCGGTCGCCGCGACGGCGCTCCGGGACGCGCTCCCGGACGCGACGGTCCCGGCGGTGCGCCGATTCCCGCTCCCGGACCAACGCCCAACGGACGCGCTCCCGCTGGAGCAACGCGGGTAGGATGCATCGGCCGCCGTTCTCCCGGACGCAGCGGCGGACGCGGCGCTCCCGGCGCTTGCGGTCGCGCCGTGCGCTGAAAGATTGGTTGTCCCGGAACCGGACGCCCCGGCGCAGGCCGCGGAGCTCCTGGTGCAGACGCCGGAGGCATTGGCGCCTTGTATACCGGTCGCGGCCCCGTCTGCGGCATGATCATTCGCGGCGGCGGAGCAACCGGAGCCGAAGGCTTCACCGGCGCAGCCGCTTGCATCTGCATTACATTGCTTGGTGTCGGAGGCTCAGCCGTGGGCGGAGCACCGCCAACGGGCGCGGCCGGAGTCGTAACCCGCGGCGGAACAGCGATAGCGGACGAGGATGCAGTCGCGCTCGCAGTGGACGGTGCAACAGTCGATGAAGGAGCGGCTGGAGGAACGGCAGGAATTTTAGGCGGAATCACCACAACGGACGGTGGACGGTAAGTGGCCGCGACCGATGCCGGTGTCACCATTCGTGGCGCTGGCGGCGCAGGTGCGGGAGCCTCCGCAGCAGGCTTGGCCGGTATTTTCGGCGCCACGGGAGCGACAGGAACTTCCGCCTTCGCTTCCACCGCGGGCGGAGTCATCGGAGGCCGAACTGCCGGCCGCGCCGCAGGATGCTCGGCGACGCCCTTTTGCTGGGTAATTGCGCGCAGCACGTCACCCGGCCGCGAGATATGCGAGAGGTCGATCTTGGTCTTAATCTCTTCTTCGCCGTGCGCGGTGCGAGATGACGTTCTCGCAGCACTCGGCGCCGCATCGGAGCGGCCACGGAGATGCTTTCGCACCAGGCCCAGTTCCATCTCACTTCGCTTGACGAACTCCGCGCTTTCGGCTCGGAGGCATCTCCGAACTCGCCGTACTCATTCTTCAGTTCTGCTTGTCTTCCGGGGCTTCTTCCGTCGCGCCGTGTTCTGTCGCGACTGCGGCGTTCTGTTCTGCTGACGCCGTCTCGGTGGGCTCCGCATCTGCGGCCAACTTTGCCGCTTCTAGCTCGCCGTCTGCCGGCGATTCGGCTTCTCCGGTGTTTTCCGGTTCCGCGGTCAACGCATCCGCTTCCACCGAACCTTCGGTCAGCGCTTCCTCACTGACTTGCGTTTCGGAGCCTTGCGTTTCGGAAACTCCCGCATCGCCGCCGGCCGCTTCGGTGGCGGCTTCTCCGGCGCTTTCCGTTTCGGCGGACACGGCCTCACCGCCATCCAGTGTGGCAAAGTAATTATTGACCGCGATACTGATTTTTTCCACCGTTTTCGGGCCAATACCTTCAATCGCTTCCAGTTGTTCCGGCGTCATATCGGCCAGCGATTCCACGGTGTTCACGCCCGCCGCCTTCAGCTTCTCGACCAGCCCTTCGCCCAGCCCCGTAACCAACTCCAGCGGAGTTACGGTTTGTGTGACCAGCGCCGACATCTGCTGTTCCACTTCCTGCCGCTTCTCTTCTTCGCTCTTGATGTCGATCTTCCAGCCCAGCAGCTTCGCCGCCAGCCGCACGTTCTGCCCTTTTTTCCCGATCGCAAGCGACAGTTGCGTATCGTCCACCACCACTTCCAGATGCTTGTCCGCCGCGTCGACAATCGTTACCCGGCTGACTTTCGCGGGCTGCAAAGCTTTTTCCGCGAACGTAACCGGATCTTCGTGATACTCGATGATGTCGATCTTCTCTCCGCGCAGCTCGCGAATGATTGACTGCACGCGCATGCCCTTCATGCCAACGCAAGCGCCGACCGCGTCGACATCCTTGTCTTTGGACATCACCGCGATCTTCGTGCGCTCGCCTGCTTCCCGCGCTATCGCCCGGATTACCACCGTGCCGTCGTAAATTTCCGGCACTTCGGTTTGAAACAGATGCTGGACCAGCTCCGGCGCGGAGCGCGAAGCCACTACGCCCGGACCCTTCACCGCTTTTTCCACGCGCACGATCACCACGCGGATCCGTTCGCCGACGGCGAATGATTCCAGCCGCGACTGTTCCTTCCGCCCCATGCGCGCTTCGGCTTTGCCAATATCGAGAATCACGTCCGGACCTTCCAGCCGCTTCACGGTAGCATTCACGATCTCGTTCACGTGCCCGATGTATTCGTTGTAAACCGTGTCGCGTTCCGCCTCGCGCACCTTCTGAAATATGACTTGCTTGGCCAGTTGCGCTGCAATGCGACCCAGAATTCCTTCCGTCACTTTCGGAATCAGCAGTTCTCCGCCCGCTTCCGCCGCCGGATCGAGCTTTCGTGCCTGCTCTACTGTCACTTGAAGATTCGGGTCTTCCACCTGTTCCGGTGTCTCGACAATCGACTTCACCGCATAGGCGCTGATCTTGCCGCTGTCTTTATCGAGCACGGCGCGCAGGTTTTCCTGCGTCTTGTAGTATTTGCGAGTCGCAACGACGATGGCGTCCTCAACCGCACTGACTACAATCTGCGGATCAATGCCTTTTTCCCGGCTGACCCCTTCGATAATGTTGTAAAGCTCACTAGCCATAAAAATTCCAGGTGCCAGGTCTTAGGTGTCAGGTCTCAGAACTCGCTTTTCCTGACACCTGACACCTGCTCTTAGATTTCCGGCACCAAATTCGCTTTCTCCACGTTCCCCAACTCAATCTCGACCTTCGCGGCCTCGCCATCCTTCGGACGCATTTTCTTCTTCCGCGCCGCGCTCAAATCCAGCAGCAATCGCCCGTTCTCGAAGCTTTCGAGCTTCCCTTCGAAATGCCGGTTGTTGTTCACCGGCTCGCGCGTCATCAACTTCACGCGCTGCCCGCGGAAGCGCTCAAAGTCCGCTGCCTTGGTCAGCTTGCGGTCGAGCCCCGGAGAGGAAACCTCCAGCACATACGATCCGCCCGGCACTGCATCCTCAACTTCGACGATCGTGCCGAACTCCCGGCTGAAGTTCGCGCAATCCTCGTGGGTAACTCCGTCGGGACGATTCGCCGCCGGTAGCGCTCCCGGTCTATCGATAAACACCCGCAGCATGCGGTGCTTGCCCGCGCCGCAAACCTCGACCTCGACTACTTCCAGCCCGCTTGAGCCTGCCACGCGCTCGGCAATCTGCCGGACCTTATCCAAATCAAGAGCCATGTTTTCAATACGTTGCGCCAGATTCGCCGCGCCAGTTATCGGCGCCGATTGCGACCCGAATCGACCCAACTAAAAAGTGGGCTTTCGCCCACTGGTGTGCTTCGACAATCCTGACACTACGACACAACAGTTTTCGCTTCTAACTATACGCCGCCAAAATATAAAACACAAACCAGCGCGCCGGATCGAAACGGCTCACCAGGGACGGGCGCCCTCGCGAGCCTGCACTGTCTTGCCGAAGCCCCGAGCGGAGCCGAGGGGGAAGTCGAAGGGTCCAGCCGAGCGCAGCTCGGAGCGCGCACAGGCCCGTGGGCCAAAGCCGATCTTGGCTAGCACCAAGTTCCCTAGCACCAGTTCCCTAGCACCAGTTCCCTAGCACCAGTTCCAAAGATATCCGAAGTAACCTTGCCCCCGCCGGGCTCATCCTCCAAACTTCTCCTAGATGCCGTTTTCCCGCGCCCATCTAGCCATTGCCATCGGCTCCGCCAGCCTGCTGGTGCTCGTGTTTCTCGGCTATCTGTACTGGCTGAGCAACCAGGGCCCAGTTCTGGCGCGTTCCGAAGAGCGCGACCCGCTCACCCAGATGCCCATCAGCATCACCATGAATCCGTTTCGCGATCGCACCATCGAACGCGTCGCCAACACCTTCATCGCGGACATGCGCGACGGCAATTGCCGCCAACTCCTCGCCCAATGGGAAAAGGACTACCGCAAGAAGAGAGCCGAGTTCCTCTGTAATTCCGAAGCCCAGCATCCCCTGATTTCGTGGAACCTGATCGAATGGGAAGACCGGCCGCCGCTGGTGATTCTGCACTACAAAGGTCAGCGTTACAGCAGTCCCGCGCAAGACGCAACCTACAAAGATCTGTTCTCGGTAACCGAAGAGAAAAAAGACTCCGGCTGGACCGTCACCAAATACGACTCGTTCTATTAGAACCGGTCTCGTGCGTTATCAGGCAGGGCGGGGCTTCACAGGCTGCGGAGAAAATGCCATTTGCCGCTGCGTATCGCCTCAGCGGCTAAAGCCGTCGTCCGAAACGAGCCGATATCGCAGCGGTAAACCGCTGCGCCACCCAAAAACGACCCCCAAGACGGAGTTTTTTTCGCAAGCTCTAAAGCCGTGCGCTCTCTATTGCCCGGCGCGCACGGGCGAGACCATCAGTGGGCTGGCGCCTCGTTTCTTGCTGTCGCCCTTGTCGGCTTGATAAACCAGCGAGAGCGCGCCGTCGCTCGAAGTAGTGGCACCGGCCAGTTCCGCCGCTAATCCTTGATAGGAGCGGCCGATTTCGTGATTCCCCTGCGCGGCCACTGGACTGCCTTTGTCAATCGCCGGCCCGATCACCTGGAAGTTGTTGGGCACCTTCCAGAGCACGCTGCAATTCGTGGCCTTCTCCACATCTTCGTCGCTGAAGCCGGGAATCTTTTTGTAGCGGTTGAGCACGATACGCAGCCGGTCGCGTCCCGCGCCTTCCTGCAGAAAAGCGTGAATCCGGCCGGCGCTCCACAGCGAAACGACATCGGTCTGCGCCACCAGCAGGACGGCGTTCGAAAGATCGCAGATCATTTGCATCGTGCCATCCATGCGGCCCGAGCCATCGATCACCACAAAGTGATACTGGCCCACCAGCAGGTCAAACAGACGAGCCAGTTCCGAAGCGGTCGGCATGCTGCTGTGCGGTTGCTGCGCGCCGGCCAGCAGATGAAGGCCATTGCGATACGGCGTCATCAAGCCGTCGAGCAGCGAACCATCCATGGTCCGTGAGTTTCCTGCAAGGCAACGGCGGTATTGACTGCGGTGGTAGTGGCGCCAGCTCCGCCCTTGGCGTTCAGAAAAGTGAAGACGCGCGCCCGGCTCGAACTGCGCTGCGCCCGGCTCAAGGTGGCTGAGAAGCGTGTGAAGGCTTCAATCAAGGCCTCGCGGCTGGCGGCATGATCCAGAAATTCGCGGGCCCCCGCGCGCATGGCGGAAACAATGTTGGTCGGCTGATTCATGTCGCCCACGGCAAAAATCGTAACTTCGGGCGTACTGGCGTGAATCAGTTCGATGGTGCGGATGGCGCGCCCCGGGTTTTTGGGATCGATATTCACCAGCACGACTTCGGCGTGCTGATCCTGCAATTGACGGAGAATAGCGTCGCTAGGTCCGAGCGGGAAACCAACGTGGCTCAATACGGTTCGCGCCAGGTTGGTGCTCTCGACCCGGCTATGCATTACGACGGATTGTTCGCGGTCCTCGGTAAGGAGGGCGACGGCGATCCCGGGCATGACTCGATTCTCGGTGTTCAATGTCATGCTACGAACTTCCAGCGTCGAGGCCAAATGACCTTCGTAATCGAAGGGAACGGGCAGGCGACCCGACAGGTCGTCGGCTGGTCTTCAAGGGGGAAGAGCCCGACAGACTTCTGATTTCGTCCCATTGTAAGGCAAAGGGCAGCGCTTGAAAAGATGGAGGAAAGCCCGCTGGAAGCAAGCCCTCAGCGCGGCGCCACGCCAGAAGCTCCAGCCGCTGCACTGGCGGCGGAAACCCGTACGGATTGAGAGACGACCTTGTCGGTGGGCAAGTACTCGTAGGAATCAAGCCGCACGGCGATGCCAGTTCGTTGACCGCTCTGCGCCTGACTTGCAGGTAAGTCACCGGCCGCAGGAGCTGCCGACCGCAAGACCAGTCCACGGCAACGCACGGCCATGTTTTCCGCCAGCGTGATTTCCGAGGGCATGGTGAACGTCAATTCCACGACCGCCCCTTGCGGAAGCGCGGTCTCGGCGTAAAAGAAAATTCCACGTCCGCTCAAATTCTGAATAAATCCTGGCACAGTCCGGCCATCGAAGCGAACCGCCAGGGGCTGGTGCACCTCGAAACGCTGCGCCCCGCGGCGTTCCAGACGATTGGGATCTCTCATGGTTCGTCGTCCGTCCTTCCCGGGTTGCAATCTGTGGATATACGCTTTCGCCGACCCGTCGTAACTCTATCGCGGATCGCTGGGCGCGGGAAGTTGCAAGTCGGTCACCCGAGCGGCCTGTGGAAATTCGGCTAAAGAGTAAACAAGATGGAGCAACGGGCGTCCTTCGGCACGCTCAGGGCAGGCTCCCGCCCGTCCCCATGCACCGTACTCACGTGGGTTGCCGGGTAATGGCTCATTTTGACGATGCGCCGCAAAAATCCTGAACCACAAAGGACACAAAGTGCCACGAAGGTCCCAGATTCTACTGCTTTTCCTTTGTGTACCTTTGTGCCCTTCGTGGTGGACGTTTTGGCAAAATGAGCCACTACCGGTCG
>JBEKED010000194.1:0-7831 GCA_050014035.1 Terriglobales bacterium
TAAAAGAGACCACGACCAGGGCGGATCTTGCCCCCCAGAAGGGGTTTTTGCCAAGCAGTTGTTCTTCTCAGTGTCTCCGCCTGCCCTGAGCGAAGCGAAGGGTGTCTCCGTGGTAGAAGCTGCCCTCAGTTCCCACTCGGCTTCGGAGCATCGCTCTTCTCGCTCGGCTTAGTCTGCGTAGGAAATGGCGCCGGAATTTCCTTCTCCGGCTTCGCCGTTGGAGACTTGCCAGCCGCCTTCAACGCCTCGCGCCGATCGTTTTCCTTTTGCGCCTCCTCCTGCGTCACATAGCGGAACTCCTGCACCCGCCCAGGATAGGCTTCGGAGGTGAAGACCCGATTGGTTTTGTTGTCGATCATAATGTACTGCAAGCCGGAAAACGTGCCCGGCAGAACGCCTTGCTTGTTGCCCATCCACATCAGCAAGTCGCCCTCCTGCGTAAACAGGTGAACCCGGTTCTGCATCGAGTCCGTTACCCAGATGTGCCCATCGCTATCGACGGCAATTCCCTTCGGCATGGCGAAATAACCAGGACCATCGCCATGTTTCCCAAACTGCCGTATGAACTTGCCATCGGCGTCGAAGACCTCGACGCGGTAGTTGAGCATGTCGGTAACGTAGACGTTTCCATCCTGATCGACAGCCACGCTGGTCGGCTTGGAAAAGTCTCCAATTGCGCTCGACTGGTGCTTTGTATCCGCCGTTCCGATCCGGCGAATGGGCGTGAGATTGTCGGCATCGAACACCAGTACCTGATCCAGTCCAATATCGGCTACATAAAGGAAGCGATTCTCGTTATCGATCGCCATCCCAGCCGGAGTGACCAGTCCCTGAGTGATCGCAGCCTCCCCTTTGTGATTCTTGTCGAAAACCAGAATCCGGTGAGCCTGAGAGTCGGAGACGAAAAGCCGATCCGAGTCGTCAATCGCTAAACCATTAATCAATGCAAAACTGGCATCCTTGCCGTTCTTGATCATCACCGTATCTTTGGTTTCCGGGTCGATGATGAAGATAGCCCCCACCTTGCCATCGGCAACATAGAGCTTCCCCTTGGAATCAACCGCGAGCCCATGCGGTTCACCCATGAAGTAATGGTTCTTGAGCGGGTTGTCCGTTTTTTGCTCGCTGGTGCCAGCCAGCCGGTCCATCCAGCTGCTCTTTGGTTTTGCCGTCTGCGCGCTGAAGTCAGGAAGCTTTTCCCCCGCGAAATAGTCCAGATACTTCACCCGCGCGATCATCGGCGGCTGGGGCCACACCACCTTCGACTTATCGATCACGTCCAGAACCGAGACCTTCTTCTGCGGCGGCGGCTGGTCTTTCTTCTTATCCGCGAACGCACCCCGGGGGCCCGTCAATAGCAGCATCACTAACACCGCCATCGCGAGACTTGCGTTTCGTGCCGGAACCGAATTGTGTAGTTTTCCAATCATCTTTGCATCCTCATCGATCTTCAGTTCTCTTATCCTCTATTCTTATCTTTATCTGCGGAGATCCTTGTGGCAGCTCGCGCAGAACAACGAGTCATTCGCCTGATCTTTCACCAGCAAGCCCGGTTTCGCCGAAGCATGCGGCTGATGACAGGTCAGACAAGTTATCGCGACCTTAACTTTCGTGACATCAGTGGGATCCATGACATTCGACACCGGATGGCGCTCCACCGGATGTCCCAGGTTGTACTTCAGCGGTAACACGGGCACTGTAGCAAAATAGTTTTCTGGCAGCTCCACTTTGCCGTCGAAAATCGCCACCATGTGTTCGCTTTCAAGCTTCTTCGGCTTTGCGTCGGGTCCATGGCACTCCAGACAAAGCTTGTTCGGAGTGTTCACGCGCAGCAGATGCTCGTTGTCGTTGCCGTGTCCATCGTGGCAGATCGCGCAGCCCTGCACGAATGCCGGCTGGTGGTGAACGGCTTTCTTAGCCAGGTCGCCGATCTCGCTATGGCAACCCAGGCAAATGTTGACGGGATCCGTCTTCGGCAAACCCGGGTAAGCGCTGGCGTGCGGATTGTGGCAGTCCGTGCAATCTCCAGCCGCTCCGGGATGTTGCACTTTCGCTTTGTCGATCTGTTCCGGCTTGTCGGAGTGACAGGTAACGCAAAGGTCCTTAACGTTCGCTTGCGTCAGAACCACTTTGCCATCTTTTGCCGCGGCATGGCAGGTGTCGCAACTCTTGTCCGCAAATGGCGGATGGGTGAACTTCGCCATCAGCTTCGGCGCTGCGGATTGGTGTGGGTCGTGGCACTGCAGGCAGTTCGCTGTGCCAAAGGGCTGGTTTTGGTGCGCCTTCTGCAAGGCGGCATCTTTCGGATCGTGGCAATCCACGCACAGCGCAGGAGCCGCCTTAGTCAAGTGAAAGCGGTTTTCAGTCGTCGGTTCCGCCCCCGTCTTGTGCGTAACGTGGCAGGTTTCACAACCCATGTCGAGGGCGGCGTGACGGCTGCCTTTTTCCGGAACATTCAGGCCCTGTGTATGGCAAGTGAGACAGAGATTTTCTTTCTTGTCGCCGGCGGTCGCCTTCAACAGTTGGTTTTTATTATCCGACGTATGCGGATCGTGGCATTTCAGGCAATCGCGCACCGCCGGAGGATGAACTGTGCCCTGGAGCTTCGAGGCATCCTTATCGGCGTGGCAGGTCAGACAGAGTCCGTAGGCAGTCGTTGTCGTCAGCTTGATCCGGGTGACATCCTTGTTAACCCGGACCTCGTGACAACTCAGGCAGCCCATTGCGATCGCGGAATGAACGTTCTTGCCCTTCGACTTATCTTCGTGGCATTCGAGACATTTGGCCGAGTCTACGTTCTTATCCAGAGGAACGGGGTGAACCGCGGCAGTGGCGCGCGTAATCAGGAGAGCGATCAGTGCAAACAAAATCAAAACAATAATAAAAAGAGGGCGGTCGCCTTGACTTGCGAGCTCATTGCGGTAACTGATGCGACGGGGGAGCAATTTCACACGGCCTCCGAAGGGTGGGTATGCACGAACGCAACCGTCTATCACCAGCACCTGGTTGCAAGTCACGGTATGTTTGTAACTGACTGAACAATAACACGTTGAGAGACACTGATCCGATCCGGCCTGGGACAATGTGGCTCTCATTATGGACCGCGAATGAGCTTTCTGCCACAGCGTCGTCGGTGAAATGCCCCAAGCCGCTCCTGCCCACACCCTGCAACAGCCTTTTTCCAGCCATCACAACAGATTGTGAGGGCCGTCACCACCCCTTTGTGATGTGTGAAATCCCCGCCGAACTGGGTTGGAATGCGCCAATTAGCCCAAACAGCCCGCACGCCGATTGTCACCGACTCGTCTAAATATAATTAAATGTGCTGGTTACACTCGACACCTCGTCTGGCGTCGTACTTGCATTTGAACCCGGGGAGTGGGGGAGGATATGGCCCTAGATCTTCGCGCAGTCGGCCACAAAACGTGGCGCACTATTGCTTCCATCCAAACCGGCGTAGTTCTTCTGATCCTCGTCGTGATCCTCGCCGCCGCCGGAACCGTCGTGCTCCAGCGTCCCGCAACCGAGCCCGACGAGATGCAGGCCGCCTATTCCCCGCAAGCGCTCCACATTCTCGACGCCCTCGGGCTCACCAACGTTTTTCACGCTTGGTGGTTCCTCGGACTCCTGGCGCTGGTCAGCCTCTGTATCGTAGCCGCTTCCATCGATCGTTTTCCCAACGCCTGGCGCTACTTTTCGCGGCCTTACAAATATCCCGATCCAACTTTCCGCCGCGCTTTACATCCCCAGCAATCGCTCCCCATCCCCGACGAAGAATCCGGCCTGGTGGCGGCGGAACGCGCCCTGCATGGCATGGGATTCAAACCCGAGCGTGTCATTCCTAAAGATGCCCGTGAAAATCATTTCGGAATCTTCGCCGAGCGTCATCGCATTTCCGAGTTAGCCGTATACATCGTCCACGCCAGCCTGCTCCTGATTTTCTTGGGCACGATCATCGACGGTGTCTGGGGTTGGCGCGGCTATCTCAGTCTGAATGAAGGCCAGACCTCCAATGTCGTCGATACGCGCGACGGCAACACGCGCACGCTTCCATTTTCCCTGCGCTGCGATGCCGCCGGTCAGGAGAATTACCAGGACGGTTCGCCGAAAAAGTGGTGGTCGAAATTAGCTGTGGTCGCCGGCGGACGCGATGTACTGAAAAAAGAAATTGTAGTCAACGATCCGCTCCTCTATGACGGCGTCCGCTTCTATCAATCGAGTTACGGTTCGAACGGCAAGGTCGACAAGCTAAGCCTGGTTGCGACTCCGAGCAACGGTACCGGCGAGAAGCAGACCATCGGAATGACCGTCAACGAGACCGTCCAACTCGACGCCGATACCACCGTGCGTTTTGCCGAGTTTCTTCCCGACTACGCGGTTCGTGACGGCCAGGTCTACAAGAAGTCGAACTACTTGGAGAATCCTGCCGCTCACCTGATCGTGACCTCTAAAAAGGCCGGACAAGATTTCGACGTCTGGTTCCCGCCCATGGCAGACGTCGCCGACAACTCGAAAGCGCCCTACCAGTTCGAAGCCACCGACTTGAAACTCGGTCACTTCACTGGATTGCAAGTCTCGCACGAGCCCGGTCAGTGGGGAGTCTGGTCCGGTGTCGTCCTGATGTTCATCGGGCTCGCATTCGTGTTCTACGTGATTCACATGCGGTTTTGGGCGGTACCGGTTCGCGACCCGCAGACGGGCAAGTGCTCGCTCTGGATCGGAGGCAGCGCCAACCGCAACCGCGACGCTTTCGAGCAGCGCTTCAATCAGCTGGTGACGTCGGTCGAAACCGAACTGAAGGCCGCTCCCAGCCGTTCATCCGGTGTCCGCGTCGCTACCGGCGTGGCGAGCTAACATCGACCGTCGTTTCGTTGAACGCTGCACCGAACCAACTCATTGGAGGATGGTAATGGCACGAGCAAACGCAGAGCAGCAGCAGCAGCCGGCAACTGGCATGACCCTGATTGTGCTGGTCGGATTGGCCATTGCCTTCCTGCTCTTCATGGCATTTCTGAACGTGGTCAAGAGCGGCAATCTTCTGAACGAAAATAATCTCCTCTTCGCCACCCTGATTTTCTATGCCGGTGCCGGCGCCCTCTACCTGGGCTTCGGAGTCACCGGCACGCCGTCGTACTTGAAGTTCGCATCGCTCTCCACCTGGGCTGGATTGCTCGCCAACACCGGAGCCATCGCCCATCGCTGGTACGAGTCCGGACACGCCCCGTTTTCGAGCGTTTACGAAATGCTCCTCAGCTTCGTATGGACGCTCGCCGTGCTCACCTTGATCGCCGAAAAAAAATACGGCGTCAAGGTGATTGGCACGGTCACCATGCCAGTCGCAATCGTAGGCGTGGTGCTGATGCAATTACTGCGCACCGAAGTTCATCCTCTGGTGCCCGCGCTGCAGTCGACCTGGCTCCACGTCCACGTCACGCTCGCCATGCTGGCCTACGCCGCCTGTGCGCTAAGTTTTGCCTTGGCCATGATGTTCCTCATTCAAGACAATCTGCGCACCGACACCGTCCTCGCCGTAACCAGCGGCAGCACCCTGGCCATTTACGCCGGCATCGTTCTCACCCGCTTCGAGAAAGGCGGCGCACTGAATCTGGTCGCCTGGAATCCGGAAGTAAAGTCGGAAGTCTTCCTCTCCAAGGGCGTGCGTTTGTTCGTCACCGTTCCCGACCTCGGCTGGCTCATGGCCCTGACGCTTCTGGTCGTGGCCTCGCCCCTCTTCTTCTACGCGTGGGCGCGCTGGAAAAATAACGATAGCTTCCTGGCCATCGCCAACCGCGCCGTTTTCCTCAGCATTCTCCTTCAGGTCATGACCCTGGTCATGTTTATTGTGCGCGCCCGTGATGGCCGCTACCCATCGCTCGACGCCGAAGGATTATTCCCGACAAGCCTCGCCGCTAGTCCATTCATACTGTCGGGTTTGGTAGGCGGCGTCTTCATCTCTCTCCTCTATCTACTACTGCTCTGGCGACGGTCCGATCTGCAGCGCTCTCTGCCCACCGCCGACGTCCTCGACCGCATCACTTACAAAACCATCTGTCTTGCCTTCCCCCTGCTCACTCTCATGATCGCTTCCGGAGCTTACTGGGCGAACCAGACTTGGGGCTCCTACTGGAGTTGGGATCCGAAAGAAACCTGGGCCGCGATTACCTGGCTGGTCTACGCCGGCTATCTCCACATGCGCATCACCCGCGGATGGCGCGGCCGCCCTGCCGCTTACTTCGCCATCTTCGGTTTCGTGGTCGTCATGTTTACGTTCTTCGGCGTCACCTACTTGCTTCCCGGTTTACACGCATATGCTTAGCCCCTTGCCATCCGCGGAGACACCGGTTCATCCTGTGGATGAGTTGGAGATCAGTGAGCACGCCGGTATCGAGCCCCGTGGCGTGGGGTTCACGACGAACAAGAGTTCGCAGCAGGCGGAGGATTCCCCATTGAGTTCCGTACGATTCAACTGGCAGCTCAAGGCAATCTTGCCGGTCGTCTTCGTCCTGCTGGTGGGGATGCTGCTCTTCCTTTTCGCGACCGTGTCGTTTCGCAACGTCGAACGCCACGCCATCCTGATGGTCGCCGGAGCTGGAGCCATCGTCATCTGTGGAGTCTCCATCGGCGCGCTCGCCTTTTTCATTCAGCGTCCCATGGTCGAGTTGCAGGAGAAGATGGCGCTGGTCAGTGAAGGCAACCTCGATGTCGCGGTCAGTTTCGCTCGACGCAACGATGAAATCGGAGACCTTGGCCGCAACTTCAATTACATGATGCGCCAGCTTCGCGAGAGCCAGGAGGAAATCGATGTCCTCCATCGCACCCAAATGTCCCGCGCCGAACATCTGGCCACGCTCGGAGAGTTAGCCGCGGGCTTGGCCCACGAGATTCGCAACCCGCTCGCCGGAATCGCCGGCGTCATCGAAATTATTGGTCGCGATCTCCCGTCAACCAGCCCCGCCCGCGCCGTAGTCAAAGATGTTCGCCTCGAGATCGTTCAGATCAACCGCATCCTCACCGATCTTCTCGAAACCGCGCGCCCCCATCCTCCGCAGATCTGCCGCAGCAACCTCAACACCACCGTCGAACACGCCGTGATGCTCGCGCGCCAGCAGGTGCTCTCCAAGCCCATCAAGATCGAACTCCAGCAAGCGCCCGATCTGCCCGAAGTCGAGCACGATAGCGATCAGATTCACCAGGTCCTTCTCAACCTCCTCCTCAACGCAGTCCAGGCCATGGATAATGCAGGTGCAGACGCGGGCACAGGCGCTGACGCAGGAAAAGGCGAAGTACACGTCGAGATCGGTTCCCGAGACCAGTACGCCAGCGTAACTGTCAGCGACAGCGGCAAAGGCATCCCGCCGCAGCACCTGGCTCACATCTTTCGCCCCTTCTACACCACCAAGGGCAATGGCACCGGTCTAGGACTTTCGCTAGCCCGCCGCATCGTAGAAGAGCATCACGGCCACATCGAAGTCGCCAGCGTAGTAGGGAAGGGAAGCAAGTTCACCGTCCTGCTCCCCTTTGAAATGCCTACCCCAGAGGCCGCAGCCGCAGCTTCCTAGTCGCTGGCTTGAAGAAAATCACCGTGGCCGGGTGCGCCACTTCTCGCGCTTTTCGAGAAGTGGCCTCGCCGCACAACCGATGCCTTGGGGTAGGTCAGGGCCGGGGCCGAGCAGCGCAAGCTTTTGATTGCGTTTATTTCGGTCCGAGAGTCGTCCCCATGCGCCGCCACTTGCCAGAGCATTCTCCTCTAATTCGTAGTAAATTACACAGGGGATGCCTGTAGAAAAGATCATGATCGTGGACGACGAGCGCCTGGTGCGCTGGTCGCTTC
>JBEKED010000195.1:0-7745 GCA_050014035.1 Terriglobales bacterium
GGAGCGGTGCTTGAAGTCGTCGCCAACCACAGCGGCAACACGTGGCGTGGGGTCTATACGGTGCGCTATTCCGAAGCGATTTATGTTCTGCACGCTTTCCAGAAGAAGTCGAAGCGCGGCATCGCGACTCCGAAGCGCGACCTTGACCTGATCCGACAGCGACTCGCCGAAGCCGAACGACTCCACCGAGAAAGGAACAATTGATATGGCCCAGAAAAAGAAGAGCCCGATGAAGTCGCAAAAAAGCAGCGGTAATGTCTTTGCCGACCTCGGTCTCACGCATCCAGAACAGGAACTCCCGAAGGCACAGCTCACCCTCCAGATTTACCGCCTCATCAAGAGTCGCGACCTGACGCAAGTCGAGGCCGGTAAAATCCTCGGCATCAAGCAACCGCACGTCTCCTTGCTGATGCGCAACCGCTCGGGTAGTTTCTCCGTCGAGCGCCTTATGGAGTTTCTTACGGCTCTAGGGCAAGACGTAGAGATTTCGGTGAGGCCGGCGCGCAAGGAACATGGCGAAGTATCCGTTGTCGCATAATCGATGGCCAATACGGCCGTTAGATTGGCGGCGCCGGCAAAAAGCAGGTCCTTCGCTTCGCTCAGGATGACAACTTTGGATAGGGTAGGTGACAGCTGACAGCTTCCCTCACGTCCACCGAAACCAGCGCAGCGCCAGCACAAACGACACACCGCCCCAAACCGCCAGCACCGCCAGTCGTCCCGCTTGCGAGCTGAGCGAAGCGCCTTCAAGAATCGTAGCGCGCAGCGCGTCGTTCAGCGCGGTCAGCGGAAGCGCCTTGATGAAAGGATGCGTGACCGCCGGAAATCTCTGGTATGAAAAAAAGACGCCGGAGAAAATCCACATCGGCATCATCACCAGATTGATGAGCCCGGAAACGCTTTCGATTTTCTGAGCGCGGCAAGCGGTGAGCAAGCCAACACCGCCAAAAGCCACCGCTCCCAGCGATCCCAGCACGACGACCGAAAGAACCGATCCCAGCACGCGCATGTGAAAAACGAGAACGCCGAATCCCAACAGCAGTCCAACTTCAATTACCATCAGCACCAATCGGCTGCTGGCGAGCGCCAAAAGAAAATCGCTCCGCCGCATCGGCGTCGCGACGAAGCGCTTCAGCAGTTTGCGCTGGCGCATTTCGACCAGCGCAAAACCCACTCCCCACATGCCCGAGTTCATCAAGTTCATGCCCAGCAACCCGGGAATTAGGAAATCAATGTAGCGCGAGCCCGGTTCGCTCGAAGATTGAGTGGTAGTGGCAATCGCATCTTTGCGTCCAGCAGCCGACTGCAGCCTGGCATCAATTTCAGCGCGCGAAAGCACGCTCTCCGGACGCGCCGGATCGTAATAATAAGTGTAGCTGCCGTCGGCATTCGGCTCGATTGCAAGATCGTACTTACCAAAGTGAAAGCCCTTGAGCGCAGTCTCGCGATCGAGCACAGTAGCTCGAATTGCCGAACGCGCGTCGGACGCGCTCTTATCGGACGGACTTCTATCGGGCGGACTCTGCAGCATGGCCAGGGTTTTCTGTGCGCCCGGGCCGTCGATTACGACCACCGAAGTGACGTCCGCGGGCTTGTTGCGGAAGGCGATGCCCAATCCCGCCGCCAGCAGCAGCGGAAACACGAATACCCAGAATACGACCTCGGGTTCGCGCCAGAGTTCAAGTATGCGCGCCCAGAGCAGATGACGGTATCCCGACCAGCGCCCGTTGCGGAGCGCGGAGTCACGAGCCGCGCCCGCCGGCATAGGCCGCTGATTGTCTTCGTCGTGATTAAGCGCCGGCGTATTGGTTTCAGTCGCCATTCAGTCTTCTCGCAGGTGACGCCCAGTGAGTTGCACAAAAACATCTTCGAGGCTGGCCTGTCGCGTGCTCAGATGCTCGAGTCGATGACCGTCGCGCGTCACCGCATCCAGAAGCGCAGGAATGGTAAGGTGCGGCTCGCGAACACTCAGACAGACGGTCGAATCCTCGCGCCGCACCGACTCGACGCTAGGCAGCGAGCGCCAGCGGTCAAGATTGTCGCTGTTGTCGCCGTTGTTGTTCACTTGAAACTCGACCACATGGTGGCCGCCCAGGCGCTCGATAAGCTCCGGCGGCGTTCCTTCGGCAATGATGACGCCCTGGTCGACAATCGCCAACCGGTCGCAAAGGCGTTCGGCTTCGTCCATGTAGTGCGTGGTAAGCAACACCGTGCCTCCTTTTTTCTGGAATACGCGAATGATGTCCCAAAGCTGGCGCCGGCTTTGGGGATCAAGTCCGGTCGTGGGCTCGTCGAGAAATAGAATACGCGGATTGCCGACCAGAGCTGTAGCAACGGCCAGTCGCTGTTTCTGTCCGCCGGAAAGTTTGCCCACCAACGCGTCGGATTTCTCGCTGAGTTGCAGTTCTTCCAGAATGTCGGCGGCGGCTCGCGGCTCGCTGTAGAAGCTGGCAAAGAGTTCGATAGTCTCACGCACGTTGAGTTTTTCCGAGAGGCGCGTCTCCTGCAGCGAGATGCCGATCCACTCCCGCAACTGGCGCGGGTTGTCGTCCCAGGTGTGTCCAAAGATGCGAACCTCGCCGGAAGTGGGGGCAAGCAGTCCTTCGAGGATTTCGATGGTGGTAGTCTTCCCTGCTCCGTTCGGGCCGAGCAATCCGAAGCACTGTCCGGCTTCGATCTGCAGGCTCACCCCGCGCACGGCTTCAACTTTGCCGTCGTAAGTCTTACGGAGATTCGTACACTCGATCGGAGAACTTGGGATCGGAAAACTCACAAAGGCAATTCTAAATCAGGCCGATCTCGATCTTTCAGAAGGCCGGCTCGGAATGTGAATGGCTTGTAACCGGCATGGGCGCCGCGCCCTTGGCATCCTGCCACAGAATCGTATTCAGTTTTCGGGCATCGTTCGCGTCTGGTCTCGAAAAATTCATCTGCGACGATTCCTTCGCTCCCGCTGCTTGTTTTTCGTTCACTTTGTAGATGAGGCCGCTGCGCAGATTCTTGTCGTCGACCTGATACGGCGGTTGCGTTCCGGGGCCCGAGAACAGCGGCGCCATGAGCGGCGCGTACGCGTCGAACAGGTTCATCGGAGGCAGGCCCAGCAGCACCTCCATCGTATGAACCACGCTAACGGTTGTGTAGAACTGATGGTCGACAACCGGTTGGGCCGCACGTGGCGCATACTTGCTGATAACGAAGGCGATGGATCGGTGCGCGTCGACGTGGTCAGCCCCATCCTGGGCGTCATCTTCAAGAACGAAGATAGCAGTGTCGTCCCAGTAAGCACTGTGGGAAACGGCGTCGACCACTCGTCCCAGCGCCAGATCGTTGTCCGCGACCGAAGCTTGCGGCGTAGGCTTGCCGGGACGCGTGCCTCCGGTATGGTCGTCGGGCAGATAGAGCAGCGTAAACTGCGGAAGTTCCTTGGCGCTTCCCTTCGCCTTCACAAACTCGTCGAACTCGCGCAGGAACTCATCGGCCCGCAGCTGGTCGGGATAGTCAGTTTGAAAATCCGGAAAAAGCGGATCGTAGTGATCGCGTAGCGCAGCTTTGCTCGGACGCATGCGCTTCACCTGCGGAATCGCCCACGGCCAAGGGCTCAGCCCGCCGCGCGGGTTGCCGACATTCGGCGGCAGAGGATCGCCTTGCTTAATTTCCGTCACTGGACAGCTTGCAGACGTGGGAGGTAGCGTTCCTTCTTTCAGCGATCCCACCGTCGGCGACTTCTTTTTCTCGTCCTTGCACCACACTGCGGCGATGAATTCTCCATAGATGCGATACGTGAGGCCGCGGCGCGCTAGGTTGTCCCAGAGAAAACCGGTCGCGGGGTCATCGACGTCGGGGATTCCCTGCTCCAGCGGAAATTCTTCCGCCACGCTGCCGCCGGAATCATAGGTGCGCTCTTTGCTGCGATAACCGATGGGCCACGTCTTCTCGTTATAGTCAGAGGTTGTGGCTGCCGTGGACCAGAGATGGCCATCGCCAGAAACTTCCCCACTATCGTAAAAATTGTCGAGCACGCCAAACTGCAGCGCGAGTTTGTGCTCGTTCGGCGTAATGTCTGCGCCATACATAGTGAGTGATGGGTCGCCGTCGCCAACGGGTAGATCACCGAGAATTTGATCGTAAGTGCGATTTTCCTTGAGCACGTAGATCACGTGGCGAATGGGATTCGTTCCTCCAGCGAAGTCAAGCTTGCCGCCCTCGGAGTGCACTAGATTGTCTTCTTCCACCTGGCGCGTGTAGGCGGCGAGATTCTTGTCGATGTCGTCAAGGCCGATGCGCTGAATGGAGCCGCCGATCAGAGTTGGGATGTAGGGATGCTCTTTCCTTTTGCGTTCACCTTTGAGCGTGCCCTGCATGTTGTTAGGTCCGCTGCCTTCGCCTTTGGCAGTCGCGATGAGCAAGTCGTTGCCCACGATGGCGATCGCGCTCGGATACCACTCGGTGGGGATGAAACCGATGGGCTCTTCATCCATAGCACCGACGTAGTCTCCGCCGGCGTGCAGTTTTGGCAGCTCCTCGACTTTGAACACGGCAACTGCGTCGAGCGAAGCACTGGCTGCAAAAAGATACTTGCCGTCGGGTGAAAGCGCGAGGGCTTGGAGGACGGCTCCTGGGTCCTTGAGGTTGGTGTGATAAGGCCTCCACGCCCGGTCGACGATTCTCAGATCGACGGCGGCAATGTAATCGGCGTTGGCCAGAGCGACATACAGCGTTTCTTCGTCGGGACTCAGCACCATCGCCGTGGGATGCGGACCAGGAGCGATCGGGTCGTCCTCTTTCCACAGACCAATTCGATTGGAGCGCTCCACATCGCCCGTCTCAAGATCCAACTCCACA
Organism: Terriglobales bacterium; assembly: GCA_050014035.1. Classification (GTDB taxonomy): domain Bacteria; phylum Acidobacteriota; class Terriglobia; order Terriglobales; family Acidobacteriaceae; genus Acidiflorens. Next base: position 4,843 of record JBEKED010000195.1, read on the forward strand.
ATCGCCGAGCTATTCCACAAGCTAACCCACGCTTTGGTTCCAGCTTTATTGGCAATCACCGTATACGGATATTCGGCTGGTATGTATCGGCTAGCATCGAATTTCTTGCGTCGCAGAGCGAAAGACTTCTCAATCTTGCCAGAGATGACGTCGAGCAGCACGACGTTATCCGAAAGATTATTGGCGATCAGCAGACGGTCGCCCCGTGCGCCGGGCAGCACTGCAAATCCAGCAGGATAAGGCAGCGCGGTTCCGGCGGGAGTCGTACGCAGCCCGAACGCGACTTCTTTGCCTTCGGCGACCGGCTGCGGTGCGATCTTGATAAAGCGCTCGGGGCTTACTTGTCCGTCCGCGAATTTGTACACCGCGATGCCATTGCCCGTGCTCTTTGGCTTCTCGCCGGCAGGATCGGTAATCGAGCCCATCGAAGCATACAGATGCTTGCCGTCCGTCGAAAACGCAAGCCCGATAAAGTAGCTTTGGCGCGTGGAGTAATCGTCGCTCAGCCGGTCGTCGGGAAAGTCATGCAGCTGATTGTTGCTGAGGTCGAGAATCGCGATCGATTGCCGCGCCCCGCTTTCTTGCGTGCCATATCCCTGATTGAGCAGCGCGGCATAATGGCCGTCGGGACTAAGCGCGATAGTCGCAGGAAAGCTATTAGTGCGGCCAAGGTAGCCAGGCACGGGAACCGTCAGAGTCTTGCTGGTAGGAAGATTAATACGACGCGAGCGGTCGGCAGCTCGCGCCACCACGAACACAACAAGCAGCGAGCAAAGCGCAAGAAAAGAGAGCGTGGCGATCTTTTTCACGAGCAGAGGCCTCGTGAGGTTTTTACCATCCGGGTAGTCTGGCAGGCAACTCTCGACCATTCTGTGGAAGGATTTTTCCCGGGAGCCGCGGCGGCGCGACTGTCATTCAGTAAAACGACAATTCCTTCATGGGATAGTGCTTGCGGTTTCGCGTCCAGAGTTCAGCCTCATTCAGAACCGCCGCAGCCGCAATCAGCGCGTCACTGATTTGCAAGCCGTGACTCTTGCGATATTGCCGAAGATAATCGCCCGCCTGCCGGCCTGTCTCATAGTCGGTCGGAGCACAGATCAGGGTGCGAAAGAACTTCGTCAGCGTTTCACGCTCGCCCGGTCGCACTCCACCCCAGAGTTCGGCAGCGGTTACCGGCGAATACAAAATTGCGCCGCCGGATTTCCCAAGCTCCAGCCACTTTGAGAGGATATCGCCATCCCGTTCCCGACAAACCTCGATGACGATGTCGGAATCGACGAGAACGGTCACCGCTTGTTCAGCCTCTCCATCCGAGTGTCACGCCGCAAGTTCCGAATGTATTCCTCAGTAGAATCGGGTAAGTCGGTACGATCTTTCCAAATTCCCACTAGCGCCATCATCGCTTCCCTCCGCTCATCCAGATTGCCGAGATAGCGCTCGCGTGCGGCTTTGCGCACCAAATCAGAGATAGTCGTGCCCTGGCTGCGTGCCCGCGCATGAAGTGCGTTCCATAGATCGTCGTCCAGATAAAGTTGGGTGCGTCGCATGATGTATAGTATACATCATCACGCTTCCGTTTCCAATTACTTCGCCCCCACCAGATGTACTTCCGAGACCGGCGGCCCCGTTTGCGATTTCTTCACCCCAATCAGTTCCACGGCCTTCGCCGCGATGTGTTCGGCGGAGACCTCAAACTCCTTAATCAGCTCCCAGGGCGCGCCTGAATCGCCAAAACGGTCTTTGACCCCAATGGCGCCGGTGATGACGGGAATGCCGTAGAGCGCGCTCGACTGGGTGATAGCGCTAGCCACCGGCCAAGCCAGCGCCCCGATCTGGTGTTCCTCGGCGGTCAGCACAACGCTCGTATCGCGAGCCGCGCGCACAATGGCCTCGGTGTCGAGCGGCTTGAGCGTGTGCAGGTTGAGAATACGAGTTTCATACCCGAAGTCGGATTTCAGAATCCAAGCGGCACGCATCGCCTCGGGAACCATTGGCCCGCAGGCAGCGATGGTCAGGTCCTCGCACTCATCGCGGTATTCCGATTCCAGTTTAGTTTCAAACGCCTCGATGAAATTCGCCGCCTCGCCACGCAGCCGAATCACGTTGGCTTTGCCGAAGACGAACGGAGTTTTCTCGTCGGTAACAATGGGTGTAGCTTCGCGCGCAAAGCGAATGTACTTAGGCCCAACGAGCTTGAGCAGCAGATAATCGGTGGCCTTGCGCGTCTCGACCATATCGCACGGCACGACCACATTCATGTTGGGCAGCCCGCACATGGCGAAACAATCTTCGAGCGCCTGGTGAGTAGCGCCGTCAGGGCCAACGCTGACGCCGCCGTGAGCTCCGGCGATCAGCACGTTGAAGTTGCCATAGCAGATTGAAGTACGAATCTGATCAAGATTGCGCGCCGCGGCAAACGTCGCGTAGGTTCCAAACACGGGAAGCTTCCCTTCTTTCGCCAGTCCGGCAGCGGCCGAAGTAGCCGACTGCTCGGCGATCCCCATGCTGATCCACCGCGCCTTGCGCTCGGGCTTCCCGGCGTAGAATTCGCTAATCGTAATCGACCCCGAAATGTCCAACCCAAAGCAAACCACGCGCGGGTCATCGCCATTCGCGGCCAGCGACTGCCCGAAGCCCAGCCGCGTAGGCTTCATTTGAACCTTCATATTTTCAGCAGCGTTCCACCAGTAGTTGCGATGAAATTTCGGCATCTTGGCGTCAAGTTTCCGCTCAACTTCCGCCTGATATTGCTTGGCGTGAGCGAATAGCTGCTCGATTGGAATCTGCCCCTCGAGCCCAAGTTCCTTCAGACTTTTGTTCAACTCTTCAAGGTTGGGCGCTTTGCCATGCCATCCGGCAACGTTTTCCATAAAGCTGACGCCTTTGCCTTTGACAGTGTTGGC
>JBEKED010000196.1:0-11318 GCA_050014035.1 Terriglobales bacterium
CTCTTCCATCACGCTCTGAATCAACTCCTTGGCATCGGTGAGATTTTTCATGATGATTTGCACATCCATGACCGGCTTGCCCGGCCAGCGCTGGCTCTGGCAGTACACACCATGCTGCCCCACCAGCGCCATGGCATCGGTGACCAGGTCCATCGTGACCGCCAGGCGTCCGCGGGGCACGCCCATGCGCGTTTCGAAGTGTTCGAGCTCTTCCTGCTTTTCATTGAACACGGCCATACCCAGATTGTAGCCGGGAAATGGGTATAATTCTTGGCGTTGGAGAACAGCTCTTGGCGCTTGGCCGATAGCTGTTTAGCTTAAGACGGGTCGTGTTCCCAGCCGAATGGGCCGCAGTCGCAAAACCGGAGCAACCCATGAACTGTTTTGAGCGAAAAGCTAATGGCTAAGAGCGAATAGCGAATGGCTAAGAGCGAATAGCTAATAGCCAAGTGCCATCTCAGGAGGAAACAAGTCATGAAGAAGTTTGCCTTAATCGCAGCATCACTCTCTGTGGTCGCAACTCTCGCCTCGGCGCAAATGGCGCAAGACCATTCCAAGCGCCCCAGTCCGCCCGCCAGTGCGGAGTGCAAGTTTTCCGACGGAAAGACGATCAAGGTCGACTACTCCAGTCCGCGTGCAAAAGGACGGAAGATTTTCGGCGAAGCCAGCGAAAAAGCGCTCGTGCCCTACGGAGAGATCTGGCGCACCGGCGCGAATGAAGCCACAAAATTCGTCACCGATGCAAACGTGACGGTGGGAGGCAAGGCAATTGCGGCGGGCAGCTACACCCTCTTCACCATCCCCAAGGCTGACAAGTGGACGCTGATTATCAACAAGAAGACCGCCGAGTGGGGCATTCCCTACAAATACGAAGCCGACGAACTGGCCCGAGTTGACATGCAGGTCTCGAAACCCCCCGCTCCGGTCGAAAACTTCACCATCGCGTTCGACCAGGCAGGCAGCAAATGCACGCTGCGCATGGAGTGGGAAAACACCCGCGCCAGCGTAGACATTACAAAATAGAGACGGGGCGAGCCCCGTCTCGCCCACGCTATACTAGAACCCGATGCGCCCAATGCTGCGCTTTCTCTGGAACTCCACTCGCGGACACCGGATCGCCCCCTGGCGCAGTCCCTATCTTCTGTGGCGCATCGAAACCTACACCGGCGTCAAGATGACGCAGATCGGATTCCTGGAATTCTGGGGCTTCTTGTGGACCGAGCGCGGCAACCTATGGCGCTTCCTGAAGTGGACGGCGGAGATGGATCGCTACGTCCATCCAGCAGCGAAGAGTAGCTAGACGCTCTTCAATAATGAAGTCTAAGAATTGTCATCCCGAGCGAAAGCGAGGGATCTGCAGTTCGCCACACGATGCAGATCCCTCGCTTCGCTCGGGATGACAATGAGGCGTGTTGCGCGCGCCATTCCGCACCGCAAGTCATCGCCCTTCCATCACCACATTCACTTCGCTGCCCTTGCCCGCGCCCAGCAGTTGATAAGCGGAACCGCGGTTGGTGGCCACTTCCAGAAAGCCCATGCTGCCGAGTATCCCGAACACTTCGCCGGGAGCGCCTTCGGCATAGTTTGCGCAGATACGCGTCGCCGGCGCCTTGTTTCCGATCGCAATCTTGAACGCAGGCGGCGTGTCGTCAAAAAGTTGCGGCGCATCCTTCGGCGTGATGTTGGTGATGAGATTGCCAAAACGGTCGACTTTCAGCACCACGCCGCGCAAAGTCCGCTCATCCACTGGCTTGGGACGGGGCGCGCCAAAGCGCACGTAGTCGGTAATCTCCTCCCCAAAGCGGTCGGTCTCCACTCCCTTGGCCAGATAAGCCGCGACTGGCGAAAAAACATCGCGCGCGTGGAACGTATTACTGCGCGGCTGCAAAAAATAATGCTCGGCGGTAACGTGGCGCACCGAGGTCCGTTCTTCCCGATCGTAGACCAGCGAAAGCACTCCGTTGTCGGGAGCCACAAAAAGGTGGCGTTCGCCGGTCATGAGCACAGGCCGTCGCGCCGTGCCCACCCCCGGATCGACAATCACCATATGCACCGTGCCGGATGGGAAGTAGGAATACGCCTGGGAAATCGTCAATGCACCGTCCAGAATGTCGAACGGCTGCACCGCATGGCTGATATCGATGATCTGCGCTTCGGGGGCGATCTCCAGCATGACCCCTTTCATGGCGCCGATGAAATGATCGTTGAGTCCAAAATCCGTAGTAAGCGTGATGATCGGGTTGCGTGCCAAATCGTTACCTCGTAGAAACTGAGAATTTTCAGGGGCCCACTCGAAGTATCGAATGCTGCACGAGGGCGCGTCAAGGCGAGTTGTTAGCTGGAGAAATTGGAACAGAAGTTGGTCGGCCGTCTCGACCGATGCCGCTTGATCTCAGATGAGGCGGCACCTTTCCCAAACTTTTTACATCTTTTTGACATTTCCCTGACAGGTGCCCGGCCGCTAGACTGCTCAACGGGCGATACTCCCGTCGCTCCACTAATCCACTTGCACGTCGCCCGAACTGGTGTGCACAGAAACCATGGGCCCGCCGCCGCGCACCTTGCCAACCACACTCTTCCTCGACTCCTGAATCCGTCCCTGCACCGTCGTACTCACCGGATGCCCCAGTGTGACCGTTCCGGAATTGGTCGAGACGTCAACGTCGAAGGCGGCGTCGGAGGGCACATTGAGCGTCACATTGCCCGAACCAGTGCGCACGCTCCAGGTGTTCTTCGGCAAGCCTTTGCCACGAATGTCGCCGCTGCCCGCCTCGGCATGAAATCCGCCATTGATGCCGCTCACGGTGATGTTGCCGGAGCCGGTGTGGATATCCACATCGCCTCCGCCGATCTCGTCGATTTCAATGTCACCGCTGCCCGCTTTCACCCGCGCCGGACCCGAAAGATCGTGCCCCTTCACGTTACCCGAGCCCGTCTGGAAACGCATTTCTCCAGTCAGGCGCGCCAATCTCAAATCGCCCGACCCGCTTTCCAGATCGATATTGCCCTTCAGGCCTTCGATGGTTTGATCGCCGCTGCCCGTATGAGCGCGAATCGCGGTGTTCTCCGGCACTGTGATTTCGTAGTCGATCGACATGTCTCTGAGGTTCACGTAGTCGATGCGAATGCTGTTGCCGTTCTGGCGAATCGGCGGATTTTTTTGCAATTCCTCCACCTCGGTCTTGTGATCGCCGCCGAACCAGGAATTGCCGGAGTGAATCTTGGCATGAATCGAAACCGTCCCCGCAGCCCCGTTGCGAACGGTGATGTCACCGGACCGAGTGAGCACTTCCAGATCGACGTTGCCGTTGACCTGAAACGAACGGTCAAAAGATCCGACGACGCCAGCGAAGCTGACAAGTGAAGTGGCCAAAACAAAGGCCAGCGTGCGCAAGGCGTGATCTCGAATCCAAGTCTTAGTCATATCCGTTCGACTCCATGAATCTATTTGTCATCCACAAATTTTGTGATCCTGTCATCCACAGGTCTTGTCATCCTGAGCGAAGCGAAGGACCTATGCAACTTCCTGCGCCAAGAGAATACACGCGCCCGTGTTTTTCCTAAGACCTGACGCCTGCGACCTGCTTTCCTACTGCAGCACCACCTGGTCGCCTTCCTTCAGCCCCGACAGCAACTCGGTCTTCGCCCCATTCGAGATGCCGATATTGACCGCAACCTTCTTTTTGCCTTCCTTGGCTTTCTGGTCCGGCACTTCGACGGACGCCTTTTTATTATCTTTTTCAACGCCCATAGGCGAGATCTTCGTCACCTTGCCGGTAAAAGTCTTGTCCTTGAACGACTCAACTTTGATCCGCGCCGGCTGTCCCAGATAAACCTTGCCAATATCGCTCTCGTCGACCTTGCCCTTAACGTAAACTTCGCTGGTGTCGCCGAGCGTCATCACCAGCGTGGCCGTCGAACCGAGCACAAGAATCGAACTCACGGCATCGCCAATTTCCACATCGCGCGAAAGAACAATCCCATCAATCGGCGATTCAATCGTGGTGTAACCCAGTTGTTCTTCCAGTTGTTTCAGATTGGCGCGATCCTGCGACAGCTGTCCCTGGGCCTGACCAATCTTCGCCTGCAAAACCTGCAACTGCGCCTTGGACACATTCTGTTTGTTCAGCGACATCTCGTAATTCTTTTCAGCATCGTCCAACGCCGAAGCGGAAACGACGCCGTCCTTAGCCATGCCTTGCGCACGATCATAAGCGCGCTTCAGCAGCGGAACGTCGGGACCCTCGGCATCGACTTTGGCGCGCTCCAGGTCGGCACGCGTGCCGTTCAAGCTCGCGGTCGAGGCTTCCAATTGTGCGCGGGCCTGGTCGACCCGAGCCTGAATCTCATCCCGGTCGAGTTCGGCGAGAACTTGGCCTTTCTTCACCTTGTCGCCATAATCCACGTAGAGCTTTTTCACGATGCCGCTGGCCTTGGACTTGATCTCGACTTTCGTAATGGGCTCGATCTTCCCGGTAGCCACCACGCTTTTTGCCAAGTCTCCGCGCTCGACCTTAGCCAGCTTCGACGGGTCAATCTTCGTGCCGCCGGTAGATGCGATCAGGGCGCCGGCAACGATCAGGACCACAACGACTGCCGCTATCGAACTCCAGATGATAATTCGCTTACGCCGCTTCTTCCTGCCACCGCCATTGCCTTCCACGACCGCCTCCTGCTTGACTTCAAACCTGAGAACTGCCATTCACTAGTTGTTACGGGAGAAACGTCAGGTAAGTTCCCCGAAAAACTATCGAGTCGTAGAGACGGACCTTGCCCGTCTCACGCTGGAAATTGGATGCGCGACCGCTCCCGTCACGTACTTAGACCGTCGCGACAAGAAAAAGAAAGCGGCCAGTCACGCCTGCAATTAGGGCTAAGTTCTGATTGTACCGCCCCGATCTAGATGTAGCGCCCGCGAATCGCCAGTAATTGGTACGAGGTTTTCCCTGGTGTGCCTTAGTGCCCTTGGTGGTAAATGGTTTTCCCAATTGAACCACTGCGCCGACCTCTGATCCCCAAGATTATCCCTTTGCAATGTTAGAATTAGAGTTCCATGGTTGCATACGTGCTGCTGCGGGTGTTTGTCATCCTGCTCCTGGTGGCGGCCAATGCCTTCTTCGCCGCGGCCGAGTTCGCGCTCGTCAGCGTGCGTGAAACCCGCATCCAGCAACTGATCGAAGCCCACCGCGCCGGCGCCCGCACCGTCCTCAAACTGCACCAGCAACTCGGCCGCGTCGTCAACGGCGTGCAGCTGGGAATCACCATAACCAGCCTGACTCTGGGTTGGCTGGGCGAGCCCGTTCTGGCGCGCCTTTTTGAGAGTTGGATCGGAAGCCTCCCGCACGCCGCCCTCTACGCGCACAGCATCGCCGTACCGGTGGCGTTTGCCATGATCACCAGCCTGCACGTGATTCTGGGCGAGCTGGTTCCCAAATCCCTGGCGTTGCAGCGCGCCGAGCGTGTCGCACTCGCGGTAGCCGCGCCCATGGACGTTTTCCTGACCGTCACCGCACCATTAACGATTGGCATGAGCCGCGCCGCCGGTTTTGTTCTGCGCGCCTTCGGCACCCACGAGATCCGGCACGGCTCGGTCCATTCCCCCGACGAACTAAGGCTCATCGTAACCGCCGCGCGCACCTCCGGACAGCTTTCTTCCGCCCAGGAAGAAATGCTCCTGAATGCGCTCGAACTCGACAGCATTGCCGCCCGCCAGGTGATGGTGCCGCGTACCAGAATCTTTTCCTTGCCCGCCGACCTGAACCTCGACGAAGCACTCTCGCGAGTCGTCGACGATCAACACTCGCGCGTCCCGGTGTATGATCCGCAGCGCGGCCCCGAACATATTATCGGAGTGCTCTACGCCAAGGACCTGATGCGCTGGACACGCCTGCGCCTCGGCCACAGCGCCGCCGCTCCCGCAGCAACGCGCATCGCCCAGATGAAGATCGGCCAAGTCATGCACGATGTGCTGGTGGTGCCTGAAACCAAGTCGTTGCTGGAACTCCTGGGTGAATTCCAGCAGCGCAAGCGGCACTTGGCGGTAGTGGTCGACGAGTTCGGCTCGACCGCGGGAGTCATCAGCGTGGAAGACGTGCTCGAGCAACTCGTCGGCGAACTCGAAGACGAATTCGACGTAGCCTCCACCCAGCCCGCAGTGACGGACGCGAATGCGCCGCTAGTGCTCGACGGAGCCGTCAACATCCGCGACCTGGAAAGCCAATATGAGCTAAAGCTTCCACAAGACGAAGGTTTCGAGACTCTAGCTGGCTTCCTCTTGTCGCGCCTGCAGAAGATGCCGACTGGCGGCGAAGCCTTTGACTACGAGGGACGGCGTTTCGTAGTAGAGAAAATGGACGGCCATCGCATAGCCACGGTTCGGATCGAAGCGATACCCGCGCCGACGACCGCGACATCCTCAATTTCAGGGTCTGCAACCCCGCAAGTTTCAGCGCAGAACGCAGGAGACTGAAATCCGGTGCGCCGCGAGCTACACGCTCTAATCGAGCAGCTAACTGTTTGCTGAAAAACTCGATTTTGGTCTTGTTTTTGGGTGGCGCAGCGGTTCACCGTTTTTGGTTGTTTTTGGGTGGCGCAGCGGCTCACCGTTTTTGTTCTTGTTTTTGGGTGGCGCAGCGGTTTACCGCTGCGATAAAGGCCCTATTTTCAGTGCCGGCTTTAGCCGCCGAGGAAGCGACGCGGCGCGCAGTCAAGTGTTTCAGCAACTGCTGATCACTGACGCGGTCACTGACAACTGACAACTGACAACTGACAACTGAAAACTGCCTCTATGCCGCGCTACATCATCTCCCGCGTACTCTACACGCTGCCAGTAATCTGGCTGGTAGTCTCCACTGTCTTCCTGCTGATTCACTTCGTCCCCGGAGACCCCATCCAGCAAATGCTAGGCGAAGGCGCGGCTGCCGGAGACATCCAAGCCGCCAGACACGCTTATGGACTGGATGTCCCGTTAGGCGAACAGTACCTGAACTACTGGCGAGGCGTGCTCCACGGAGATCTAGGCAAGTCGCTGCGCTTCAACCAGGGAGTAACCACTCTGATAGCGCAGCGCTATCCCTTTACCTTGCAACTAACTCTGGCCTCATTATTAGTAGCAATCGTGTTAGCCATTCCCGCCGGAGTGCGCTCAGCCCAGCGCCGCAATCAATGGGATGACCGCGCCCTAAGCGTAGTAAGTCTCTTCGGATTGAGTTTCCCCAGCTTCGCCTTAGGCCCAGTCCTGATCCTATTCTTCGCCGTCAAGCTAGGATGGCTTCCCGTGAGCGGTTCCGGCAGCGTAGCGCACTTGGTATTACCAGCCATAACCATGGGCGGAGCGCTGGCCGCAATCCTGACCCGCATGGTCCGCACGTCGATGTTAGAAGAGCTAAGCCAAGACTACATTCGCACCGCGCGAGCCAAAGGCTTGCCCGAGCGCACGGTAGTCTATCGACACGCGCTGCGCAACGCTATGATCCCGATCCTGACTGTCCTCGGATTGCAATTCGGCGCTCTATTAGCCGGAGCCATAGTGACCGAAACCATCTTCTCCTGGCCCGGCATAGGACGCCTAACCATCCAAGCCATAGCCAACCGCGATTACTACCTAGTGCAAGGATGCATTCTGGCGATCGGATTGACCTATGTCGCCGTAAACTTTCTGACCGACTTGCTGTACTCAGCAGTGAATCCAAGAATCAGGCAATAAGCAACCCATGTGTGGGGCGGACGCCCCCGTCCGCCGCCTTTGACTTTGACGTTACCTAACCAGGAACGAACGCGGGTGCCCCATCCTTGCGCGTTCTGTGCGCAAGGGTGGGATTCCACGGAAGTGTGCGCCATGGGGTTGTGCTGCACGTGATTTCGGGTGGCGCAGCGCTTCAGCGCTGCGGTAACAGGCTGGTTTTCCGGCGGGTGGGCCACTTTTAAAGGGCAAGTATAACGCGGGGTTGCGTTCTTTTACCAAAATAACTGGGGGTGCGCCACTTCTCGCGCTTTTCGAGAAGTGGCCTCCCGAGCAGGCGACGCCGAGGCCTTGTGTAGCGATGCACCAAACTGGTGTATAATGATGCCATGCCCGCAACCAAACATGTCCGACGGAGCGTGTCCCTCCCCGCTCCGATTGCAAAGCAAGTAGATCGCATGGCCAAGAGCCAGCGCTTGAGCGATAACCGCGTCCTAGTGGAACTCATCGAGTTGGGTATCGAAGCGAGGAAACAGAAAGAGAAGGCATTCTTCGAACTGGCCGAACGCTTTCGAAGCGCGAATGATCCCGAAGAAGCGAAGCAGTTAGGCGACCAGTTGGGCCGCTTGGTTTTCGGTGAATAATGCCGCAGATTGAAAGCTGGCCGCGATTTCCCGCCGCCATCCGCGACCATCTGATCGAGCGCATGCGCGACCGCAACATCAGCCTCGACGACCTTAACCAACTCCGGGTATGGCTGGAGACCAAGCCGATTGTCCCAACAGGGAAGTGGTATAAAGACTTCGGCTCCTTCAAACTGTGCGGCGACGGTAAGTATCCCAAGACATTTCTTCTCGTCGGCCAAATAGCTACGGGCGAAGAACTATAGAATTTCCGTCATGTCCACGCTAGCCATCTCGCTCCCGCGCGTCGCTCGCTACAACCCGTTAGCCGCTGTCGGAGTCGTGCTCGTCTCCATCTTCGTCTTCGCAGCCATCTTCGCGCCCTGGATCGCCCCCCAAGATCCCGCGCACATCGATTTGCCGAACCGCCTGCAATCGCCCTCGGCGCAGCATTGGTGCGGAACCGATGAGCTGGGACGCGACATCCTCTCTCGCCTCATCTGGGGCGCGCGAATTTCGCTGTTTGTCGGCAGCAGCGTGGTGGCGTGTTCGCTTCTGCTCGGCCTCATCATTGGCAGCTTGGCCGGATACTACGGCGGAGGCATCGACCGCTTCGTCAACGTGGTGTTGATGAATGCGTTTCTTTCGTTCCCCGGAATTCTGATCGCAATCGCCTTCGTGGCCTTTCGCGGCCCGGGCATTTTCAACTTGGTGCTTGCCTTGTCGCTCGGAGGCTGGGTGGGCTACGCTCGCCTGGTGCGCGCGCAGGTGCTGGCCGTGCGCGAACGCGAATTTGTCGAAGCCGCCCGAGCGCTGGGCGCCGGAGATCTCCACATCATCACACGCCACATCCTCCCCAACATTATTCAGCCGGTGATTGTGCAGGCGGCGATTGGCATGGCGGGCGCGGTTCTGGCCGAGGCGACGATGAGCTTTTTGGGATTGGGTGTTCCGCCCCCAACCGCTAGTTGGGGATCGATGCTGAACGACGGCCGCTCGCACCTCTTCGACTCGCCGCATCTGGTGCTGTTCCCCGCGGTGACTGTGATGCTCGCCGTTCTGGCCTTCAACTTCATCGGAGATGCGTTGCGCGATCTTCTCGACCCACGATCGCGGATCGAAGCGGGGTTGTAGAGGCTGGCGCGATTTGATTGATCGGCGATTTAGCGGCGCCTCCAAACAGTTAGCCGAAAAACTCGTGTTTCGTATCAGGGCATCGCTTTAGCGATGCTAAAAGTCCTTTAGATTGAGATGCCCTTCCGGGGCCGAGTAGCGCGAATCGAGGTTTTCCGCAGCCTGTTCGCTGATTACCTTTCCGCCTTTCCCGCGTCTATTCATGGACAAGCAAAGCAGGGAACCTTTTCCCCGGCAGGTGCGTATGAATAGACATATGGAACTCAAATTTCAAGTCGAATGCCTGCAAGATGTGGCGGTTGTGAACTGCACGGGACGCATGGTACGAGGAGCCGCGCTCGACGAGTTGCGGCGCCGGATCGAGCAACTGGGTCGAGTCCGCGTGCTCGTGCTCGATGTTTCGGAAGTCGAGCAGCTCGATGCCGGTGGCTTGGGAACCCTCCTCCTGGTGCGCCGTTGGGCGATGCAGAGATCGGCGAAGCTGAAGCTGGTGAATCCGCCGCTTTTCTTCCGCCGCTTGCTTGAGGCGACGCACCTCGCGCCGGTCTTTGAGGTTTCTTCTTTGAAAGAGGCACTCTGCATTTTGCGATCGCCGGATCGTCCTCCTCGTTTCGCGGTCGCGTAGATAATCCGCCGCACGGGCGCGATGCTTTATAATTCGCGCCCATGAAGCCGCCTGCCTTCCGCTACTCCCTCCCGATTCGAACTAGGATGATTCGGACTAGGACGATTCGAACTGGGACGATTCGAATTAGGACGATTCGAATCAGGATGATCGAGCGCGGATGACGCATCTCGCCCGCAAGCTGCGCATCACCGACTACTTCTCTCTCGGTTGGGGAACCATGGTCGGCGTGGGCTGGCTCGTCGTCATGGACGATTGGCTGCTGCGCGGCGGACCGCTCGGTGGCATTCTGGGCTTCGCCATTGGTGGCATCCTCTTGCTGCCCATCGGCTATGTCTACGGCAAGTTGGTGATGGCCATGCCCGACGCCGCAGGCGAGATCGCTTATACCGCGAGCGTTTTCCCGCGCCCCGTGAGCTTTTACACGGGATGGATGATGATGCTAGCGTACTTCATTGTCTGTCCTTGGGAGGCCGTGGCTGTCGGCCGCATCGCCGGCTACATCTTTCCCGCGCTCGATTCCATCGAGTTGTATCGCGTGGCGGGGAAGCCGGTTTATCTGCCGCATCTCGTCATCGGCCTTGCCCTCACGGCGCTGGTCACGGTGGTGAATTATCGCGGCATCCGGCTGAGCGCCACAGTTCAAAACTGGAGTACGTTCGGCACGCTGGCACTTTTCGTGATCTTTGTGGGCATTGGTGTCACCCGCGGATCGCCCGCCAACTTTCCGCCTCTGTTCACGCACACTCCGTTTGTCTCGATCTTGCTGGTGCTGCAGATCGTTCCTTATTACATGACGGGATACGAATCGGTGACCAAGGCGGCCGAGGAAGCCAATCCTGAATTTCGCGCCCAGGGATTTTCCCGCGCCATCTATGCTGCGATCGTGGTCGGAGCAGTCTTCTACATGGTCGTAATTTCCGCGGTGGGCTTTGTTGCGCCGTGGCACACGCTGACGCAAGCGCCTTTCATGACGGCTGTCGCTTTCCAGCACGCAGTCGGCTCGCGCTGGATCGTGAGCGTCATTCTGAGCGCTGCGCTGCTCTCGCTGTTCAAGGTGTTTAATGGAAATTTCATTGCCGCCAGCCGCTTGTTGTTTGCCATGGGGCGTCGTGGGCTGATCGACGAGCGGATGGGCACGGTGCATCCGCGGAATCAAACCCCATCGGCGGCGGTCGTGTCGGTCGGTGGCGCTACCGCTTTGTGCTTATTTCTGGGCAGCGCGATTCTGGTGCCCGTGTCCGAGGTTGGATCC
>JBEKED010000197.1:0-7677 GCA_050014035.1 Terriglobales bacterium
GGAACGTGGCGTCCTCAGACCCAGTCAACCCGTGCCTTCGTGGAACTTTGGCACAAAAGAGTCACCGCACGAATCCGGCTGCTTCGCATATCAGTCTATCTGACACTCGGCTGGATTATTTTTTGTGCTGCTCTTACCGCCGCCAATTGGGCGACCATCGGGCAGGACGTGAAGGCTCATCCCAAGGTTTGGGTGGTGTTGCTCGTTGTCTGCACGCTCATGCAATATCCGGTGATCTGGTACTGGGTGGCTTGGCTCCGGCGCCGCAAACTGGCGGAACTGAACGAAGTTACAAAAATCATGAATGAAATGGACGGAAAAAGCTTGCCCTGAAAAAAAAGGTCCCAGTCCAGGGGAACTCGCCGACCCACCATTTCGTACGATCTCTTAAAGCAAGAAGTGTCTGGCTTCCGAGGAGTCTAAGATGCCGCGACGACGGTTAACGCAGATGACTTTCGCCCTCTCATGCAGCGGCGCACCTGCGCCCGAAGCAAGAAATTGGCGATTGACTCCACTCCGGCTGTCCGTGTCATTATTGCCGGTGCGAGGTGGCACATGCAGCTAGAAGCTCAGCGGGTCGGCCCGGTCAGCCTTTCCGAGCGCATCGTTTTTATCGATGTTCTGCGAGGCATGGCGCTGTTTGGAATTCTGGCTGCGAACATGCGCGCGTTCTTCGCGCCTCTGGAGGCCTACGACAACATCCGAGCCCTCTTTCCCGGCCACGCCGACACCGCAGCCCAGTTCTTCGTCGATGCCTTTATTCAGGGGAAATTCGTCACCATTTTTTCGTTTCTGTTTGGCTTGGGCTTTGCCATGCAGATGAGCCGGGCGGAAGCGCGCGGGGTACGCTTCCTCGGCTTTTATCCGCGACGACTGCTTGCGCTCGCTCTGTTCGGGATCATCCACGGGCTGCTGATCTGGGGTGGAGACATTCTGCTGACCTATTCGATATCGGGCGCAATTCTGTTGCTCTTCCGCAAGCGCCAGCAGAAGACATTGCTGTGGTGGGCCGGTGGTCTATTCTCGTTGCCCATCGTCATCAGCTCGGTTCTCCTCGGGATCTACTACAGCCGCTTCCGTTTTCATTGGATGGAACCCAAGCCGCCGGACGTGAAGAAGTTCTACGCCATCATCAACATCTATGCGCACGGAACCGTGCGCCAGATTCTGGCGCAGAACTGGGTGGAATGGAAACAGGCTCTGCCCACTCAGCTTTTCGCCATTTATGCGGTGGCGCTATTTCTGCTCGGCATGTGGGTGTGGCGAGCCGGCATCCTGCAGCGCTTCGACGAATACAGGCCGATATTCAAGCGCGTGTGCGCGTGGTGCATTCCGGTGGGCCTCATTATCAACCTCTACGGGGCGAGCTTGAGGTTGATCGTTCCTCCCGGTGTTGTCTCGGTTTGGGCGTTTTCGGCGGGAGTTCTCTTTTTGCCAGGAGCGCACATTTTGAGCGCGGGTTATATGACAGGGCTGGCGCTGCTCTTCATGAATGCAGATAAGCGGCGCTTCCTGCTCCCGTTCGCCGCCGTGGGGCGGATGGCGTTGACGGACTACCTGATGCAGTCGGTGGTTTGCACCTTGTTCTTCTATCACTACACCACCGGTCTCTATGGACGCGTTGGACCGGCCATCGGCCTCGTGCTCACGTTCATTCTTTATGGAGCGCAGGTCGTATTCAGCAATTGGTGGCTGCAGCGATACCGCTTCGGTCCAATGGAGTGGTTGTGGCGCGGCATGACTTACGGCAAGTTCCCGGCAATGCACAAAGACGAACCGCTGCCGCCGATCGAAGCAAGGACGATCGAAGCACCGGGCTTTTTGCCGCCACCCATCGCGTTCTCGGCGGCCGATGGAGCGCAGACCGCGGCCGCGCCTGAGTTGTCGTTCCCGGACTCTAGCTCGGGGTCAGCACCACAGTCGCGTCCTTAGGCAGATAGCTCTTGCGGCGAAACCAGTCTTCCATCGCTTCCCGCAGTTGCTCGAGCGGGACATGGGTTCCAATCTCAAGATAGCCGTCGGCCACGGGCAGCGTGTCGTCAAACACCGATGCGTTGGTGAAGTTGCGCATGGCGAAATTGTCGAGCCATTTCAGCGGACAAGGGTGAAGCTGCCCTTCATGCTGGTATTCCACGCGCAGTTTGCGAGCAAACATGTCTTGATTTAAGCACAAGACGCACGTCCACCGCCGAGACGCCGAGTGTGCCGAGAAAACCTTCAGCGGGTGGGAAAGACAAACGAGGTTGCGCGGGTTTTGAATTTAATTCTCGGCGACCTCGGCGTCCCGGCGGTGAATTCGCAGTTTTTTCCAAACTAGCGCGTCGCTGCCACCGGAGGCTCGACCTCCGCCACCACCCCTTCCAGGTGCCGGAGAGTCTCTTCGATGGAGAGCCCATACATTTCGCGGCCCAAGCCTTCGCCCGATTCCAAAGCCGTTTTCAGATAATGGCCGGCGATTGCTTTCGCCAGAGCATCGGTGATCACTTTCCCGGTGCGCTTCTTGTATTCCACCCAGGCGGGATGCGGCAGAGCGACCCACACCGGACGCCCGTCCACCAGGAATTTGATGTCCACCGCGTCCGCATGACGCGTGGCAATCGCGACCACCAGCGCCTGATAGAGGCAGTGAACCTGCTTTTTCGTCCAGCGGTCGGTAACAGTAAAGTCTGTGAACATAAGGGAACCCGCAAGAGTTGTACCTGTAACTATATCGCCGCGCAAAGCCAGCGAGCAAACACAGGTCGGAAGTCTGAGGTCAGATCGCAGAGGTTAAACCCAGGATTTACACCTCAGCAATCTGACCTCTCACTCCCCACCTCGTTCTAATCGCGCTCCGGCGGACGCTGCCCGGTAATCGGGATCCGGTGCTCCTGATCCAGGTATTCCCTCGGCCCGTGATCGGAATGCGCGTTCGGCACTGGAACATCTCCCAGCGCACTCATCGGTTCTGTCTCTGGCGTCGAGGCATCCTGGCCCGATGCGGTGGTGTAGATCGCTTCCTGAAAAAGAGATCCCGACTTCGCCTGCGCCGCGGCAAACACCGGGAAAGCCTTGCCGCCCCCGAATCCCACCGAGACGTAATCCGCCACCATGGTTCCCGAGAACGTTTCCGGCAGCCACGTCAGCTGCATGGGACCGGCCAGTTCTTCGGGCGCGGTCCACGTCTTGCCTGCCGTGGAAGACTGAATGAATCCGGCGTAGAGCGAGCAGTCGTTCCCGCAGTTCGACACGGGGTAATAGTAATAAACAAGAGCGAGGTTCGCCTTGGCTCCCTTGGTGCCCGGCGCAATCGCGGCGCCGGTGATGAAATGATCGACCGTGCTGCTCACCGGATCGATCGGCACCCGCTTCACCGCCGACCACTTCGTCCCGTTGCTCGACGAGGCGTACACGATGTCGTTCGACGAGCAGCCGGAGCGGTAGCGGCAATCCGACCACAGCACATACACCTTGCCTTTGGCATCGATGGCCGATGAGATCAGGCCCCCGCTGCGGATTCCTCCATCTTCAGCGTGACTGATATCGCTGGCCACGTTCACCGCTTTCGTCCAGCTGGCGCCGCCATTAGTCGAGGTGAACGCGATCACGTTCTCATTGAATCCGTTGATCGGGACAATCACCGTACCCTTCGGCTGCACCTGCGGCACACCGCCGATGCCGAAGTCATTCCCGGCCGTACCCATGGCCGGCCCCCAGGTTTGCCCGCCGTCGGTCGAAGTGCTCATCTGGATCAGGTCGCCATCATTGGTGTTGTCCCACTCGGAATAGCAGTGACCGTAATAGGGGCTGGTCTTGGTGTTGTCGCAGACAATCCAGTTTTTATCGGCGGCGCTCGAACCGGTGACGACGACGGGGTCGTTCCAATGGATACCGTCGGTGGATGAGCTGACCGCTACCTCCGTATTGCCGCTCTCGGCGATGGGCAGTGTCGAGATGAGCCAAACACCATGCATGGCGTCATACGCCGGGGATGCGTCGCTGTCGGCCGCGTTCGCTCCGCCTTCGTAAATCGTAATTCCCGGCAAATAGCCATTGGTCCACGTCGTGCCGCCATCGGTCGAGGTCGCGAAGCCAACATCGGCGCCTCCTCCACCAAAAATTCGCGCTACCTGAAATGCGGTTACAATCGTCGACCCGTAGGTGAACGTACCCGGTTCCACCTCGGTATCGTGCTGGCTGGGAGAATCGGTGAAGGTGTCTTCACTCAGTTGCGTGAGGGTCACTTGGGCTTGGGCAAAAACTGCGAATACCATGGCGGCCGTCAAAACTATCAGGCATCGTACACGGCTGCAGGACAGCAAGTGTTGGAGAGCGCTCATTAGGGTCAACCTCGGAAATGAAATGATGAGGCGGAGGATTCAGTGTAGGTGCCAGATGCGTGACGCACAAACTACCGATGCTTCGGGTGCCATCTGCCGGCTCGGGGATAGCCGGTTCCCGCCTCAGTTGACGAGCCTAACGGCTCTGCTGCGCTGCTGTCAATGACATTGAGAGGCCGGTGGTGGGTAGTTTGAGGCGGCTTTTTGTCCAACTGATTTCCTGCACGGGTTCACTGCTTGTTGAGACACTTGACGAAAGGGTGAAATGCTTTGCTAATCTTTCTCTGCTAGCCTATTGCTATGCCACAGTCCGTTAAAGAGCGCGTTGCCAGGTTGCGAGCCGAGATCGCGGAAATCAGTGAAGCCAATCGCCAATACCTGCAGGGTGGCAAAAAACTCATCGGAGCCTCCGACCAGGAACGCCGACTGCAAAGATTGCAGGAAATTATGGACGAACTCATGTCCCTGACGGAGTGGAAAAAAACCTGAAAAGCAAGGCTCGTATCAGGGCATCGCTCAGCGATTGCGGAAAAGATGCCATTTGCCGCCGCGTCTCACCTCAGCGCCTAAAGCCGTCGCTGAAAACAAGCCGGATATCGCAGCGGTAAACCGCTGCGCCACCCAAAAACAACCCCAAGACGGACTTTTTCCGCAAGCTCTTCAGCGATGCCGCTACATCTCGCACCCGGCGGGCCCCTTTTAGCGACTGACCGTCGAGAGCGCTTCAGTCCGACGCTTGCACCTGCATCGATTCCGTGATCCAGAGCTGTGCCGGAGAGCCTTTCGTACTGCGCGTAGCCGTCGCCCGAAAACTGCCGGAGGTCGTTTCCACATCGTAAGTGTAGGGCGGACGTTCCCCTTTGATGGTGATGTAGTTGCCTGAAATCAGCTCATCGAGCGACGCATACTTGCCCTGCGACGCCAGGTATCCGCGCTCCGCATTGGCGATGCCTATCAGATCGTTCTTCACGCCCGTAATCACGGCCATCTCTTGAGGATCGCCGGTCCCGGTCCCCGCCCCGGGATTCAGCGTCTTGACCTGCAAAGAATAGATGTACATCGCGATTGCCATAGTGACCAGGGTGCCCACAAACCCCAATATGCGTCCCATAATTTGTCCCCAAGTGCCATTGCAGCGCGAAACAACGCCAGCGGCAAGTAACCAGAGTGCAGGTGCCGGCAGTCCCTGGCGGGAGAGGTTCGTAGCGGGACGTCGCTTCAGCGATGTCGTAGACATCTCAATCTGACTGCCCTTTTAGGCGGTGCGCGAAGAAACTGCCGTGCGCGGGAATGTCGCCAACTTTGTTGGGTGGCGACCCCGGAGGGACTCGAACCCCCAACCCTCAGATCCGAAGTCTGATGCTCTATCCAATTGAGCTACGGGGCCGTTGGCCGATTGTAGCTCTACCATCTTGCAACAGCAACGGGGTTGAGCCCCGCGGACTACGGCTGCAATCTAATCTCTGACCCTTGACTCTCTGACCCTTGACTCTCTGACCCTTGACTCTCTGACCCTTGACTCTCTTACCCTTGACCTCCACTCCGAAATCTTCCCTCGTTGTAACATCAAGACGAATGGCCTCGGTGCCCAATCCCGTGACCCACAGCAGTGCGCGCCTGCTTGAGTTCGAAACGCTGCGCGATCTGCTGGCCGGCTATGCCTCTTCGCCTCTCGGCCAGCGCCGCATCGCCGAACTTCTGCCGTCGCTCGACCACGCCTGGATTCGAACCCAGCAGCAGCTTACTACCGAGATCCGCGAGTATCGCCGGGTGGGTGGACGCTTTGAATTCGCCGGGCTGCCCGAAGTCCAGAAGCTGATCGAAAAATCGCGCATCGGCGGAGCGGCTCTCGAAACCACCGAGATCCGCGATGTTGTCCTCGTCGCCGATCGGGGCGCCGAGTGGCGCGAAATCGTGCGTCAGCCGCCAGCGGCGATGCGCTCCGATTGGGCTGGCGTCATCGAACTTTCCGCGGGCATCCAGGATTTCACGGCGTTCCTGCGCGCCTTCCGCAACAAGATTCTGCCCGATGGCACGCTGGACGATCGCGCGTCTCCCGAACTCAGCCGCATTCGTCGCGAGATCGAAAAACAAAAGCGCCAGATTCAGGAGTCGCTGCGCGGCTACTTGCGCAAGCTCGCCGAGGGCGGCACCGTGCAGGACGAACTGATCACCATTCGCGGTGAGCGTTTTGTGATTCCGGTGAAGGTCGAGCAGAAACGCCGCGTGCAGGGCGTGGTTCATGGCGCGAGTTCCAGCGGACAGACCGTCTTTGTCGAGCCGCTCGAAACCATTGAGCAAAATAATGAGTTAGTCCGCCTGCTCGATGAAGAACAAGCCGAGGTGCATCGCGTCCTCCTGGAGATGACGCGGCAGATTGGAGAGAACGCGGACGCGATCCTGGCCGCCGCCGACGTACTCGCCGAACTGGAACTGCAATTCGCCAAAGCCCGCTTTGCCGAAGACTACAACTGCGTAGCGGTAACGCTGTCGGAAGAAGCGGCAGCGGAGATCGAACAAGAAACTGCTGGGCTGCGCCCGGGGACGGCCGAGGGCGACCGTCCCCACGTGACCGGCCGGGCACAGCCCGGGCTGATCCTGCACCGCGCCAGGCATCCATTGCTCGAGCGCAATCTAAAATCAAAGAGCGCAAATCCAAAGATAGTTCCCATCAGCATCGAACTCGAAGGCGACCACCGCCAACTGGTCATCACCGGCCCCAACACCGGCGGCAAAACCGTCTCCCTGAAAACCCTGGGCCTGCTTGCGTTGATGGCGCAGTCCGGCATTCCCGTTCCCGCCGACCGCGCCGACCTGCCGGTTTTCGACGCGATTCTGGCCGACATCGGCGACTATCAATCGATCGAACAGAATCTGTCGACGTTTTCGGCGCATGTGACCAACATCGATTTCATCTCGCGTACTGCAACCGCGGATTCCCTGGTCTTGCTCGACGAACTTGGTTCGGCGACCGATCCCGAAGAAGGCGCCGCGCTGGCCGTCGCCATCGCCGAGCACTTTCGCAAAGTCGGATGCATGATCGTGATCTCGACCCATCACACGTCGCTCAAAGTCTATGGCGCGAACACACCGGGAGTCGTCAACGCATCGGTTGGCTTCGACGAGGCCACGCTGCAACCGACTTATGAACTGAAGATCGGCGTTCCCGGCGCATCCGCCGGAATCAACATCGCCCAGCGCCTCGGCCTCAATCCCGCGATTATCACGTCAGCCCGCTCGCGCCTCGGGTCGCAAACGCAGGACGTGGGGCGCTTCCTCGATCGACTGCACTCCGACTTGCGTGATCTGGAAGCTGAGCGAACGCGCATGAAAGCCCGCGAGCAAGAGCTTGAGCGCG
>JBEKED010000198.1:0-7587 GCA_050014035.1 Terriglobales bacterium
GTCATCATCGTCGTCAGTGTCGTCATCGCGGTTGCGATTGCGCTCGCGTTCCAGGTTTTTCACCGGGCTTAGCGGACGATTGTCGCTGGCATGGCGAATCTCAATCTCGCCGTTCACATTCGAGAGCTTCACCAACGTTCCGCCGCCGCCCAACTGGCCATGCAGACTCCGGCCGACGAACTGGTGCCTGGTGACCGGTAGACCGAAATCATCGGAAATGTCACCCGAGACCGTGCTCGCTTTCAGTTCGGCGTTTGCATCGGATGGCAACGTCACCCGCACCTTCCCGTTCACCGACGACAGTTTCAGTTCCGATCCCGGCAACTCGTCCACACTGGCATCGAGTTCACCGTTGACTGTGTTCAACTTTACAGGGCCTTGCAGATTGTGGGCCTGAATGCGGCCGTTGACACAGGAAGCATGGATCTCTCCCGCCACATCCTTCACGTCAAGCCGGCCATTGACGAGTTCGATTTTGTCGAGCCGCGCGTGCCGGGGCACGGTGATGGTGTATTCCACGCTGGCCGGGTTGCCATGCTCATTGTCGTTACCAAAATTGAAAGTGTGGTTGCGGCCCGGATACTCGGTGTGGATCGAAAGTTCATTCGGTTCGGCCTGAATCTCGATCTTGACTTCGTCGAGACGCTCCTTTTTCCAGGCGCTCTTTACCGCGTCCACTTTGACTTCGTCGCGGTCCCAGGCGCTGATGTGGACGGGGCCGTTAAGATTGTCGATTTGGATGCGGCCCTGCGCAGAAAGCGGGTAAACCTGGTGAAATTCTTCGGTGAAGCTGCCATTCTGATCCCAAGCCAGAGCGGGGCTGCAGATAACAAGAATCGCCGAGATTGCGCCTGCCACTACTACCTGCCGGATGATTCTGCGTTTCTGGCTCATAACGCCTCCGTGCGGTTTAGACGCGACAGCAAGGATTTGGTTAGTGGACGACGAATCGAGGGTTCCAATTGACAGCGGTGGATTCGCTGCCTGGCAGCTTATGGAAAAAACTCGGGTTTCATATGACTGCCGTTTGTTATATGTTGTGATATGACGCATGCCCCGGGGGAAGGCTGAGGGAGTATCTTTATAAGGACGTTTTGAGTAGGGAACGAGGCCCCATGAGCTGGCTGCAGAACAAATTCGAAAAGAACTTCATGATCTCGACGGTGGACTACGTCTTCAACTGGGCGCGCAAGTCGGCGCTGTGGCCGATGACGTTTGGGCTGGCGTGCTGCGCCATTGAGATGATCGCATCTTCCACCGCGCGTTTCGATATCGCGCGTTTCGGGTCGGAGGTCTTTCGCCCGAGCCCGCGGCAGGCTGATCTGATGATCGTCTCCGGTACCGTCACGCTGAAAATGGCGCCGGTGGTGAAGCGAATTTACGAGCAGATGCCCGAACCGAAGTGGGTGATCTCGATGGGCGCGTGTTCTTCGGTGGGAGGACCGTTCAATACTTATGCCGTACTCCAGGGCGTTGACCGGATCGTGCCGGTGGATGTGTATGTGATCGGCTGCCCGCCGCGTCCGGAAAATTTGTTTTACGCGCTGCTCAAACTGCAGGACAAGATCGACACCATGACCATCGCCAGGCGTCCCACCGAAGTGCGGCTCGAAGAACGGATGATGGAAGATTTCAAGCGCCAGGTGATGGTGGCTCAGACCATGCAGCCGAAGTGACCGCGCTTAGCGGGCGTGAGCGAAGCGGAAGCCCGCTGCGGTCATCCCTTCGGCAAGCTCAGGGCAGGCTCTGAGCGAAGCGAAGGATCTCAGTTTCCAATCTGACACCCTGAACCACCGCCTCCATCCGACGTTTCCAAACAGCTTCCTTCGACTGCTGGCTTTGACGTTCAGGGGCTGTCATAGCGATCGGTGTCCGCGCCCTACTTCCGTCACGGGTTGCCATCTCGCTCGCTAGTTTATAATCATGGATTCCGGCTTCCATCGTAATGTGGCCTGAGGAATTACCCGACACGGAGCAATCTAACTATGATTCGACAGCTGCAAAATGCAGGGCCCACCCTGAAAATCATTCTGGGAGGCCTGCTGGTGATTATCTGTGCATCGATGGCGATCACGCTGATTCCCGGTTTTGGTTCCAGCATGGGAGTTGGGGCGCCGCCGGCAGGCGTTCTGGCGACGATTGGCGACCAGCAGGTCACCGTGTCCGATGTGCGCCGCGAGGCGCGGGCCATGATCCGCCAGCAGTTTCCGAAAGGCGGACCGCAGGCCAGCATGCTGTTGCCTTATTTTGCCCGTCAGGCAGCCGAACAACTGATCAATGAGAAGGCCCTGGTGGCGGAGGCGCATCGCATGGGCTTGCGGGTCAATGACGAGGAATTGCGAGAAGAGCTGCAGCACGGGCAGTTGGGCAGCATGCTTTTTCCCGAAGGCAAATTTGTTGGCGAGGAAGAGTACGAAAATTTCGTGCAGCGCAACGACCTGACCGTCCCTCAGTTTGAAGAACTGGAAAAGAACTACATTCTGGTCCGCAAGTTGCGCGCCCTGGTTTCGAGCAGCGCGTTCGTGGGGCAGAGCGAGGTGCGCGACGAATTCGACCGCCGCAACACCAAGGTGAAGTTCGAATATGCCGTCATCACGAAGGACGACATCCTGAAGGGGCTGCACCCGACCGAGGAAGAACTCAAGGCTTATTACGAACGCAACAAGGCGACCTATAACAACTCCATACCGGAGAAGCGCCAGATCAAGTACGTGGTCATCGATAGCGCGAAGATCGCAGCGGCCACGACGGTTACAGAGGCGGACCTGCAAGCATATTACGATCAGCATCGCGACGAATACCGCGCCCCCGAACAGGTAAAAGTCGCCCACATTCTGATCAAGACTCCGCTGCCCACCCCCGGCGAGAAGGAAGATGAAAAAGCAATTGCCGATGCGCGGGCGAAGGCCGAGGACGTATTGAAGCAGGTCAAGGCCGGAGGAGATTTTGCCAAGCTAGCGGAAAAGTATTCTGACGACCCGGGCAGCGCCAAGAGCGGAGGGGAACTGGGCTGGATCGGCCGCGGACGAACCGTGCCGGAATTCGAAAAGGCCGCCTTTTCACTCGGCAAAGGACAGACCAGCGACCTGGTCAAGAGCACGTACGGCTTCCATATCATCCGCGTCGAAGACAAGCAGGACGCTCATCTCAAAACGCTGGCCGAGGTAAAGAGCCAGATCGAGGAGAAAGTGAAGCAACAGAAAGCGACGCGCGCCACGGAAACGGCGGCGAACGCCCTGCTGAGCCAGGCGCGCACCGCCGGATTTGACGCGGCTGCCGCGGCCAAGGGACAGACTGCCGTCACCACCGATTTCTTCAGCCGAACGGAAAGTTTGCCTGGACTGGTGCCGAATACGCAGTTTATGGACGCTGTTTTTAACGAAGCGGACAAGGCCCCGCCCGATGTGGTACAGGTGCCGCAAGGCTATGTCGTTTTCCAGTTGCTCGCCATCCGGCCCCCGGCGACGCCCACTTTTGAGGAAATTCGATCGAAGGTCGAGAGCCAGTTCAAGAACGAGCGCGCGGGAATTTTACTGCAACAGAAGACGCAAGAACTCTCCGACCGCGCCAAGTCCGAACACGATTTGAAAAAAGCTGCCAAGGATCTGGGTGCCACGGTGAAAACCAGCGACCTGGTAGCGCCCGATGGCCAGGTTCCCGACATCGGCTCCATGACGAACGCGAGTGCGATCTTCTCCCTGAAGCCCGGAGATATCAGCGGGCCTATCAGCGCAGGTGGCAACGGTGCGGTGGCTGAGCTTCTGGAAAAACAGGCGCCGACAGAGGAGGAATTTGCCGCAAAGAAAGATGACATCCAGCAGTCCCTGCTCGAGGCCAAGCAGGGCGATCTATTCGGACTGTTCGTCACCAACCTGCGCCAGAACATGGAAAAATCCAACAAACTTAAAGTGAATCAGGAAGAGATGAAAAACCTGACGCGACAGGGCGCACAGGAAGGCGAGTAGCAAGAACGGTTCTCAGCTCTCAGTTCTCGGTTCTGAGTCTGAACTGGGGACCACTCCCTGAAAACTGACGACTGCCAACTGAGAACTGAATTTGAATGTCTTTCCCGCGCGCCAGCGGAGTTTTGCTTCACCCCACCTCGTTGCCATCGCGCGGCGGGATCGGCGACTTTGGGCCGGCGGCATATGCGTTCGCGGATTTTCTGGCGTCGGCGCGACAGGGACTGTGGCAGGTGCTGCCGCTCGGCCCGCTGGGCTTCGGGAACTCCCCCTATTCTTCCACTTCCGCGTTTGCCGGAAATCCGCTGCTGATCAGCCTGGAACGGCTGGCCGATCGCGGGTGGATTGATCGCGCTCAAATCGACGCTTTGCCCAGTGCCGTCGAGCCGGTGGATTACCCCTCGGTTTTCCGCCAAAAAATGCCGCTGCTGTTTGCAGCAGCGCGCAAGTTTTTGGCTTCCGCTGGAGCGAAGGCGCGCGCACGATACGACGACTTCGGCCGCCAAAACCAATTATGGTTGGACGACTACGCCCTTTTCTCGGGCTTGCGCTCCCGTTTCAAACTGGAAAGCTGGAAGAACTGGCCGCGCGAACTGACTCATCGCGAGCCGCTGGCCATCAAGAAGGCGCATGCGGAAATGCTGGAGCAACTCGACCTCCGCCGGGTGGTGCAGTTTTTTTTCTTCGAGCAGTGGCAGGCGCTGCGCGCCTACTGCGCGCAACATTCGATTCGCATGGCGGGCGATATGGCGATTTTTGTGAATTTCGACAGCGCCGATGTCTGGACGCATCCGGATTTGTATCGCCTGAACTCCGAGCTCGATCCTGAAGTTGTCGCTGGCGTGCCTCCCGATTTCTTCAGCAAAGACGGCCAGCGCTGGGGCAATCCGCTGTATCGCTGGGACGTGATGAAGCAGCAGGGCTATTCCTGGTGGATCGACCGGATGCGCTGGCTCACGCGCCATTTTGATTACATCCGGCTCGATCATTTCCGCGGGTTTTCGCAGTTCTGGGAGATTCCGGCGGGCGAACCGACTGCGATTCATGGCCGCTGGGTCGATGGTCCAAAAGATGATCTATTTGCGAAGCTGCGCGAGGCTCTGGGCGGACTCCCATTTTTTGCCGAGGATCTTGGCTACATCACGCCGGATGTGCATGCCCTCCGTGAGCGGCTCAAGATTCCGGGCATGGCCGTGCTGCAATTTGGTTTTGGCGATGCCGGCGCGCACGCTCATCTTCCGCACACTCTTACGGCGGAGAAGGTTGTCTATACCGGCACGCACGATAACGACACATTACTGGGCTGGTGGACCTCGGGCGCAACCGAATACGAACGCGAGCAGGTGGCCGCGTATCTGGGGAAATGTGAGGACGGAATCAACTGGGCGATGATTCGGGCGGCCGCCGATTCCGTCGCCAGCCTCTGCGTGGTGCCGATGCAGGATGTGCTGGGGCTGGGAAGCGATGCGCGCATGAACGTGCCCAGCCACCCGGAAGGGAACTGGCGCTGGCGTCTAGGCGCCAATTTGCTGTGCCCGGAGTTGGCCAAGAAACTGGCCGCGCTCGCCGAAGTCTCCGACCGCCTGCCGCTGCCGGCGGAGCTAATTTCACCCGCCCCCGAAGAGTGGGCGGCCTGAGTAGTGTATCCTCGCTGGCGAGCGAATCACGTGTCAGGTCTCAGGTGTCAGGCCTGAAAGCGGCGAGCGATTGGTTTTCCCCAGACCTGAAACCTGTTACCTGAGACCCATTTTGTTTTGGAGCACCGTTTCGTGACCAAGCCGACCGATCCCATTATTCGCGCCCAGGCTGTCGAAAAGTTCTACGACCAGCCGGATGGAAATCGCATTGAGGTCATAGCGCCCGTCGATCTCGACGTCGAGCCGGGAAAAATTGTCACCCTGCTGGGTCCGTCCGGTTGCGGCAAGTCCACGCTGCTGCGGATTCTTACCGGACTCAGCAAGCCTTCGTCAGGCACGGTTCTGTGGCATGGGCAACCGCTCTCTTCGCAGAATGCGGGCGTGGCTATTGTCTTCCAGAGCTTTGCATTATTTCCCTGGCTCACCGTGCTCGACAACGTTGAAGCCCCGCTCGAAGCTCGCGGCGTGCCCGCCATGGAGCGCCACAAACGCGCCTTGCGCATTCTCGACACAGTTGGGCTGGACGGTTTTGAGAGCGCCTACCCGAAGGAACTTTCGGGCGGCATGAAGCAACGCGTCGGGTTTGCGCGGGCTCTGGTGGTTGAGCCCGAGGTTCTGTTCATGGACGAGCCTTTCTCGGCACTCGATGTGCTCACGGCCGAAAACCTGCGCAACGAATTGCTCGAGCTCTGGCTGGGCAAGAAGATGCCGACCAGCGCTATTTTCATCGTTACCCACAACATCGAAGAAGCGGTTTTGCTGGCGGATCGCGTGATCGTGCTGGCCAGAAATCCGGCGTGGGTGCGGGCGGATTTTCCCATCGAGCTGGCTCATCCCCGCGATCGCAAGTCGGCCCGTTTTATCGAACTGGTCGACTACATCTACAAGATCATGACGCAACCGCAACTGGCATTGCCGGTGCCCGACGCAGCCGCAGCCGTGCAAAAGCCGGTGCGCCAGAAATACCAGATGATTCCGCACGCGCGGGTCGGCGGAATCGCCGGGCTGCTCGAACTGCTGCAGGACCGTGGCGGAAAAGAATATCTTCATCGCCTCTCCGAGGTCCTCATCATGGATGCCGAAGATCTGCTTCCGATCATCGAGGCCTCGGTGCTGCTGGGCTTCGCCACCTTGAAGGAAGGCGACGTTCAGATTACCGTCGAGGGTGCTCGTTTTGCGGACGCCGATATTCTCACCCGCAAAATTCTCTTTCGCCAGGCCGCGCTTACCCACGTCATGATCCTGCAGCAGATCGACAGCATTCTGCACGCCAAGACGGATCACTCCATTTCGCAGGAATTTTTCTACGACATTCTTGACGAGCATTTCAGCCAGGATGAAGTGGAGCGGCAGTTCGATACCGCCATGAACTGGGGCCGCTACGCCGAGATTTTTGATTACGATCGCGAGGCGCACCGGTTGACGCTCGCCGAGCCCGTTGGAGAGCCGCATCCGCCCACCACTCCGGTGCAGTCGTGAAGCGTCCGCAAGGAATCTCAATTCACCCGCTGGTTCGCATCTGGTCGGTGCTGCCGAGCGCGAGCGTGGCCGGCTTGCCCGACCTCATCATGTTTTCCGGCGGACTGGCGCTGTTTTACGGCATCGTCGAAGTCGGACGCAACTGGCTGGGCCCGTTCCATCCGCAGATTGCGATCAGCCGCAGCCCCAGCGCGCTTCCGGTCTATGCCGGATACTCGCTGCTGCGCATCGCGCTGGCTTATGTGCTGAGTTTGCTCTTTGCGATCAGTTACGGATACATCGCCGCCTACCGTCCGCGCGCCGAGCGATTCATGATTCCGCTGCTCGACGTTCTGCAGTCGATACCGGTGTTGAGCTTTCTGCCGGGCGTGATGCTGGCCATGGCCGCGCTTTTTCCCGGGCGTCAACTCGGCGTCGAACTAGGCGCGGTCCTGCTCATTTTTACGGGCCAAGTCTGGAACATGGCGTTCAGTTTTTATGCGTCGCTGAAAAGCATTCCGCGCGAGATG
>JBEKED010000199.1:0-7576 GCA_050014035.1 Terriglobales bacterium
TGTCCGGTGATGGAGGCGACATCGATGTTCATCTTGTTCACGTCCACCGGCACCTTGCCGATCGCCTGCACGGCGTCGGTGTGGAAGACCACGCCGCGTTCGCGGCACATTTTGCCGATCTCCGCGATCGGTTGCAGTATGCCGATCTCGTTGTTGGCCGCCATGATCGTGACCAGAATCGTCTTGTCGTCGATAGCGCGCTTCAGGTCGTCGAGGTCGATCAAACCATCCTTCTGCACCGGCAGATAGGTCACGCGAAAGCCGAGTTTCTCAAGGTGCTTGCAGGTGTCGAGCACGGCTTTGTGTTCGGTGACTTCGGTGATGATGTGGTTGCCCTTCTCGCGATACATCTCGGCGACGCCTTTGATGGCGAGGTTGTTGCTTTCGGTGGCGCCGGAGGTGAAGATGATCTCTTTCGCCGAAGCGCCAATCAGCTTGGCGATTCGCTCGCGCGACAACTCCACCGCTTCTTCCGCCACCCATCCAAAGGGATGATTGCGGCTGGCGGCGTTGCCGAATTTCTCGATAAAGTAAGGCAGCATTTCTTCGAGTACCCGCGGGTCCATGGGAGTGGTCGCGTGATTATCCATGTAGATGGGCAGCTTGATTCCGTTTGGAGCAGCGTGCTGTTCCGCGCTGTGTTGGGTCGCCTTGTTACCATTCGTGCTCATGATTCCCGTTCTCCTACGCAGCCCCGGAAGGGGCAATTATTTTTGTCGCTTGTGGGATCGCTGAAGCGATGCCCTGATACAAACCTGCTCTACGAAATTGTCACTAACTCTACCGGTTTACTGGGCTTCGGCTTATCGACCCCCGGCGTATCGATCTCCGGCTTATCGACCCGCGCCTCATTAACTCGGAGGACTTCCGGCTCTTCTTTCATCTGCGAAATTTTGATGTTCTTCAGCACCTGCTCGATGCTTTCATTCACTTTGCGCAACGGCTCGCGGATGGTGCAGCGATCGCTCTGCCCGCATTCGCCGCGCACGGTTACGCATGACGTAATGAACAACGGGCCGTCAATCGCCTTGATCACTTCGAACGCGGAAATCATTTTCGGATCGCGCGTCAGCGTGTAACCGCCGTTCATTCCATGCTGCGACCGAATCAGCCCAACCTTCGCCAGGCGTTGCAGGATTTTCGCCAGCGCTTCCTGCGGGATGCCGTACGCCTCCGCCACATCCTTGGCGGAACATGCGCCCTGGTCGGCGTGCTCGGCCAGGTGCTTCATGGCCATGAGCCCGTAGTCCGCTTTCTTGGTCAGTTTGAGCATGGGGCAAATGCCGACCTATATAGTCGGATTAAACTCCGACTGTTTCGGTCGCACTTTAATAGTAACCCCAGAAGTCACTTCACGCAAGGGCGGGCAGGGAATGGAGCGATTTTGGGGTCGAACGGTAAGTGTTGAGGGGTAAATGGGTTAGGGGTTAGAGCGCAGGCGGAACGGCAGAATTCGTTTTGGTTCGGTGGAGTGACGGTTACTTATTTACCGCGGCGAAGATGGGTCGGGAAGATTCCGAAAGAC
Source organism: Terriglobales bacterium (assembly GCA_050014035.1). Lineage (GTDB taxonomy): Bacteria > Acidobacteriota > Terriglobia > Terriglobales > Acidobacteriaceae > Acidiflorens. The sequence continues at coordinate 1,526 of JBEKED010000199.1, forward strand.
GCTTGTGTTATGGGTTGAGTTTTGCCGTGCCGCGCCGCTTCAGGCCTTGCAGCACCAGTTCGCAAAGTTCGTCGGCCAGGCTCTCCTGAAGCTTGATATGACGAATCAAGAAGCGCATCAAAATCGGCCCGTAAAGCGCGTCGAGGATAAGATCGAAGTCGCAGCCCTTGGGTAGCTCGCCACGGTCAACCGCGCGTTGCAAGGTTTGATAGGCCTGTCTGCGTCTAGGCCACAGAAATCGGTCGCGATAAGCCTCGAGCAGCTCCGCATCCGATTGTCCTCCCGCGAGTAGCGCGGCCACGACCTTGCCCCGCTGCGAGCGGAAAATGCGAATCAACCCTCGCATCTGCAAGCGCATGTCGTTTTCCACGGAACCCGTGTTCGGAAAGCGGAGTTCATGGTCGGCGCTGGCGGAGAAAGCGTCGGCGACCAGGGCGGCCTTGGTCGGCCACCAACGGTAGACAGTTGTTTTGCCCACGTTGGCGTCGGCGGCGATTGCCTCAATGCTCAGCTCTGGGAATCCGTCTTGCTTCAGCAGTTTCAGGGTGCTGTTCAGAATCGACTGGCGCGACTCCTCGCTGCGTGGCCGTCCGGGCGGGCGCTTCTCGCGAGTTTCATTGTTTCCTCCCGCTCCGTTACTTCCGTTACTTCCGTTTCGAGTCGCGCCGCGTCCCTTGTGATTTTGACCCATGGCTAGAGTCTAATATAATTTAAATCCGAAACGTACTGTTTTGAATCTGTTTTACAATAACCTAGGCAAGTGCGGCGCGGCGGTTTCGGTATCGTATGGTGACGGGGCTCGGCCCCGTCCCAGCGGGGCAAAGCCCCGCCACCACACAAGCAGTGGTTTTTGTCCGTATTCATTTGATTTATGTGGATAGTCGCATTAGCGCTTCGGCGACCGTATACGTTCGTGGTGATGGCACTGCTCATCATCATTCTCACGCCCCTGACCATCCTCCGCACCCCGGTCGACATTTTCCCTGAAATCAACATTCCCGTGGTCAGCGTGGTGTGGAACTTTGACGGCATGTCGCCGCAGGAGATGGCGGACCGCATCGTAAGCAACTCCGAGCGCGGGTTCACGGTTACGGTCAACGATATCGAACATCAGGAATCGCAGTCGCTGAATGGAAAAGCCGTGATCAAGATCTTCTTCCGGCCGGGTGTCAACCTTTCCATGGCGATGACGCAAGTGACCGCGATGTGTCAGACCGTGCTGCGCGGACTGCCTCCGGGCACGACTCCGCCGCTGGTGGTTACTTATTCGGCATCCCCAACGCCGGTTGTGCAGCTCGGTTTAAGCAGCAAGACTCTGCCCGAGCAACAACTGTTCGATCTCGGGCAGAATTTTCTGCGCACGCAGTTGACTACCGTCCAGGGTGCGGCCACCCCCTATCCTTACGGCGGCAAGCCGCGCCAGGTGCAGGTCGATCTCGACTCCGCCAAGCTCCAGGCCTACGGTTTGTCACCCAACGACATCGTCAATGCTGTGTCCGCGCAGAACCTGATCCTGCCGACAGGTACCGCAAAGATCGGTCCGACCGAGTACGAGGTGGAGATGAACGGCACGCCGCGGACCGTTGCCGAACTCAACGATCTCCCGGTCAAGACTTCGAACTCGTCCACACTTTACTTGCGCGACGTGGCCCACGTACGCGATGGATTTCTGCCGCAAACCAACATCGTCCGCCAGGACGGCGTGCGCGGCGTGCTGATGTCGATCTATAAGCTGGGCGGCTCTTCCACGCTGACCGTCGTCGATGGTATCAAGGCAATGGTGCCGCGAGCGGCGCAATCGCTGCCGCGCGACCTTACTGTGAAGGCTCTCTTCGATCAATCGCTTTTCGTGCGCGCGGCCATCCAGGGAGTATTGCGCGAGGGCTTGATCGCCGCCTGTCTTACCGCCGTCATGATCCTGGTTTTCCTCGGCGATTGGCGTCCCACGCTGATTATTGCGGTTTCGATTCCTTTGTCTATTTTCGTCTCCGTGATTTTGCTGAGCGCGCTCGGCGAAACCATCAACATCATGACCCTGGGAGGACTGGCGCTCGCGGTCGGCATCCTGGTCGACGATGCCACGGTGGAAATCGAGAACATCGAGCGCAATCTGGCCCTGGGCAAGGAGATGAAGACGGCCATCCTCGACGGCGCGCAACAGGTCGCCGTGCCGGCGTTCGTATCGACGCTGAGCATCTGCATCGTGTTTGTGCCGATGTTCTTTCTCACCGGCGTCGCGAAGTTCCTTTTCGTGCCGCTGGCCGAAGCCGTTTCTTTTGCCATGCTCGCGTCGTATCTGCTGTCGCGAACCCTGATTCCCACGATGGTGATGTTTATCATGCGCGGGCATGAGCACCGCGCCCTCGAACCAAAAACGTTTCTGGGAAGATCGCAGCGCGCATTCGAGCGCTGGTTCGAAAGATTTCGCGACGGCTATCGCCAACTGCTGGAAACCACGCTCGAACACCGCAAATTGTTTTCCGTCTGTTTCGCGGGTTTCTGCCTGCTCTCGCTCGGATTGGTGTTCTTTCTGGGGCGCGACTTCTTTCCGCAGGTGGATGCGGGTCTGATTCGTTTGCACTTTCGCGCCCGGCCCGGCTTGCGCGTGGAAGAAACCGCGCGCCTCTGTGATGAAGTCGAGAAGGTGCTGCGCAGCGAGATTCCGCCGGAAGAGTTGCATACCATGCTCGACAACATCGGCGTTCCCTACTCCGGCCTGAATCTTTCCTACAGCAGTTCGGGCGTGATCGGGACGGGCGATGCGGAGATTCTGATTGCGCTCAATCCCGAACACCATCATCCGACCGCGCAGTACATCCGCCGCCTGCGCCGCGAACTGCCGGCCCAGTTTCCCGGCGTCGAGTTTTTCTTCCAGCCTGCCGATATCGTGTCGCAAATTCTCAATTTTGGATTGCCCGCGCCGGTCGATATTCAGGTCGTGGGCGCTGACATAACCGGAAATTACGATATCGCTCAGCACATCGCCAATCGCTTGCGCCAGATTCCCGGCGCTGCCGACGTCCATGTGCAGCAGATGATGAGCCTGCCCACTCTTCATCTGGACATGGACCGCACCCGCATCAATCAGGTCGGAATGAACGCTGAGGAAGTCGCCCAGAGTGTGCTCGTCAGCTTGAGCGGTAGCTTTCAGACAACTCCTAATTTCTGGCTGAATCCAAAGAACGGCGTGAGTTATAACATTGCTGTCCAGACCCCGCAGTATCACATGACATCGTTGCAGGACCTGATGAACACGCCCGTGACCGGCGCCAGTTCGCAGATCGCCCCGCAAGTGCTCGGCAATCTGGTGCAACTCTCGCCCGTGACCCGTGCCGCTGTGGTCAACCATTACAATGTGCAACCGGTCATGGATGTGTATGCCAGCACGCAGGGGCGTGATTTGGGCGGCGTGGCCTCCGACATCATGAAGGCGCTCAAACCATTCCAGGACCATCTGCCGCGCGGAACCAGCCTCGTGGTTCGGGGACAGGTTCAGACCATGGAGTCCTCGTTCTTCGGTCTGGGCGTTGGCCTGCTGGGAGCGATCGTGCTCGTCTATTTGCTGATCGTGGTCAACTTTCAGTCTTGGCTCGATCCCTTTATCATCATTACTGCGTTGCCGGGGGCGCTGGCGGGGATCTGCTGGTTCCTGCTGATCACGCGCACCACGCTCAGTGTTCCGTCGCTGACCGGCGCGGTGATGTGCATGGGAGTGGCGACGGCGAATTCGATTCTGCTGGTTTCGTTTTCTCGCGACCGCATGAATGCGGGGGCGCCCGCGCGGCAGGCGGCGCTCGAAGCGGGACACACCCGCATTCGCCCCGTAATCATGACGGCTCTGGCCATGATTATCGGCATGGTTCCGATGGCGTTGGGCATGGGAGAAGGCGGCGAACAAAATGCTCCACTGGGCCGCGCCGTGATCGGCGGTCTACTCTTCGCCACCGTCGCCACATTATTTTTCGTGCCCAGCGTGTTCACCATCATTCACGGCCGTCGCGAGGCGCGGGAACGGTCGGAACAGCACTAGACGGCAGTGAGAACTGGAAAAGCAGAAAAAGAATTGTTTTGGAGAGCGCGATTTATGGCCGTACAAACGCCGCCCGTAACCACTGACCCGAACGCAACGGAAGCCATGCGCCCCGATAGGTACCAGCCTTCCGATCCGGGCCACGCTCGGCCGGGTCGGGCCAAGCTTCTGATTGCCGCCGTGCTGCTCGTCCTGATTACCGCAGGTCTAGTCACCTTTCTGAACAGGAAAAGCGAAACCGACGCCCTAGCCAAGGAAACCGAGGCCGTTTCGATTCCGACCGTCGCGGTGGTGCAGCCGCAACCCGAACCCGCAAACGACGAATTGGTATTGCCCGGTAATCTGCAAGCTTTTATAGAATCCCCCATTTTTGCCCGCACCAACGGCTACCTTCTCCGCTGGTACAAGGACATGGGAAGCAAGGTGGAAAAAGGCGAACTGCTGGCGGCGATCGACACTCCCGAAGTCGACCAGGAACTTTCTCAGGCGAAAGCCAGCCGCGAACAGATCAAAGCGGCTTTGGCGATGGCAAAGATCTCGGCCGACCGTTGGGCGAATCTTCGCAAGACCGACTCGGTTTCGCAACAGGAAGCCGACCAGCAAGCGAGCAGCTACGATCAGGCCCTGGCCAACCTGGCGGCGGCGGATGCGAATGTCCACCGCCTGGAGGACCTCGAATCTTTCAAGAGCGTATATGCTCCATTTTCCGGCGTGCTCACCCGGCGCAATGTCGATCCGGGCGCGCTCATCAATTCCGGAGCGCAAGCCGCCGGCAAAGAGTTGTTCGATATCGCGCGCGTCGATCCGCTCCGCGTGTACGTGAGCGTTCCGCAGGCGTATGCGCCGAACATAAAAGTCGGGATGAAGGCCGACGTGACGCTGCAGGAGTTTCCCGGACAGAAATTTGTGGGAATGGTGGTGCGCACTGCCGATGCCATCGATCTCGCAACCCGCACTCTGAACACGGAAGTGGATGTTCCCAACAAGGATGGCAAGCTGCTGCCCGGTTCGTTCGGCCAGGTACATTTTGCGACCGCCACTTCCGTTCCGCGGATTACGATTCCGGTCAATGCCATGCTGTTTCGCGCCGAGGGACCGCAGGTTGCGGTGGTTGACAAGGACGGAATTGTGCATTTGCGCCCCATCAACATTGGACGCGATTTCGGCGCAACCCTCGAAATCCTGGGCGGGATCGACGTGACCGATCAGATCATCATCAACCCGTCCGACTCGCTCGAGGAAGGGCAGCAGGTACACGTTGCCAAGCCGACTGCGGGAGTCACGCATTCCTAAACCTCACCACGGAGGCGCGGAGAAGGTTATTTTGCAGGAAACGAAATCATGAACTCGCTTTTCTCCGTGGCTCCGTGTCTGCGTGGTGGGTGTTGCGCTTTGCTGGTTGCGGCGCTGCTCGCAGGCTTGGGCTGCACCGTAGGCCCGCGATATAAACGCCCCGCTGCGCAAATTCCCGACACCTGGAAAGGCGAAGGGCCGTGGCAGGCGGCAGCTCCGAAGGATGCCATTCCCAAAGGCGCGTGGTGGCAGATCTTTCATGACGCGGAACTCGACCGACTGGAGCAAGAACTCCTCCAGGCAAACCAATCGCTGACGGCAGCGCAGGACCGCCTGCTGCAAGCACGCGCCCAGGCGCGGATCGCGTCCTCGGCGTTCTTTCCCACGCTCAGCGTCGATCCCGGCGCGCAGCGCACGCGGCTCTCCGGCAACCGGCCGCTGGATGGCGGCTCGCTTCAGACCGTCAAAGTCGATACGGAAAACGAATTTACCGTCCCGTTTTCGGTTAGTTACGAACTTGATTTATTCGGACGCGTGCGCCGCAATCTCGAGGCGGCCAACGCTTCGCTGCAAGGCAGTGCCGCCGACCTGGAAAATGTGCGGCTGGTGTTGACCGCCGAACTGGCCGCGGATTATTTCAATTTGCGCGAGAGCGACCGCGAAGCCGGAGTGGTACGCCAGTCGGTAGAAATCCAGCAAGCGGGATTGGATCTGGTCAACCATCGTCA
>JBEKED010000200.1:0-12538 GCA_050014035.1 Terriglobales bacterium
CTGCCTATCTTCAGGACCGCTTTCAGGCGGGCCAGATGGTGGCGCTATACGGCAAGGTCGAACAGGACCGCGATGGTGGACTGCAGATCGTGCAGCCGCAATTCGAGATTCTTGGCGACATTTACGAAGAGGGCGGTGCGGGACCAGCCGAGAAAGAGGCGGAGAAAAAGGCAGCGGCCTCGCTTGAGATTGGGCGGATTGTTCCGATCTACGAATCGACCGGGCAGGGAAAGCTTACGCCGCGCTGGTTCCGGCGCATCATCCGATGGGCGCTGGAGAATCTGACTCCTGACCTTCGCGATCCCATTCCGGCGGCGGTGCGCGCCCATCTTAGCCTGGTGTCTCCGCGAGAAGCGTTGTGGAAGGTGCACTGGCCGGATGCGGGCGAGAGTTTTTCCGATTTGCAATCGTCGCGCACGGCGGCGCACATCCGGCTGATTTTCGATGAATTGTTTTTCATCGAGCTCGGGCTGGAGCTCAAGCGCCGCGAGCAGAAGGCGCAGACCGGAGTTGCGTTTGCGCTGAACGACGGGGTTCGCCAGGCGATTAAAAAGATACTGCCGTTTCATCCGACGTCAGCGCAGAAGCGGGTGCTGAAAGAAATCGCCGGCGACATGCAGACGCCTTCGCCCATGCGGCGTCTGCTGCAGGGCGACGTGGGATCGGGGAAAACGATTGTGGCTTTTCAGGCTGCGATCATCGCGATTGAGAACGGATATCAGGTGGCGTTGATGGCGCCGACGGAAATTCTGGCGCAGCAACATTATTTTTCCGCGCGGCAGATTCTGGAACGCGCTGGCTACCGCATCGTGCTGCTGACGGGTTCGCTCGACCAAGACCGGAAACGCGCCGTGCGGCGCCACATTGCACAAGGCAACGCCCAACTGGTTATCGGGACGCACGCGCTGATTCAGGATCGGGTCGAATTTGAAAATCTCGGGTTGGTGGTGGTGGATGAGCAGCACCGCTTTGGCGTGATGCAGCGGCTGAAGCTGATGAAAAAAAGCGACGACCGCGGTGTAGCGGGCGCGGACGCACGGCGCTCAACCAAATCCAATGCTGGCCCGGAGCCTGACGTATTGGTGATGACGGCTACGCCTATTCCTCGGACTTTGGCGCTTACTCTTTATGGCGATCTTGATGTTTCGGTGCTTGACGAACTTCCTCCAGGTCGCACTCCGGTTGTTACCCGCTCGGTGGCCGACGAGCGCTCGTCCGAAGTTTGGGATTTTGTCCGTAAGCAGGTCGCCGCTGGACATCAGGCTTACGTCGTTTATCCGGTGATTGAGGAGAACGAAGAGCGCGAACTGAAGGCCGCACAACAGATGCATCGGGAGTTGCGCGAGAAGATTTTTCCCGATCTTCATGTCGGATTGCTGCACGGCCGTCTGGATGCGGACGAAAAAGAACATGTGATGCGCGAATTTCAGGCGGGCAAGATCGAAATTCTTGTGGCTACTACGGTGATCGAGGTTGGCGTCGACGTTCCGAATGCTACCGTCATGGTGATTGAGCATGCCGACCGCTTTGGGTTGGCGCAGCTTCACCAGTTGCGCGGACGCATTGGGCGCGGCGCGGCAAAATCTTATTGCGTGCTGATGCGCGGCGGAAAAGTTTCCGAAGAAGGCGAGCGACGTCTTGATGCCATGGTTCGCTCGAACGACGGGTTCCAGATCGCGGAACTCGATCTCGAATTGCGTGGACCGGGTGAATTCTTTGGCACGAAGCAGGCGGGGATTCCGAGCTTTCGCGTGGCCAACATCATTCGCGACCGCCAACTGCTGGAAGCCGCCAAACGCGAGGCGGCGTGGGTAATCTCCGGACCGAATTCAGAAATATCAAAGGCGGAGATCGATGCCGCGCTCCGAGAAATGCGGGCGCGGTGGGCGCTTAGTTATGGACTGGTAGAAGTGGGTTAGGGCGCTGGACGCCTCCTGGAAAATGCGGCGCCCATCTTCACGCCAGTATGGAGTCGTCCAACCGTTTGCGGCGGAAATCGGCGACATGTTGCACGAAGGCCATGATCAGCGGGTGCGGGTTATCTTCGCGCGATGAAAGTTGTGGCTGGAATAACGTCGCAATAAAAAATAGGTGGGCGGGAGATTCGATGGCTCGGCATTCTTCCTTTGAGCCGCGGGCCACGACTGGAAAGCCAGCTTCCATGGCCATCCATTCGAACTCGGGATTGAGTTCGTAGTTGCAGAAAAATTCTTCTTCGATCACTTCCTTGCCGTAAAACGCCGCGAGATAGGAGCCGGGACGGAGGCGAATCTGGCTGATTTTCCCAGAGAGCTTGGGGGCCTTCGGGTCGCGGTTGGGAACGGCGCAGGCTACGGGATAGATAACGATATTTTTGGCGTGCGGATCTTCCTCAGCCGTCGTGGCATCGCGAACGCCGAGCACGTTGCGGGCGCATTCGATGAGCGCGTACTGAAATCCCGAGCAGGTACCGAGATAGGGCCGGTCGTGGACGCGGGCAAACTCGATGCCTTTGAGCATGCCGTCGAAACTTTTGTAGGGACTGCCGGCTGAGCCAAACAGACCATCGAAGGAGTCGAGCGTGGCGGCGCCTCCGGGTTCGAGCAACGACGGCGTGGGAATCCATGTCGATTCCACTTCGAGTTGGAGCTTCCTGGCCGCATGCTGGAGCGCATCGTTGGTCGCGTGATGGGAACGGAATTCGGGGTTGAAGTCGCCGAGAATCCCGATCCGTACGGATTCAGTCACGACAGACATTCTAAATTAGTGGTTCGCACACCGGGCGTTTAGCAGTTAGCTACTGGTTCTGCGGCGTTCGCGAAACGGCGCTACGAGCGCGAGCCAAAACCCTTCCGCTACACCTGTGCCAGCAGCGTGTAGAGGCCGAGCAGCGTAATGGCGGCGCCTCCCCAGATCATGACGGAAGATTTCCAGGCGAGCGCAATCGCGATTTCCTTTTGACTGCGGAAAGAGATCACGAAGGCAGGATCATGGTCGCCTTTCATTAGGACGAGGGGCGGAGTGAGATTGAAGCCGGATGACTGAGACGGGGCCTGTTCTACGTGCACTCCGTTCGGAAGCGCTTGGTGCGGGCTGGTTTCCAAGTGAACACTAGCGGGAGCGGATGGAGCGTTCTCAACCACGGGAGCAGGCTGGCAAGGAACTCCGGCAGCCGACCAGGCTTCTGGTTTGGCGATACCGGCGCGGGTGAGCGCGGCCGCAATTCTTTCCTGCTGGGTCATTTCGTGACTGTCGGAAGGAGTCGAACCACTTTGCAGGCGGATGATGTGGGGGGTAGGGATTGACGGCGAAGAATCGTCTGACGTTGAGTCCGACGCTGAGTCGTTCGTAGATTCGTTGTGCGGCGAGAAGGGGCGCACTTGCACGCCGGGATTTTCCATGAGGGTTCCAGCGGCAAAGAGCGCGTCTCCAGGCTTGATCGAGCTTTCTTCGATGCGCAAGCGGCGACCTGAAAGGATGCCATGGCGCGAAAGAAAAACGCTGAGGCGCGGCGGAACCTGTTCCAGGTTCAACGAGAAAAACGACGCATCGTATTCTTCTTGAAAGTCGCTATGCAGGTCGAGATCGGCTCCCAGCGGTTCGATTAACAACTGACCGGTCGAGTCCTCGAGGAAGAACGGCAGGTGCAGAGTTTCATCCGCGACCTTCTCCCATTCCTGCTTTTTGGAATTGCGCCGCTGCCACGCGGTGGTTCGGTAAACAAAGCAGGGCTTACCGGTGATGGGCGCAGACAGGGTGTAGGGACCGACGGCGGTTCCAGTCACCTCGACCGGGCCGGGGACGGCGCTCTGAATCTTGGACGTGGGCGTGGCCAGCAACAAGCGCTTGCGGGCAAGGAGGTGGAATCCGCGGAAGAAAAAGTACAAACCAGCCGCTATTACAACCAACGAAAGAATCGTGAGGTAGTTGATCGGGATTAAGAGGGACAGGCGGGAAATCACAGTGCCTTCCTGAATTGTTCGCGGGGACCTGATATGAGGATATGGAAGAGATTTCGAGAATGGCACAGGAAGGAGCGACGGTGGCGTCACGGAAGTAACGTTACGAAACCCGGCGCCCGCGGCGCCGCGGCGGGCGAGACGAGGCCAGCCTCGTCTCTACAGTAGTTATGCGGTCACGGCTCGCGTTTTCAGAATGTCGGCTACGGCGGCCAGAGCTGCGTCTATTTCGGCGTCGGTGTTGTAGAAGTGCGGGGAGAAACGGACTCCGGCTTTGGGACGCCAGTCTACCAGGATGTTGCGGGCTAGTAGCTCGCGGCTCACGGGCTGGGAATCGGGCATGTCGATGGAGACGGTGCCGCCGCGCTGCTCGGGGTTGCGCGGCGTGTTGACGCGCCATCCGTGATGGTCGGCGATTTCGATCAGGCGAGCAGTCTGGCGTTTGGATTTCTCGCGGATTTTTTCCACTCCAACTTCTTGAATGATTTTCAAGCCGGGACGCGCGGCTTCAATCGCGGGAATGTGCGTGGTTCCATTCATAAAGCGGAGGGGAGGATCGGCGTAACGGATGGGGCCGGTCGAGAATTCGAAAGAATTTTCGTGCGCGAACCATCCGGTGAGCTTCGGTTCAAGTTTCTTACCCAGGTCCGGGCGAACGTAGAGATAGGCGACGCCGGGGCCTCCGCAAAGCCATTTGAGGACGCCTCCGCAGGCGAAGTCGGCGTTAAGAGACTGGATGTCTACGGGCAAGGTGCCAAGAGACTGATACGTGTCTAGAACGACGTGGGCTCCCACTTTGTGCGCTTTGTCGATGACGGCTTTGGCGTCGTTGATGTAGGAACTGCGAAAGATCACGTGAGAGATGGGAACGATCAACGTGCGGTCGTCGATGGCGTCGAGCAGGCGCTCGGTGGGAACGGTGATGCCGTCGTCGGTTTTGACCATGTGAACCTGCGCACCGTACTGGCGCTGCGCCTCCCAGAAATACATGACGGAGGGAAAGTTCATGTCGCTGTAGACGACCTTGTTGCGCTGGCCGGTGAAATCGAAGCACGATGCAACTACGGCCTGGCAGGTGGTGACGTTCTGATGCAGAGAGACGGAATCTTTGGGCGCGTTCATCAGGGCGCCGAGTTCATTGCCAACTTCGAGAGCCAGCATCCACCAGCGCTCTTCCCAGGCGCGAACGCCGCGCGTGGCCCAGATGTCGGCGTAGGCGTGGAGCGCGTCCATGTAGTTGGTGCGCTCCAGGATGGGAAACTCAGAGCGGTATCGGAGTAGGTCGTCGTGGAGAAGATCGTCACTCAGAAGATCGGCGGGCATGAGGACATTGTAATTGGAGCGTTGACTCGATGGGAGTCGCGGCGGTGGATCGGAAGTCAAACTCCCGCCCCTTCGGCTTCGCTCAGGGCAGGACGGGCGAGACACCCGTCGCTCCACTAACAGCGCAGCGACTTGGGACGAAGGAGAAAGTAAACGATGGTTAGGACGATGAGGAAGGTCAGGCCAACGATCAGGTTGATGCGGGAGTCCCACCAGGTTTTGGCAGTCGAGGCCAGGACTACTACTAAACCAATGATCGATCCCCATTTGCCTAGGGGCGAGGCAGCGGGAATGTCGGCGGCCTGGGCGGCCGTGAGACGGCGGCGGAAAGAGATGTGGGCGGCGAGAGATACGATCCAGGCCAGGATCATACCGAAGAGCGCGCCGCGGAGAATGTACTCGAAGGCCTTGGCCGGAGCCCAGCGTTCGAGCACTAAGGCGACGATGATTCCGTAGGAAGAAATAAGCACGGCCAGAGTCGGAGAACCTTTGGCATTAAGGCGCCCGAGCGCGGCGGGAGCCCACCCGGTGCGGGCTAGCGAGAAGATCATGCGGGACGAGATGTAGAGCGCAGCATTGGCGCCGGAGAGAGCGGCGGTCAGGACCACGAAATTCATGAAATGAGCGGCGCCTGGGAGGCTGACGGAACGGAAGACGGTGACGAACGGGCTCTCGGCGACACCGGCGCGATTCCAGGGCATGACGCCGACGAGGATGATGATGGCGCCCAGATAAAGGAAGGTGAGGGTGAGAAAAGTCATGCGCGCGGCGCGGGCGACGGCGGTGGGGGAGGTGGATTCTCCAGAAGTTACGGCTATGTATTCCACGCCGCCGAAGGTATAGATGGCAAAAGTGAGGGCCAGGAGCGGGGCGGCGGGGCCGAGGGGAAAAAATCCCCCGTGGGCGGTGTATTGGGGAGCGACTCGTCCGGTGAGGAGCAGGGACGCGCCTAGCGCGATGAAGATGACGATTACAACGGCCTTGATCATCGCGAACCAGAATTCGAAGCGTCCAAAGCTGTGAACGCCGAGGAAATTCATGGATAGAAGGAAGGCGGAAAAAGCGAAGACCCAGACGAGAGCAGGCACTCGCGGAAACCAGAGTTGCATGTAGGTGGCGGAGGCGACCATCTCGGCTCCTATGGAGACGGCAATGGCGAGCCAGTAGCCGGCGCGGGAAATGAATCCGGCCCAGCGGTTGAGGTAAAGGTCTCCGTAGACGCCGAAGGAACCGGCGGCGGGATGAGCGCTGGCTAGTTCTCCTAGGGCGAGCGCGACCGTCCAACTGATGAAGGCGGCGAGGACGAAGCTGAGGATGACGGCGGGACCGGCTAGTTCGATAGCGGCAGCGGTGCCCAGGAGAAGTCCAGTGCCGATGGAACCGCCTACGGCGACCATGGTCATTTGCCCGGCGGTGAACTGGTGGCGGAGGCCGGACTCGGGGTCATTCGGGGGCGGGTTCGCGGGGAGAGCGGGCATGCTCGCTTGCAACTTGGCGCTCGTACTCTATACCAGAATTTGGGGGCGCGGCGCGAGATACGGTGGAGAAGCAAAGCCGAGCTGCTCCACCCCGCCGCCAACACCGGGCTTGTCGGGGGCCCCGGTGCGTCGGCTGAACCCTTCGGCTTCGCACAGGGCAGGCTCCCGAGGGCGGCCGTCCCTACGCGAACCGCGTGACTTTCGTAATCGCGCGCGTGGGTCAGCGCGTTGCTGGCGCTGGGAGCGAAACCTAGAATCGAGGTGTAGCACTCTGTCTTGCCAGACCGCCCCATGCCGGAAAATCCTAATCGTGCCGAGATTGGCCGCCGCATCGAGAAGGCGGAAAAGCTGTTGCAGAAGGGAAAGACGGCCGACGCGCTGGCGGAATACCTGCAAATCCTGGAAAGCGATCCGCAAAATGACAATGTGCGGCAGATGGCGGCCGACCTGTGTCTCTCTTTGAATAAGGGACCGCAGGCGGTGAAGCTGATGGGCGAATTGTTTGAGCGACAGGTGGCGGCGGCGGACGCGACGCGAGCCAGCCTGACTTACAAGAAATTGGCGCGGTACTCCAATCCAACGTGGGAACAGAAAGTACGCTTCGGGCAACTGCTGGAGCACTCCAACAAGAAACTGGCGACTGGGACCTATGAAAATGCGTTGGAGGATTTGCGGAAGCAGGGCAAGCAGGAAGAAGCGTTGCTGGTCTTGCGGCGGATCGTAAGCCTGGATCCGTCGCCGGGCAATCATTTGCGGGTGGCGGAATTGGCGGCGGAACTGGGCGAGCACATGATGGCGTCGCAGTCATTTTTGCAACTGGCGGAGCTGACGGAGACGGCAGGGGGAAACGCCGGGCAGTGGTTCGAGCGGGCGTACACGGAGAATCCGGCGGATTCGAAGATGGCGATCGCGTATGGCAAGAACCTGCTTTCAAAGGGCGAGGCGGGAGCGGCGATTTTCATTTTCGAGCCGCTGGTAAAGGCTGGGGAGGCGCCGCCTGAGCTCCGGGATCTGTACGTACAGGCGCTGCTGGTTACGGGCCGATGCGTCGAAAGCGAGCCCTTGTTGTGGCAGATGTTCGAACAGAATCCGGCGCGCATGCACCAGGTGGTGAGCCTGATCGGAAAGATGATCGACTCCGAACTGGATGCGGAGGCGGTGGCGCTGGCGCGGAAACTGGAAGCGTTTCAGCGGCGGCGCGGGGAGCGGCGGTCGTTCATCGCAACCATGCAGGAGCTGCTGGCATCGCACCGTCCGTCGGCGGAAATGCTGGAATTTTTGGCGGAACTGTTCAATTCGTCGAACCGCGAAACCGACTACGCGCAGGCGCTCTTGAAACTATTCGACCTCTATTGCTCGACGCACGATTACCAGAAGGCGGGCGAGTGTCTGGACCGGGCGGCGGAAGTGGACCCTTACGAGCCGGGACATCAGAAACGGCTGGCGACGTTGCAGGGCAAGATCGACGATCAGCGCTTCCGGGTGATTGCCTCGCGATTCGCGGCTACGGAGAAGAAAGAAGAGCAGGAAGTCAAAGTCAAAGAACCGACGCTGGGAGCAGCGGCGTTGCAGGATCTGATGTTGCAAGCAGAGATTCTGGTGCAGTACGGAATGCGTTCGAAAGCCATCGAGCGGTTGCAGCGCATTCAGGAACTGTTTCCGCGGGAGGAAGAACGCAACCAGGAGTTGCAGAAGTTATACATCGCGGCCGGCATCGAACCTCAATATGCGAAGTCGGCAACTGCGGCGACTGCGCCGGCAGTGGCAGCAGCGACAACGAGTTCGACGACAACGAACGGCGACCCGGCGGGGGCGGCGGCGAGTGAGGCGGCCGACGTCAGCAGCCTGGCGAGAGTGGCGGAAATTACACGCAAGCTTTACCACCAGGGCAACGCCGAAGGAGTTTTGAAAACGACCGCCAGCGAAATCGGTGCCAACTGGCGGACGGCGCGCTGCGTGGTCGCTCTGCGCAAACCGGGGTTGCCGCCTTCGAGCGTGCAGGAATATCACATGGAAGGGCTGATTCCGGCGAGTTCGGCGGCGCTGATCAGCCTGGTGGAAACGCTGCAGGATCTGGCGGTAGCGCGAGGCACAGTGACCATCGGCGATGCGAAGAACGCTCCGGAGTTGATTGACATTCGCCCCGCGGTCGAGGAGTTGCAGATTGAATCGGTGCTGGCGCTGCCGCTGACCGAGGGCAACGACCAGATCGGAGTGCTGATCCTGACTCAGAACACGGGCCGGGTGTGGAAGGCCTCCGAGGTGCTGGTCATCCGCACGTTGAGCGACCAGGTATTGATTGCGCTCAACAATGCCGGGTTGCGGCGGCTGGTGAAGAACCTTTCGGTGACGGATGAGAAATCGGGACTGCTGAAACGGGCCTCGTATCTCGATCTTTTGCAGGCCGAAACCCGGCGCGGATTGCAGCAGGGGACGGCGGTAACAGTTTTGCTGATGGAGTTTGGGCGGCGCAGCGCACTGTTCAAGGAGTATGGCGAGGCGGCGGTGACGGCGGTGATGGAGCAGATCGGGCAGCTGTTTTCGGCGAACATCCGGACCAACGATTTGGCGTTCCGCTACGAGGCGACCACGGTGGCGCTGGTGCTCGGCGATACGGGCGAAAAAGAAGCGCTGCTGGCAGTGGAGAAATTGCGGCGGCTGCTGGCGGATGTGCGCTTCCCGGGCAAAGACAAAAGTGTGGAATTCTGCGCCGGGCTGGCGCAGGCCGTGATGCGGCAGCATTTCGATCCGGTGGACATTGTGACCGAAGTGGCCAACCGCGCCGATCACGCGCTGGAGCTGGCGGTGGCGCAGGGCGCGGGGAAAGTCGTGAGCCAGGCACCGCAGTTCGCAGCTTCGGCGGCGGTAGCGTAGGAAGAAATTTGTGATTGGTGATTTGTGATTGGTGATTGAAGGTCAAACCCACCCCGAAAGTCAAGCGATCCGCAAAATCACAAATTACAAATCGCAAATTACAAATCTGCCCTTCCTGTTAAACTCACAAGTTGGCCTCAGGCCAGCGCATTCTTCCATAAAAGTTGGGACTCATGTTGAAGCCTGGAGACATTGGGATTGTCAGTGGGGCGCGCACGCCCTTTGGACGCTATTGCGGGAAAATAAAAGACTACACGGCGCAGGAACTGGGCGCGGTGGCGGCGAAGGCTGCGATCGAGCGGGCGGGGATCGATCCCAAGGAATTCGACCATGCCGTGTTTGGCAATGCGCAGCAGACTTCGGGCGACGCGCTGTATGGGGCGCGTCACGTGGCGTTGCGAGCGGGGTTGCCGATTGAGACTCCGGCGCTGACGGTGAATCGGCTGTGCGGGTCGGGAATGCAGGCGATGGTCAGCGCGGCGCAGATGATTCAAACCGACGAAGCGAAAATCGTGCTGGCGGGCGGGATGGAATCGATGTCGCAGGCGCCGTTTTCGATCCGGGGGCGAGATGGATTTACGCTGGCTCCCGGCGGAAAGCTGGAAGATTCGCTGATGGTGGCGCTGCTGGATTCATATTGCGGCCTGTATATGGCGAATACGGCGGAGCTTTATGGCGAGCAGCAGGGCATCACGCGGCAAGCGCAGGACGAATTTGCTCTGCGCTCGCAGCAGATGGCCGACGCGGCTTACAAGGCGGGACGGTTGCAGGAAGAACTGACGCCGGTGCCGCTGCGGAAGTCGAAAGGCGAGACAACGGGCGAGGCGACGGGAGAGATGCTGACCGAAGACGATCACCGGCGTCCGCAGACTACTCTGGAGGGCTTGGCTAAACTGCGGGCGGCGTTTGGGAAAAATGGCACGGTGACGGCGGGCAATGCCAGCGGCATCGTCGATGGCGCCGCGGCGGTGGTGGTGATGTCGCTGGAGCAGGCGCAGAAAAGAAATCTCAGTCCGCTGGGACGGATTGTGAATTGGGGGATTGCGGGTGTCGATCCTAAGATTATGGGGAGCGGTCCGGTTCCGGCGACGAAGATTGCGCTGCAGCGCGCCGGGCTGACTTTGGACTACATCGATTTGATCGAAGTGAACGAGGCGTTCGCAGCACAGTATCTGGCGGTGGAAAAAGAATTAGGACTCGACCGCGAAAAGGTGAACGTGAACGGCGGAGCGATTGCGTTGGGGCATCCATTGGGAGCGACCGGGACGCGGCTGGTGATTACTCTGCTCTATGAATTGCGGCGGCGGCGAAAGAAATATGGCCTGGCTACGGCTTGCATTGGGGGCGGGCAGGGGATTGCTATGGTGGTGGAGAGCTTTCAGTGATGCTTCGGCCCAAGAGTCGTCTGCACCCTAGGGCCGGTGTGCTACGCTCCCAGTGATCGCTCATGTTTGGCTTGCCAAAAGAAATTGCCGGAACAATCGTGGCGGCAATCATTGCTGCCGGCATTTCTTTGCTCGGGCTGATCATCAGCAAAGAGAACAAGGTGTCTGAGTTTCGACAGGCTTGGATAGATTCGCTACGAGCGGAAATTGCGGCGGTTATCACACATGCCCATTCCGTTCATGGGGCTTGCCTTGCGACGTTCCCAGACAACTCGGCTCTGTGGCAAAACGTCAGAGAAGACTTCGTCGAGCTCAACGAAGCGTGGGCAAAGATAAAGCTCCGGCTCAATCCCAAGGAGGGGTCTTCTCTTGCCGTCATTCGTGCGTTGGAAGAACACGAGGGATTATTCCCAGATGACGGCACCACGCCAGACTTCAGCAAGCTAAAGTTGGCCGACCGCAAGTTGCTCGAGTCAGCCCAAGTGGTTCTCAAGGAGGAGTGGCGTCGCGTCAAGCGCGGCGAGTTTTTCTACCGGGCGGCGACGGTGTTCGCGGGGTTGATGGTCGTCGCCGGAGTGTGCCTGCTTTTCAGCTCGTATATCCCTACGGCGCGCACTAGCCACATTGTGCAGGGGTCGTCAGTCACAGCGATCTTCTTTGACGACGACGGCACCCCCGAAATTGGCAGAGATGTTGGCGATGCATTCGCGGCGGAACCTGCCTGCAAGGGCTTATCGCTTTTTCGTTGGGAAGGTCATACAGCAGCAGAGAGGTTAGGGTTCTTTAGACTCAACGAAAATCACTGGAGCCTCACATATATACCGAGTGAAGGCCACGCTTCCGCTTCTGTCAACCTAGGCGGTGCGTCACCGATTTCTACGGACGGCAAAGACGCGGCGGATGTCATGCGGAAGGTTTGCAAAATTATAAAGGGCAGCGGGGGAACGACTTTATGAGACGCCATTGGAAAGTGGCTCTCCCCACAATCGCTTTCCTTACATTGACTGCATGCGACAAGACCCAGCCCGTGCAGACCAAGCAGGAGGCACCCGTTATTGAAGATGCATCGCAACCCCGATTGGCAACTTTGCCTCAGCAAAAATTGTGCGCTGAACAGGCTGACAAACAGTTCAACATTTATGGAACGCCACGAAGTGGCGATACTGCCAATGACTTTGTGAGTCATTACGACGCAAGGGCAAACGTGTGTTACATGATGATCCATCGTGCCGGGATGACCTACGGCAAGGTTAGCGTCGAAGATATAGTCTTCGATGCTTTCGAAAATCACGATTATGCTACCTACTGGAGGAGTTCTTCGGATGCGGCGCCTTCTCGGTGCGAAGTCAAGCCTCGTGGACGGCCTGAAATCAAATGCAAATCGTCAGAGGAGTTCGATTCACTCGTTGAAAGATACTTTGGTCTCGCGCGCTAACTCTGCCCGGAGTCTCATATCGGAGCGACAATCAAATTAAAGAGGTCATATGGATATCAAGAAAGTTGGCGTTCTAGGTTGTGGGTTGATGGGCTCCGGCATAGC
>JBEKED010000201.1:0-8709 GCA_050014035.1 Terriglobales bacterium
TAAACTCCCTCAAGACGACATTTGGCGGGACGAGAATAAGGCCCGAAGACTTGCTTCGGGCAATACGGATCTACTTCAGGCTTCAATGATCTGACGAACACCGGGAAATCACCGTCGGGGACGGCTTTCCGGCGCGCCTCAATCCGGAGAAAAAATCTCGGCCTGAACCTGCGTTATGAATTCTTTCTGTGCGCCTGCTTTGTGCGCTAACCCTCAATATCAACAACCATCCGTCATTCTCTAACGGAAGGCTACGCCGTCTTTTTCCCACTGCGTCCTCTTCCGGGGGGACGCCGCTCGGCCGCGGCTCGGACGGGCGTTTCGGACTGCGCCGGTTTCGCGCCAAACTAAAACCAACCCCGTTTGGCACTCACCGCGCTTTCACTCACGCTCCGAGGAGTTAATTCGATCTCACGTTCCGGGGTACGTCGCGTTACCGGACAAGTGCACGCACGATCCCTCGGGCTCGTAGTAGACCGTGTGCGCAGTTTGCCCAGAGTAGAACACCCGTCCCGATGTTGCTCCACGCCACAAGCGTATTGGACCGGAACAAAATCGCGCAGACGCTACACCAAAGGGCTATCGCGATTCCCCAAAAATAGTAACGTGCCTGCCGAAAAATCTTGCCCAGAGGCAGGAAATGGAGTCCGACCACGATAGCGGCCAAAACAGGAGCCAGGTCTGGACGATGAAACACGTAAGCGGCCGTACTGAGAACTGCGATTGCCGTAAATTCGAGGATGACTATGACAAGGAACTGCTTGTTGATCCTTTTTATCCGGGCATCGGATGACGCAGGGTAGTTTCTGCGCAAAGACCTTCCCTTGCGGATGAAGTAGATGGAAGATCCCAGCAAGAGGATTCCAAACACATCGAACAGCACAATAACCGCAGGCGTGAACGCACGGGCTATTCCGAGGCCCGAGCCAAGCCAACCCATGCCAAACATCCCTGCTACCAGCGCTCCGAAGCCGGAACGGAGAACGACTTGCGCTTGAAGGGCAGGATCTCCGTCCATGAATAAGAATGTTATACCGATACGCTAAGTTTAACCAGAAACGGGCTTCGGGGAAGTCAGCGACCGCAGTTCCGGCCGGTTTGTCGGCAATGCTGAAGTTGGGTTCCTGCTAGCTCGTTGTCGCGCAGGTCGAGAGCCATTCAATCGGTCAGTCAGTCAAGTTAAGTTCAGACTATTGCAGATTATGCGAAGCTGTCACTCTCTAACGATCAGCCCATCATGCTGGCCCTAAAGAAGTTCATCCCCTGCTACGCTGCCGCACTCTGTATAAAGACGCACGCCGCATTATCGTCCCCATGCGCCGCCACTTGCCAGAGCATTCTCCTCTAATTCGTAGTAAATTACACAGGGGATGCCTGTAGAAAAGATCATGATCGTGGACGACGAGCGCCTGGTGCGCTGGTCGCTTCGGCGCAGCGCGAATCACCCGATCTCGTCCTGCTCGATGTCCGCATGCCCGACCTCAGCGGCATCGAAGTGCTCGATCAGCTCAAGAAAAACGGCGATGCCCGCGCCGTCATCATGATCACCGCCGACCCGCAGCTCGACGACGTGAAAGCCGCGCTCAAGCTGGGCGCCTACGATTTCGTCGGCAAGCCTATCGATTTCGACGAACTCCACATCACCATCAAGAACGCGCTCGAAGCTACCAGTCTGCGCACCGAGGTTCAGGCCTTGCGCGGCGAAGTCCGCCGCGTATCCGGATATGACAGCGTGGTCAGCGTCTCCCCCAAGATGACCGAGCTCATGAACTTTGTCCGCAAAGTCGCTTCCAGCGAAGCCACCACCATCCTGATTCAAGGTGAAAGCGGCACCGGCAAAGACCTCATCGCCAAAGCCATTCACTACGAAAGCTCGCGTCAGGAGAAGCCCTTCGTAGCCATCAACTGCTCCGCCATCCCCGAAACCCTGATGGAAGCCGAACTCTTCGGCCACGAAAAAGGCGCCTTCACCGACGCCAAGCAGATGAAGAAGGGTCTATTCGAGATGGCCGACGGCGGCACCTTGTTTCTCGATGAAATCGGCGAACTCTCTCCCCTTCTGCAGGCAAAACTTCTGCGCGTGCTTGAAGATCAAGTCATCCGCCGCGTCGGCGGGGTCCGCGACATGCAGGTCGACGTCCGCGTCATCGCGGCCTCCAATCGCGATCTGGAAAAAGCCGTGCGCGACGGCCAGTTTCGTCAGGATCTCTATTACCGCTTAGCCATCATCGCGATCTTCATCCCGCCCCTGCGCGAGCGCAAAGAAGACATCCTTCCACTGGTCGATTTTTTCATCAGCCGTTACAACCGCAGATTCAAAAAGTCCGTGCGCGGTATTACCGATGACACGCGCCGCCTCATCTTCACTCACAACTGGCCCGGCAACGTCCGCGAACTGAAAAACACTATCGAGCGCGGCATGATTCTGGAAGACGAACCGCTTCTCCGTCCCGAGTATCTCCCCTTCTCCGTAGGAGAATCCGGCGGCCGCACCCTCTTCGAGCGAACCTCGCCCAACGATGGCGGGCAGGCCTTGCCCAACGGCCGATCCCTTCCCCGGCTCTACATCCCGGAAGGCGGCACCTCTCTCGAAGAGGTCGAGCACGCCATGGTCGAGTTAGCCATGCGCCAGGCCCACAACAACCAGACCCACGCCGCCAAGTTGCTCGACATCAGCCGCGACGCGCTCCGCTACAAGCTAAAGAAATTCGGCCTGATCCGAGGCGACGATGAAAGCGTGCAAACCAGCACGGCCGAAGAGCACCAATAATAATAATAATAATAAAGATCAATAAGACGAGCAGTAAGACGAGCCCCGGGTGCCCCATCCTTGCGCGCTTTTTGCGCAAGAGCCTGCCCTGAGCGAAGCCGAAGGGGTGGGATTCCACGGAAGCGGACAGCCAGGATTTTGCCTTTTGATTTTGGGTGGTGATTTTGGGTGGCGCAGCGCTTCAGCGGTGCGGTTACTGTTTTGATTTTGAATGTCAGCTTTAGCCGCTGAGGTAAACTGCGCCGGGAAAGAAACTTGTTACCTCTTCAAGACTTCCTGGGAGGGTCTCAACTAAAATCCTCTCAACTGAAATTCATGACCGAACCCGCGTCATTCCGAAAGCCGCTGCTGGCGACTCTGGCAACCCTGTTTGCCGTCGTTGCCATCGCCTACGGTTCTCTCTGGATGTACGCTGTGCGTCACCCGGGGCCGCGCGTAGAACTCGGCTTCAATATTCGCAACCCTTCTCCGTTTGACGAGTCGACGCACTCGCAATCGGTTGGCGATATCGTGGCAGGAAGCCCGGCCGAACGTGCCGGCCTGCGCGTGGGCGATCGCATTATTGGCATCAATGGGCGAGCGCTAGACACCGACATTGCCTCCGACAAAGCCTATGTTCGTGGCCGGCCCGGCGACCCGGTGGAGTTGACCGTAGAGCGCGCCGGTGAGCCCCACCCCCTGACCCTGCATGGCATCTTCCGCGCCGCCACGCCCGATCGAACGCCCGAAGGCCTGGCCCGCTCTTCCGCTCTTCAAGTCATGGCATCGTACCCCGTCCCTTTTCTTGTGGTGGCGTTCGCCGTCCTGTTCTTGAGGCTCGAGGAACCCCACGCCTGGCTTCTGGCCTTACTGTTCTGCGCCTTTGTTGCCGCCGCGAGCTTTCCCAATTCCGCGATCATTCCTCCCGCGCTCGGCGTGTTTGCGCTTGCTTTTCGCGCGGTATTTGCGGGAATGCTGGCTCCGCTCTTCTATCTTTTCTTCGCTGTATTCCCGGTGCAATCGCCGCTGGATCGCCGCCTCCCGTGGTTAAAGTGGGTGGGCCTTTTGTTCGGAGTCTGCATTGTCATCCCCGGGTTGCGGACCGGGAGCGCAACCCTCCCACGAGTGGTAGCTCACCTCTTGGGCAGCCGCAATGCAGATTTCGTCAGCGCTGCCTTGAACTACGACTTACTGATCCTCGGCCTGATCTCGCTGGCGCAAAATTCCTTCATGCCCTCCGTCCCTCTGGAAGCGCGTCGCAAGTCGCGCGTCATGCTCTGGGGAACCGTCGCCGGCGTCGTGCCCATCGTGCTCGAAAGAATGGCCGGGGACTTCTTGGGCTATCGCCCCTCTTTCTGGGTCGATACCGTGCTCGTCCTCATCTTGTTCCTCTACCCCCTCTCGTTCGCCTACGCGGTGGTGAAGCACCACGTCATGGGAATTCCCGTATTGCTGCGACGCAGTGCGCGCTACGTTCTGGTGCAGAGGGGCTTCTTCCTTTTGATGTTCGTAGTCGCGGCCTCCGCCATTGCGCTTTTCACCCACGTCTTCGCCAGATTTCTTCGCGCCGATACCAATATCGGGATGGCGTTGAGCGCCGTGTTCGGCATTGTCCTGGTCTGGACCTCGGCCCCTCTGGTCAAGCGCGGAACCGAGCGCATCGACCGCGCCTTCTTTCGCAGCGCCTACGACTCGCGCTCCATCTTGCACGACCTCGGCGAAAAAACTCGGACGGTCGGAGATAGTAACCAACTCGCGATGCTCATCGAGCGCCACGTGAGCGAAGCGCTACACCCGAAATCCCTGGCGTGTTACCTCCAATCCGGCAATGGCCAGTTGTCCGCGACCTCCGGCACGCTCCCCGCGACATTCTCCGCCACCACACCGGGCTTCGTCGAACTAGCGCGCCGCGGCAAAGCCTGGGAAGTCAGCTCCAGTTCCGTTGGCGCCGAAGAGTTAGCCACCCTGGCGCCCCTCGCGCCCGAATGCCTGGTGCCGATTCTCAGCCGAGACAACAACCTCATCGGCTTGCTCGTTCTAGGCCAGCGACTTTCCGAGGAACCGTATTCCGGCGAAGACAAGCGCTTGCTCGAGTCCGTAGCCGCCCAGGCCGGCGTCGCTTTGGAGAACATTCGTCTGGCGGAAAAAATGGCCGAGCGCATGGAGGCCGATCGCCGCACCGCGCAGGAAATGGAAATTGCCCGCCAGGTCCAAGCCCGCCTTTTCCCGCAAAAGCTGCCCGCGATGCAGACTCTCGAATACACCGGCGCCTGCATCCAGGCTCGCAAGGTTGGTGGAGACTACTACGACTTTCTCGAGCTTCGCCCCGGCCGCCTGGCTCTGGTGCTGGCCGACATTGCCGGCAAAGGAGTCTCCGGAGCCCTGCTGATGGCCAATCTGCAAGCCAACCTGCGCAGTCAATACGCGCTAGCCGTCGACGATCTCCCGCGCCTGCTCACGTCGGTCAACCGTTTGTTCTACGAAAATAGCGGCGATGCCAGTTACGCCACCTTATTCTTCGCCGATTACGACGACTCCACCCGCAAGCTCCGCTACGCCAACTGTGGACATCTAGCCCCGCTCCTGCTGCGCGCCGGCGCAAGCTCGCAGGGGGAGCCGCCAAAGGCGGAGTGGTTGACGTCGACCTGCACCGTGATGGGATTGTTTGAATCCTGGCAATGCGAGATAGCGGAAGCGCAGCTAGCGCCAGGTGACATGCTGGTCCTCTACACCGACGGAGTCACCGAGGCCGAGAACGCAGACGGAGAAGAATTTGGCGCATCCCGCTTGCAAGATACCCTGGCGCGCAATTCTCACCTTCCCGTAGCTGCGCTTCTGCAAGCCGTTGTGGAGGCGGTCCAGCAATTCAGCGGTGGAAGCGACCAGCAGGACGACATAACTCTGGTGATTGCCCGCTGCATGGGCTAGTGAGGTCCCAACTAGAACTGGCTGTGGCCCAAGCGGATGCCAAGCGGGTGCGCCACTTCTCGCGCTTTTCGAGAAGTGGCCTCCGCGGACACCTCAAGTCGTCGTGCCTCTGCAATCACGCGTCGGGCAAAACCAATCTTGAGAGCCTGCATCACAAGCGAAGGGTCCCTCTCTTGTGGTTCGCTGATCAGAAGGTGAATATGTTCCGGCATGACCAAGTAACCAACGACGACAAATTGATAGCGTTTGCGCACCTGTTCCAAGACAGTGAGAAACAGATTGCGACGCCGCGAAGCGCCAAGCAACGGCTGCCGCCGATAACAACTGCACGTGATGAAATGTAAGTCTCCCGCCCCGTAGTAGCGCATCCGCCTAGGGATTTTGCATTGGCCTTTGCCTTTGGGTGGCGCAGCGGTTCACCGCTGCGGTCCAGCCCTGTGGGGGGCGGAGAAACGATGGGCGGGGAAACGATGGGCGGAAAACTGCTCCGAGAGCATAGCATGCGTTGTCAAGCCCCCTTTGAGCCACCAGAAATCGCCGAACTCCTTTCGTGTGTTGTGCCTGCGCCGCCTGTACGTACATAGTCGTACGGCAAACTTTATTTTGTTCGCCCGTTGTTCGACTATTTTTCGTCCCATTGTCCGCCTATTGTACGCTCCGCTTCCACGGCTCCATTCGTGTTTTGTTCTCTCGTGGCCATTACCCTTCCCGCCATGACATACATACCGGTACGTACAAGTATACCTGCACAAAACGTTTCACGTGAAACATTGTGTAACTACAAGTATTACATACAATTTGGATCACCTGGGGGGCCGTGATGGTTGCCTGGCTATGCCGACTTACCGTCCGCCATCGACTGCGGTCTGCCGACGGGGGTCTTCAGGTGGAACAGGCGCTGCAAAGCGGTAGTCAGTTGTTCCTGCTCATTCTTCCCGGGGAGTTCCTTGAGTTCGCGGGCGAGCGAGCCGGCGATCTTCTGCGTCATGCGGGCGAGGACTGCGTCCAACATTTCGTTCTGGTCTCGGGAGAACGGTCCGTTCTCTTGCCGAAAGGTATCCAGTTCTTTGCCGCAGATCTCGTCCAGACGCAGACGCAGCGCTACGATGGTGGGCACGACATGCTCCCCTACCAGCTTGCGGCGAAAGCCCTGGGCTTCGGCCTGCAGAATTTTTTGCGCTTCGGCAGCGGCCGCTTCACGCTCGCTAGCGTTGTGGTCGGCCACGCTTTCCAGGTCGTCAAAGTCAAACAGGGAAATGCCCTCTACGGTGCGGACGGCGGCGTCGATGTCGCGCGGCATGGCGATATCCACGATCACTAGCGGCCGTTGTTTCATATTGCGCCCGCGCACCATTTCTTCCGCTTCGGCGCGGTTGAGAACGGTGTGGGGACAGGACGTCGAACTGATGATGATGTCGGCTTCGGCCATCTGCTGCCGGCGCTCCTCGAAAGGAACGGCAACGCCACCGAGTTTGGCCGCGAGTTCGGCCGCGTGCTCCAGGGTGCGATTGACTACGCTTACGCGGGTGGAGTTGGCTCCCTGCTTGATTAACTCGCGGGCGGAGAGTTCACTCAATTGGCCCGCGCCCAGCACCAGCACTTTCTTGTTTTCGAGCGTGCCGAAGATTTGGCGCGCTAGCTCGACGGCGGCATACGGAACCGAAACCGCGGTGTTGGCGATGGCCGTCTCGGTGCGCACACGCTCGGAGACGCCGAGTGCTTTTTGCAATACCGCATCCAGGAAGCGGCCCGTGGCTCCGGCTTTCTGCGCGTGCTGCCACGCCTCTTTCACCTGGGTGACCACCTGGGGCTCGCCTACTACCATGGAGTCGAGGCTGGAGGCGACACGGAAGACATGCAGGAGGGCGGCTTCATCGAGCAGGCGGTAGAAGTGTTTCCACTCGCAGAGCTTGAGTCCGCAGGAGGCGGCAAGCGAGCGCATGACTGAGTTGGCGGCGAGGGTAACATCGCCAGCCCACAGCCAAAACTCGGTGCGGGTGCAGGTGGCGAGTACGATGACCTCTTCGATTCCTTCGGCGCTCGACAACTGCGTCAGGGCATCGTAACGGCGGCTCTCGTCGATCCAGAAACGCTCGCGCACGGCCACGGGAGCGGTACGGTAGTTCAGCCCCACGACCATTAGAGTCGGTTCCAAGATTTCAGCTCCTGGCAGACCGCTGCCACAGTACGGTAGAGCACACGGCGGGCCAAAACTGGTTTCTCGCTCGGAAGCGGCAAAGTTTTCAGTTAGTTAGGGAAGTTATGCACAGAAACGAAGTAAGCTTTGTGAGCTTGGATTGTGGGATTACACGCTAAGCGGGGTCATTTGGCTCGATTCAGGCTTTGAATCATTAGTAGCTAGATTTTCTATACGCTAATGCAGAACTTCGATGATTCAATGACTTACTTGCACCGGTTTAGCGCGACGTTACCACCGGCGCACTATCTATCTCCTTTTTCAATCCTTTTGCTTGCGGCTGATGGACGCAGAAGGGTTCCTCGTCGAGATAGTTGCCGGTAGCGGCGTAGGCGCGTGCGCGGCAACCCATGCAGACGTTGCGGAACTCGCAGCAGCCGCATTTTCCCTGCAGGTTGTTGGTGTCGCGGAGTTCGTTGAACACTACTGAGTTCTGCCAGATGTCGGCGAAGGCTTGCTTTCTCAAATCGCCAGCGAGGGCGGGCAAGTAACCGCAGGGATAAACTTCTCCTTGATGAGAAATGAAACACACGGCGGTTCCGGCGAGGCAGCCTTTGGTCATGGCGTTCATGTCGGAGGGATGACCTCCGGGGTGGCCGACGGGCTGTCCTATGCCCTGAGGTTTTAGCTCGATGCCGGTTGAGCCGGGCATCGTCATTTCGGTGGCGCCTATGGCTGGCTTGGTCGCTTCTACTGGCGGCGGGGCGGCGTGGGCTGCGGCTGCGGCGGCTTCGGAACGGTGTTCGGCGGCTCGGCGCTGGCGCACTACTCGGAAGTAGTGCGGGGCGCAAGTTGCCTTCAGTTCGATGCCACCTTCTAGCGAGCGATCGTAGAA
>JBEKED010000202.1:0-7443 GCA_050014035.1 Terriglobales bacterium
ATCCTGAGCGAAGCGAAGGACCTATGCATCTTGCTCGCACTACCAAAGCTCCTCGCCGGTTCCGGAACCTCACCCCAACTTTGTCCACGAATTTCAGCTACTCCGCGACCTTGCGCCTGCTCGACGAAAGCTTAGTGGGTTTCGGAAACTTTGCTCTCCGTCCGCTGTCAATTGCCGTGATGTTGCGGGCTGTCTCCGCGCTGGAACTCGCCCCGCTGCTCAACCGCAGAACTGGCCGGCGAATCTCATCGAGTGCGGGCTGGCGGAGAATGTAGCGCGCGAGCACGGCCTTCCTGAGATCGTCGGGCAAGCGTCCGTCTTCATGAAATTCAAATCGGACTTGGTGCATGCCGTCGCGGTGCATGCGATCCGGAGTATGACGCACGCTGCCCTGCAGCCTTTGAATCCGCGACAACGCGCGCTCGACCACACGAACGAGTTCGCCCCCGAATTCGGCCGCGCGGTCTTTGAGCAAACGTTGCTTCGCTTTTTCCGCCGAAAACCAACTGGGGTTCCGATTCGATTCCTGCGGGGTCTCCAGCCTCGACACTTCGCAGAGGTGCGCAACAACATTCGATCCTGCCTCGGATCCGGGGCCAGTTCGCTTGTCTTTCTTAGTTTTAGTGTCTGCCGGTTCCTGTCTTCTGAAGTAGCGGATGAAGGGAATTGCCTCCATCCGGCCATGAACGCCAGCTTCTTCAAACGCCTCGAGGGCAGCGGATTGGGCGAGCGTGAGGCCGGGTTCCACGCCGCCTTTGGGAAAAATCCACCGTCCCCCGCGGGTTTGAACCAGCAGAAATTCAATGCCGCGCTTGCCGATGCGGTAACAAACCGCAGCCACCTGTTGGCGTCTCGCCGGAAGCCGCGACGCCTGCGACTTTACGGACCTTGCAACCCCCATTGCAGTAGAGTGCGCGATGCTGTCGCGTTCTGGCTAGAGCAAGCTTGGTTCGCGCTCTCCGCTCTCGTTCCCTTGCCGGAATCCTTCTGCATACTTGTGCGACCGGCAGCGCCTTGGAGAAAGTAGTCGTATTCCATTAGCCACAATTGGCCCGAAGGGTACGACCTTGGACAACGTACGATGCTTGCGCTGCAATCGCGAACTTGAGTCGGGACGAAAATTCGTCGCCATCTATATGTTCGCCCAGACGGTGGGTATCAAGCCACGACAGAAATCCACCGCGCAGCGGATGGTTTTCTGTCCCCAGTGTTCGGTCTCCCTGGCGCTGGGACTCTCGCCCGAAGGCGCGCTGAACATCGCCGCGTGGGATATGATTCGCGATCTGGTCAGCTCCGGCCCAGAGTTGAATCAAGCGGCCTGGGAGAATCTGCGCGGAGTCATCGGCTTGCTCGAGGCCGGCGCACCCGAACCCGAGCACGAGCAGCGCTCCGATGCGTGGGTCAACTTCAGTCGCGCCGGCTAGCAAGTGCCCGCAAGTGGGATTCGTATCAGGGCGTCGCTTTAGCGACGCCGTTCATCCTCGCAAATCAGCTGCCCGTTACGGGCGGCGTAACTGGGCAACCGGAGTCGGGACTTTGGATAACTTGTATTGTCTTCGCTGCAATCGGGAGCTTGAGGCCGGGCAAAAATCGGTTGCGGTATTCCTCTTTGCTCAAACCGTGGGAGTAAGGCCGCGCCAGAAATCTCCGGCACAGCGAATTTGTTTCTGCCCGCAGTGCTCGGTGTCACTCGCCATGGGTCCCGCGCCGGAGGGCGCGCTCAATCTCGCCGCGTGGCAAATGATCCGCGATATTGTCGGCGCCGACCCGGCATTGACCGAAGCCGCGTGGGAAAGCCTCCATGGGCTTGAAGAAGGCTTGCTCCCAGCAACAGGATTGGCAACTGGAACCGATGGCGCTGCCCACCCTGCGCGTGCTGGAGCGTACTTCGAGTTTTGAACTTCTCCTCGCAATAATCACCGCGCGTGGCGAATAGGCTACTGCTTCAGCGTTCCAGTCCAGTTCAGAATAACTTCCTGAGGGTTCGACTGGCCTCCGCTCAGCGGCTTTAAAGCGAGAAACCGTTCGCCGGGCGCCACGGGCCCAAGCGCCGCGAATTCGTTCAAGTGGATCGGTAGCTGGGTCGGCGCTCCGAACGCAAAGGTCTCGACGTTCTGAATCGGAACCATCATCAGCTTATCCCCAACCGTGTAGTAGAGCTGCTTCCCATCCGCGCTCCACGAAGGGGAACTGCCGCCGTCATTGGAAATCTGCCATTTCCCACCCGGTTCCGGGAATGCTGTCACATAAATTTCAGCCCTTCCCGATTCATCTGACGTGTATGCCAGCCATTTGCCGTTCGGCGACAAAACCGGGCCTAATTCATTGGCCGGTGAATTGAGAAAAGGAGTCAATTTCCGGTCCCCGTTCAGATCGATGTAGTAAACGTCGAACCGCGTGGCATTGTTCTGCAATGCCATGAAAAGATAACGGCCGTCGCGAGACCAGCTTGCCACTAAGCCAGAGACCGCGGGAGTCTCCAATTTCTCCTGCTTACCCGAACCGCTTGTCGGTTGGATCCACAGTCCCCCCGACGTCGCTCCCGCGGTAGTGATGACCGCAATTCTTTTCGCGTCAGGGGAAAACGCAAAGGTAAGACCGGTGGCGTCGGCGAAGGTGCTGCGCGATACCGTATTCCGGCTGGTGTCGACGATCCAAACATCTCGCCTAGTGGTGTCAGGATCGATCCGCGCCAGGCCGACCAGGCTCCCATCGGGAGAAGGAGTCGGCGACGCATAAAGGCCGGGATCGCCAAACCTCGCGATCTCTTTCCCGGAGCCGTCCACCCACATGGGTTGCGTCTTCTGCAATGATCCATGACGGAAAACGAGGGTGCCGTGCGCGGCGGTGAAGGCGATGACGTCGCGC
Source organism: Terriglobales bacterium (assembly GCA_050014035.1). Classification (GTDB taxonomy): domain Bacteria; phylum Acidobacteriota; class Terriglobia; order Terriglobales; family Acidobacteriaceae; genus Acidiflorens. The sequence continues at coordinate 2,869 of JBEKED010000202.1, forward strand.
GGGTTCCAGTAATCGAGTTTTTCGGCGACGGGCGTGGGATCGCCGCTGAACTTCAGCGATTTCGGGTCGAAGCGCTGCGCCACCAGGACCGTTTCGCGCAGGTATAACAGGTATCCCTCGGAATACTGCACGTTCGAGGCACGCTCCAGGATTTGGCGCGGTTTCTCGCCCGAGAGCGAGGCGCCGTATAACGAACCCGCCGACGCAGCATTTCCCGTGTCGCGAACAATGAACAAATAGTGATCGCCATCGGGTAGAAAGTACGGGTTTCGATTCGTCCACCCAGGTTTTGTCTCGGTAATCTTCTCGGGCGTGCCGCCGCCTTCTGGCACCTTATATAGTGGTTCAGCAATGTTCGGCGTAAAGATGATCAAGCCCCGCGGATTCCACGATCCGCCGCGCCCTTCTGGAGCGTCGCAGAGCACCTGCACAGGTCCTCCCGACAGCGCTACTTTCTTCAGCTTCCCCGCCGAAAAGTAGCCAATGTATTTCCCATCGGGCGACCAAAATGGAAACGACGGCCGCTCGGCTTCTTCCACCTGATGCATTGCCCCTGTATTTACGTCGCGCACCCACAACTTTGCATCGGAAGCGGCAGCCGTGCTGGTCAGCCTCTCGTTCGACAGCGAAACTAGATTCACCAGGAAGGCGAGTTTCGAGCCATCCGGGGAAAGCGCCGGCGCACCGTTGACAACGGAGGCAAATTCCGTATCCTTGGGCGGCAGCCACGCCGCGGTCATCGGCCGTCGCGCCTCTTCAAGCTGGCTGCGGCTCGACAGGAAAAAAGCGAGAGCGGCGGCGGCCAGAACCCAACCGATGATCGCCGCAATCAGCAACGTGCGCTTCTGCACCACGCGGCGCGCGCGTACCTGGGCGGGCGCAGCCAGTTGGCTGGCAGAAGCCTCCGCAATCCATTTCAATTGCAACTTCAGGTCGTGCACCGTCTGGAAGCGCTCTTCCGGGTCCTTGGCGAGGCACGTCTTTATAACCTGGGCCAAAGCCGGCGGCGACATCGGCTGCACCAGAGAAATTGAAGGTGGCTCCGAAGCCAGAATTGCCGCCACAATGCTGGCCTGGCTTTTCCCCGTGAACGCCCGCTTGCCTGTCGCCATTTCATAGAGCACCGCGCCCAAGGCAAAAATGTCGGAGCGTGCATCGGCATCCTTGCCTTCTGTCTGCTCCGGAGACATGTACTGAAATGTACCGACTAATGTGCCCTGCGCCGTAAGCGGCTGCTCGGCCGACGGGTGGGAAACCGTCATGGTCAAGCTCGATGCCGGAGTCGCGCCCGACGGAGCCGCTTTGGCCAATCCAAAGTCCATCAGCTTCGCCCCGGTTTTCGTCAGCATCACGTTTCCCGGTTTCAGGTCGCGATGCACGACGCCGCTTTTGTGCGCTCGCTCCAGCCCTTCGCAAATTTCGATCCCGTATTTCAGCACCTGCTCGGTCGGCAGCGGACCTCTCAGCAAGCGGTCGGCGAGCGTCTCTCCCTCGAGAAACTCCATGACCAGGAAATCGACGCCATCCTGATGTCCGACATCGTGCAACGTGCAAATGTTGGGATGGTTCAGCGAAGAGATGGCTCGGGCTTCGCGGTCGAAGCGCTGCTTGGCCTCGGGATTGTCGGACAGGTGACTGGGTAGAATCTTGACCGCGACCGTGCGGTCGAGCCGAGTGTCCTTGGCCCGATACACTTCGCCCATGCCGCCCGCGCCGAGCTGTGACTGAATTTCGTATGGACCAAGTTTTGTGCCAGAGGCCAGCGACATAGGTGCGGGCTATTATACCCGCGCGGATGGCCGGTGTGACCATAAAGCAACCGATCGGTAGTGGTGCAGTTTGAAGCGGCTATAAAAGGGCACGGCCTTACAGTTTGCTGAAAAACTCAGGCTTGATCTTGCTTTGAAGGGGTGCGGCTTCACAGCTCGCGGAAAAACTCAGATCTTGATCTTGCTTTGAAGGGGCGCGGCTTCACAGCTTGCTAGACAAACTCAGGTCTTGATCTTGCTCTGAAGGGGCGCGGCTTCACAGCTCGCGGAAAAACTCGATTTTGGTCTTGCTTTTGGGTGGCGCAGCGGTTTACCGCTGCGATAAACGCCCTATTCTCAATGCCGGCTTTAGCCGCTGAGGGACGGCAATTTTAAAACTGCACCACACCAACCGATCCCTCGTGGGATTTGGAAACCGTGGACGCGATTACAGGCATGGCTTTTACTCGCAAATAGGCATCTACGCTCGCGGCCGCCTTTCGTCCCTCCGCAATCGCCCACACGACTAACGACTGACCGCGCCGCATGTCGCCCGCGACAAAAACTCCCGGCACCGACGACATATAGTTCTGGTCCGTAGCTACGTTACCGCGGGAATCGAGCTTCACTCCCAACTGCTCGATCATTCCGTTGCGAACCGGGCCCAGAAAGCCCATCGCGATCAGCACGAGATCGGCTTCCATCGTAAATTCCGTCCCCGAAATCGGCTCGAACGTGGGCGCCGGCCCAACATTCACGGCATGCAGTTGCTGAACCTGACCGGAGCCGGTGAACTTCGTGGTGGCGATGCTCCAGTCACGCACTCCACCTTCTTCGTGTGCGCCTTCCGTGCGGAGTTGCATCGGCCAAAGCGGCCACGGCGTCAGCGGCGAACGTTCCTCGGGAGGCTTCGGCATGATCTCGAACTGGTGCACGGAGAGCGGTTTTTGCCGATGGCAGGTTCCCAGGCAATCGGCGCCGGTATCGCCGCCTCCGATAATCACCACGCGCTTGCCGGTCGCCAGAATTTCTGTCGCTGCATCGATGGTGTCGCCAAGATTGCGCCGATTCTGCTGCGGCAGGAACTCCATCGCAAAATGGATCCCCTTCAGTTCGCGTCCCGGAACGTTCAAATCGCGCGGTTGCTCCGCTCCCCCGGCGAGCACGATCGCATCGAACCCGCCGCGCAGATCCTCGACCGCGATGTTCTTTCCCACTTCCGTGCCAGTAACGAATTTCACGCCCTCAGCAGAAATTTGTTCGACGCGGCGATCGACGATGTGCTTCTCTAACTTGAACTGCGGGATGCCATAGACCAGCAAACCGCCGATCCGGTCCGCTTTTTCGTAGACGGTTACGGAGTGTCCCGCCCGGCGTAACTGCTGTGCTGCCGCCAATCCCGCGGGCCCGGAACCAACGATCGCTACGTTTTTCCCGGTGTTGACCTTTGGCGGCTGCGGATGGATCCAGCCTTCATGAAACCCGCGCTCCACGATGTTTTTTTCGATCTGCTTGATCGTCACCGCGGGCTGATTGATGCCCAGCACACAAGACGCCTCGCACGGCGCAGGACAAATCCGCCCAGTAAATTCCGGGAAATTATTGGTCGCGTGCAGTTGACGCACCGCCTCTTTCCAACGCCCCCGATATACCAGTTCGTTCCAATCGGGAATCAGGTTGTTGACCGGACATCCGGTCTGGCAAAAAGGCACGCCACAATCCATGCAGCGTGCGCCCTGCGTGCGTAGCTTCTCTTCTGGAAGATCGAGATAGATCTCAAACCAATCGTTAACCCGCTGAGTCGCCGGACGCCGCGGCGCCAACTCGCGCGCATATTCCAGAAACCCCGTGTCCTTACCCATGTTGCACCCGCTCGGGCGAAGCCATAACCGCCAACGGCGGACTTGGAACATAAGGTTGTCGCCGCCGGTGCACTCCCAGGACGCGTTTGTGCTCAAGAGGAAACACTTTGATGAATCTCGACAAGGCCTCTGCCCAGTTGTCGAGAATCCAAGTGGCACGCGCGCTGCCGGTCAACGCCAGATGCCGCGCCACGAGTCCTTTGACGATATTTACGTCCGCGAATTTTGCCTCGACCAGCCTCCCCCCAATGAGTTGCGCCTCCCGCGTTTCGAGAACTGGCTCCAGGTCGACCGATTCCAGATTGCAACGCTTTTCGCTAAAGTCTCCGCGCTCATCAAAAACGTAAGCGACGCCACCACTCATGCCGGCGGCAAAATTTCTGCCGCAAGCTCCCAGCACCAGCACCAAACCTTTCGTCATGTATTCACAGCCATGGTCGCCGACGCCCTCGACTACGGCAGTCGCTCCGGAATTGCGCACGGCAAAGCGCTCGCCCGCAACGCCGTTAAAAAACGCCTCGCCACTGGTCGCGCCATAGAGCGCAACGTTGCCGATCAGAATATTCTTTCCCGCGTCGAACTTCGACCGTCGCGGTGGATAGGCGACCAAACGCCCTCCGGACAATCCCTTGCCGACGTAATCATTCGCCTCGCCTTCCAGAGTGAGCGTGACTCCCTTGGCCAGGAACGCTCCCATGCTTTGCCCTGCCGATCCATCCAGGTGAATCCGAATCGTATCGTCGGGCAGCCCGGCGGAGCCGTGGCGCCGTGCAATTTCTCCGCTTAGCATGGTCCCCACGGAGCGATGCACATTGCGCACCGGCATTCGAAACACAATCGGCGTCAGAGTTTTGATCGCAGCCTGCGATCTGGCAAGAAGTTGATGATCCAGCGCTTCCTCCAGACCATGATCCTGCGCCTGTACGCAACGGTGTGCCACGCGCGATGGCACCGGAGGACTATAG
>JBEKED010000203.1:0-7427 GCA_050014035.1 Terriglobales bacterium
CGGCGAAGAAGTTGTGATTGTGGGCCAGCAGAAAGCGCGCGATGCCAAGCAGCGCGTATATCGAAATTTTGGCATGCCGCATCCCGAGGGGTATCGAAAAGCGCTGCGCGTGATGAAGATTGCGGAGAAATTCAAGCGTCCGATATTTACGTTTGTGGATACCGACGGCGCTTATCCCGGCCTGCATGCTGAAGAGCGCGGGCAGGGAGAAGCGATTGCGCGCAACCTGCTGGAGATGGCGCGTCTGGAAGTGCCGATTGTGGCAACCGTGATTGGGGTTGGCGGGAGCGGCGGGGCGCTGGCGATTGCCGTGGCCGACCGCGTGCTGATGATGGAAAACGCCGTGTACTCGGTGATCTCGCCGGAGGGCTGTGCGTCGATCATGTGGCGCGATGCCAGCAAGAAGGCTCTGGCAGCGGAAGCCATGAAGATTACGGCGCAGGATCTGAATGAATTGGGCTGCATTGATGCGATCATTCCGGAACCGGCCGGAGGCGCGCATACCGATCATGCGCAGGCCGCGGCGTTTCTGGACGCCGCGCTCCTGCAGCACCTGGCCGCGATACGGCAAACGCCCGTTGGCGAACTGCTGGAGACTCGCTATAACAAATTTCGTAATATGGCACAGTTCTTTCAGGTGGAAGCGTAGCTTCGATTTCTGCATTGGACGCCTAAGCGCGATCTCAGGACGGGCGAGGACGCCCGACGCTCCACCGTCAAGATCCCCCGAACCTTTCTACAGAATCGGCAAATGCAGGCAGGGCTGTACTAGGAAATCGAGTTGGTTGATTTGCTGTAAGGCCTGCTCCACGACTGACACTTTGCATTCCTCCAGCGTAATCAGGAAGGGCAGATGCGACTTGGGGCAGTCCGGTTTCTGCAGGACAGAATCGATGTTGATGCCGCCCTGGGAGAGAATGGTGGCGAGCGTGGCGATGATGCCGGGACCGTCCTTCACCAGAAAACGCAGGTAGTGCTTGGCGGTGAAATCGGCGGAAACGGCGGGCGATTTGTCGAGGGCACTTTCGGGGTCGAGCGTCGTGGAGGCCTGTTGGGAGCGTGCGACGGCTAGAATGTCAGAGACGACAGCGACCGCGGTGGGATGTCCGCCGGCGCCGTGGCCTCCAAAGACGGTTTCTCCGCCGTAGGTTCCGGTGACCACTACCAGGTTTTGACTGCCTTCCACGCGCGCTAACGGAGATGAGAATTCGACGAGCGATGGTTGCACGGCGGCAAACAGTTTCTCGCCTTTTAATTCCGCAGCGGAAATCTGGCGAATGGTGCAGCCTAGCTGCTTGGCATATTCGAAGTCGACGGAGTCGATTGAGCGGATCGAGCGCGCTACGATGCTTTCCGCCTCAACATTGCAATGGAGCCCGACTCGCGCCAGGATGGCTAGCTTGGCGCGGGCATCGAAGCCGTCGATATCTTCCGTGGGATCGGCCTCGGCGAAGCCCAGTTTCTGCGCCTCGCGCAGAGCGGTTTCGAAGGGAATGCCGTTGGCTTCGATCTGGCTGAGAATGTAGTTGCAGGTACCGTTTAGAATGCCGCGGATTTTGTACAGATCGTCGCCGGCCAATCCTTCTTGCAATCCGGAAATTACGGGCACTCCGCCGGCTACCGATGCGCCGAACTGAATCTGCTGCTTCGTCTGACGCGCAAGGCTGAGCAATTCGGGGCCACAGCGCGCGATCAACTGCTTGTTGGCGGTGACTACAGATTTGCCCGAGTGGAGCGCGCGGCGGATCCAGTCTTCGGCGGGCTGGAGGCCGCCCATCACTTCGACCACGATTTCGGCGTCGGAAGATAGAACGTCATCGATATTCTCAGTCCACTGGACGGAGGGCGGAAGCCAGTCCACTTTTTTTCGCGCCACGTTGCGATTAAGGACGTGGGTCAGGCACAGGTGGGTGTTGGAGCGCTCGCAGAGAATTCTGGCCACCGAACTGCCGACCGTGCCGAAGCCCAAGAGAGCCACTTTGCAGTTTTTCGTGTCTGTGAGCGCTGCCCTAGACATCAATTTAGGTATTCTGCATTCTGATGATAGCACCTCACTGTTACTGTTCTAGTTACGCCCGCTCGTTTTGGGCGCGTATAATTGCTTAGGCGTTTTCGTCGTTCACTCCGCGAAACTTCCGGGCGATGGGGTTGGCCCGGTCAATGAATTTGTGGGATTAAAACCGGAAAGGTAGAGGGATGGCCACTATCGATGTTGTGCCTCAGGAGTTGTCAGGGCAACTGGGGCAACGGCGTGTCGTCAACGACATGAGCATTCAGGTTGCGACCGTGAATGGGTCGGGGTCGCAGAGTTCCAATACGGTTTTGTTGCGCAGTATTTTTCAGATGGGCGTGCCGATTTCGGGGAAGAACCTGTTTCCTTCGAATATTGCGGGGCTGCCTACCTGGTTTACGATCCGCGCCAGTAAAGATGGGTACATCGCGCGCAAGAAAGAGATTGACCTGCTCATCGCCATGAATGCGGAGACGGCGCAGGACGACGTCAAGACGCTGACTGCGGGAGCGGCGGTGCTTTATGACGAACCGCTGGCGCTCGATAAGGTGCGCTCCGATTTGATTTATTACGCGGTGCCGTTCGACAAACTGGCGGCTACGGTGGGCGCGGAAGCGAAGTTGCGCAAGCTGATCAAGAACATGATCTATGTCGGAGCGGCGGCGCAATTGCTGGAAATCGATTTTGCCGAGGTGGAGAAGGCGATCCGCAAGCAGTTTGCTACCAAAGCTAAGGCGGCGGCTTTGAACCTGGCGGCGGCCAAGGCGGGACACGATTACGCGGTGGCGAATTTGAAAAAGCGCGACCCGTTTTACATTGCGCGCATGGATAAGACGGCGGGCAAGATTATCGTGGACGGCAATTCCGCGGCGGCCATGGGATGCATGTTTGCCGGTTGCACGGTGGTGACCTGGTATCCGATTACGCCTTCGTCGTCGCTGGTGGAGACGATGATCGACTACATGAAGGAGTATCGCGTTGGGCCGGACGGCAAGGCGACTTTTGCCATTGTGCAGGCTGAGGACGAGCTGGCGGCTGTCGGCATGGTGATTGGCGCGGCTTGGGCTGGCGCGCGCTCGATGACCGCAACGGCCGGGCCTGGGATTTCGCTGATGGCGGAGTTCACGGGGCTGGCTTATTACGCGGAGGTTCCGGCGGTGATCTGGAACATCCAGCGGGTGGGGCCATCGACTGGATTGCCCACTCGTACGGCGCAGGGCGATGTGCTCTCAACAGCGTTTCTTAGCCACGGCGACACCAAGCACATCATGCTGTTTCCGGATTCGGCGAGCGAATGTTTCACCATGGCGCAGGACGCTTTTGATTTGGCGGAGCGGTTTCAGACTCCGGTGTTTGTCATGTCGGATCTTGATTTGGGGATGAATAACTGGATGTCGGATCCGTTTCCTTATCCGGAGAAGCCGATTGATCGCGGGAAAGTTTTGAGTAAGGAGGATCTGGAAAAGGCCGGTAGTTTCGCGCGTTACAAGGATGTGGATGGCGATGGGATTGGCTATCGCACGTTGCCGGGGACGGATCATCCGGCGGCGGCTTATTTTGCGCGCGGCAGCGGACACAATGAGAAGGCGCAGTATAGCGAGCGTCCGGACGATTTTGAACGCAACATGGAACGGATCAATAAGAAGTTTGAGACGGCGCGGTCGTTTGTGCCGCGTCCGGAATTGGCGGGCAGCGGCAAGGCTAAAGTTGGGATTCTGGCTTATGGCACTTCGCATTGGGCGATTATCGAGGCGCGGGATCAGTTGGCGAAAGAGCATGGAGTTGAGACGGATTATCTGCGCGTGTTGGCTTATCCGTTTACGCGTGAGGTGCACGATTTTATTGAGCGGCACGAGCGCACGTATGTCGTGGAACAGAATCGCGATGGGCAGATGGCTAGCTTGCTGAAGCTGGATATCAAAGCGGAATTGACTCCGCGGCTGCGGTCGATTTGCCATATTCACGGATTGCCGATTGACGCGCGCTCTGTAACTGACGAATTGATGATGATGGAGGGCAAGTAAAATGGGGACCACACCCACTAATACGCCGGCAGCGCCTGCTCCGAAGATTAACCGGATTGGATTGCAGGTAGTTGACTATCGCGGCGGGAAGACTACTCTTTGCGCGGGTTGCGGGCATAACGCGATTTCCGAGCGCATCATTGATGCCATGTATGAGATGGGCGTGCCGCCCGAACGCGTCGCTAAGTTCAGCGGGATTGGATGCTCGTCGAAAAGCCCGGCTTACTTTATGAATCGCTCGCACAGCTTTAACTCCGTGCATGGGCGCATGCCTTCGGTGGCTACGGGAGCGATGCTGGCGAACAAGAACCTGATCGCGCTCGGGGTGACGGGTGACGGAGATACGGTTTCAATTGGCGCGGGACAGTTTGTTCACTTGATGCGGCGCAATCTGCCGATTATTTATATCATCGAAGACAACGGGTGCTATGGGTTGACCAAGGGGCAATTCTCGGCGACCGCCGATATAGGTTCAACGCTGAAGAGCGGTATCGCGAACGACCTTCCTCCGGTGGATACTTGTGCCATGGCGATTCAGTTGGGCGCTACGTTTGTTGGGCGGTCGTTTTCGGGCGACAAGAAGCAACTGCACACGATGCTTAAGGCGGCGCTTGCTCACAACGGGACGGTGATGCTCGACGTGGTCTCTCCTTGCGTTACTTTCAACGATCACGAGGGCTCGACTAAGTCTTATAAGTACATGCAGGCGCATGAAGAGCCGCTGCATGAAGTGAGCTTTGTGCCCGCGTTTGAAGAAATCAACGTGGACTACGATCCGGGGACTACGTTTGAAGTCACCATGCATGATGGGTCGCATCTGCGGCTGCGCAAACTGGAGCAAGAGTACGATCCTACGGATAAGATTCAGGCGGTGCAGCGGCTGATGCAATCGCACGCTCAGGGCGATGTGCTGACGGGCGTGTTTTACATCAACGCCAATGCGCCTAGCTTTATCGACATGCTTAACGTTACGGATCAGCCGTTGGCTACCTTGCCGGAAGCGATGACGCGTCCGGGCCGGGAAGCGCTGGCGAAGTGCATGGACGAACTGCGGTAGATACTGCCGCTGCTGGCGAGCATTGAGCCGGTCGCTGTTGGGGCCGGCTTTCATTTTGGCCCGCCAATCTGAGGTCGTAGCGGTCGCGAAGAACCGCCGAGCTGCGCTCGGGGGCAGGTGAGGGCACCTGCCCCTACGTAAACCTGGGCGGGGCTGAGCCCCGCCAACACACGAATATTAGTTTCCCATCGTCAGCACTACTCTGAACCTGGCTCGGCCGCTGATCATCTGGTCGTAGGCTTCAGTGGCTTTTTCCAGCGGGTACTTTTCGATCATCGGACGGACTCCGGTCATCGCGCTGAACTGCATCGTATCTTCGGAATCCTTACCCGTTCCGGCCGCCCAGCCCTGGAGCGCCTTGCGGCCGCTGATAAGTTGGATGGGCGTGACCGTGATGGCATCCATGCTGGCGCCTACCACGATGAATTTGCCGTTGCTGGAAAGGCCGTCGAACAGGGCGGACATGGATTTCGCATCCGGGGCGGTGGCTAGAATAATGCGCGCGCCGCCGAATTTTTGCAGCTCCGCTACCGGATTGCCCGCAGCGGTGTCGACATAGTGCCACGCGCCAAGTTTGCGCGCGAGCGCTTCTTTGTCTTTGCCGCGACCTATGGCGAAGGTTCGGAAACCCATTTGTCTTGCGTATTGAATTCCCAGATGGCCGAGTCCTCCGATGCCTTGAATCGCGACCAGATCGCCGGGGCGCGCTCCCGAATTGCGCAGCGCGTTGAAGACGGTGATGCCTGCGCATAGCAGCGGCGCGGCATCGGCAGCGGGGAGATCATCTGGGATCGCTGCGACTGCCTCTGCGGGCGAGATCATGTATTCCTGATAACCGCCGTCGTGGGTGATGCCGGTAATTTTTTCGTTCTGGCAGTTGATGAAGTCACCGCGGCGGCAGGCATCGCAGACGAAACAATGGCCGCCGTGCCATCCGACTCCTACGCGCTGGCCGGGCATCCAGTTGGTTACGTCGGCGCCAACCGCATCGATGCGGCCGGCAATTTCGTGTCCGGGAACGCGAGGGTACTGGATGCCGGGCCAGTGACCTTCCTTTACTAGCGCGTCGCTGTGGCAGATACCGCAAGCTTCGACTTTAATCCTGACCTGGCCGCGGGCGGGCTCGGGAATATTTCTTTCGACGAGCTCGAAATCACCGCCGGGCTTGCTGACTTGAACAGCTTTCATCTTCGAAGGCATAGTTCTTTCCTCATGGATTCAGGTTGGTGGGAATGTACGGCGCAGAGAAATAGATGTGCTAAGGCGCGGTAAGGACTCAGACTTCATGGGAGCGTTTTGCGGTAGGGAGGTTGCCGATCGTTGCTCGGCTGGGCAGGTGAGGACACCTGCCCCTACGCGAACTGGGACGGTCGGGGGCGGGCGTCCCGACGCAAGCTTGGCGCTCCATTAAGCCTTTTGCTTCTTCTTGAGCTCTCCCTCGAAGGAGTGCTCGGGACTGTGGCCGGGCTCGGGGAAATCGCTGTCGGCGCCGTCTTGCATGGGGTCGGGATTACGGTGCCCGAGTTGGCCTTGCATGGAGTTGTTGCCTTCCTGTCCGCGTTCGTCGGGTTCTTGAGAACCTTTTCCGCGGTCGGCATCATTGTCGAGATGATCGCTCTTGCTTTTCACGTCAGGCCTTTCGAGATTGTTAATAAATTATGACTACACGCAAAGGTTACGCCGTTAGCTCACTGCGGGCAATGGCGGGCTGGGCTGATCTTTTGCACTTGCAAGTTATTGTAATAGTTACGATGGGTAAATTTAATAGTCGATTAACCTGATATTCAATCTAATATAGGATATGGCCAGCAATTTTAGAAAACATTATCTGTTCGCGAGCGATTTCGATAAGACGTTGACCTTCAACGATACCGGTTACGTGCTGAGCGAGTTGCTTGGCATTTCTGTCAAGGAGTTCGAGCGCAAGGCTAAGGGCATGGCCCAACTGAACCTGGTGCAGCAGGGCGCCGAACTTTCTTATTTGCTTTTGCATGATCCGGAGTTCCATTCGCGCGTCCGGCGCGACGACCTGATCGAGGTGGGCAAGCGCATCCGGCTCAAGGAAAATATCAAACAAGTTTACGACATACTGGACAAGCGGATCGACGGATACCACTTCGATTTTTATGTGCTCTCGGCGGCGCCGGTGGAGGTGATTCAGTCGGCGCTCGAGGGGATCGTGCCCGCGGATCACATTTTTGGCACCGAGTTCAAGTATAACGACTCGGGCGAAATCGAAAGCCTGGTGCGGGCTACGGCCGGTTACGGAAAAGTGGCTCGACTGGAGCAACTGGAAAAGCAACTCGACATGCCGGCGGATCATGTGGTGTACGTA
>JBEKED010000204.1:0-7358 GCA_050014035.1 Terriglobales bacterium
GCATTCTCCAGCGCCTCGACTACCTGCTTCATGTCGTGCCCGTCGATGGTCACCACGTCCCATCCGAAGCTGCGATATTTATCCTCCAGCGGCTCGACGTTCATCACGTCTTTCACCCAGCCATCAATCTGCAGCCGGTTGCGGTCGATGATGCCGATCAAGTTGTCGAGCTTGAAGTGCCCCGCTTCCATAGCCGCTTCCCAGATCTGACCTTCCTGCTGCTCGCCGTCTCCCATGATGCAGAACACGTGGTGATTTTTCTGGTCCAGCCGGGCGGCAAGCGCAATGCCGACGGCAATGCTCAAACCCTGCCCGAGCGATCCGGTAGAAACTTCCACGCCCGGCAGTTTGAGCCAGTGCGGATGCCCCTGATACGGCGAATAGAGCTTGCGCAACAGCGCCACGTCTTCCTTAGGACAGAACCCGGCGAAAGCTAAACCAAGATAAAGGCTAGGCGCTTTGTGCCCCGTCGACCACACGATGCGATCGCGATCAGGCCAGTTAGGATTCTTGGGATCGTGGTTGGCAACGCGAAGGTAAAGCGCGGCCGTGATATCCATGATGGAAAGCGTTCCGCCGGCGTGCCCAGACGTGGCCGCACACAACGCGGCGAGATCGTAGCCGCGCATCAAGTTAGCCTGCTCTTTCAATTCGTCAATGCTGTAGGAACGCAGAACTTCGCCAGTGACTGAATTTTGAATAGACATAGGGTTGCTCCTTCGCGTACGCCGGTCGTTGGACGACAATCTGGGCAAGGCGGGAAACGGCGCATAGGCTTGCAGAATGAGCGTAGCTGGCGCGGTCGCAGCCTTCAGTGAGCCCGGTCACACGGGGAAGTGACGGCTTATCGGAAAATCAACAGGAATTGTCATCCTGAGCGCAGCGGAACGATTCGCGAAGCGATCGTTCTGCGGAGTCGAAGGACCCCTACCCCCAGCACCCATTCGCGGTTGGGCAGACTGCTTGACTCCGCGGACGACAACGTCAAATCGTCACTTTCAGGAAGCGCCCCTACCGCGCCGACGTAAAGATCGCGAACACCGCGCCCTGCGGGTCGGAGATCACCGCCATGCGGCCGGCTCCTTCGATCAACATGGGCGCGAGACAAAGTTTGCCACCCAGCTCTTTGGCCTTGGCTGCGGCCGCATCAACGTCATCGACCTGGAAATAAGCCATCCAGTGCGGCGGCACTCCCGGCGGGCGAAACGCTGCCGGAGGAATGCCGCCAATGAAATGCTCTCCATTCTTTATGTGCTCGTAGCCCGAGGGATCTTTCGTGCCGTCGGTACGCTGGTTCTCAATCTGCCAGCCAAAAAGTCCGGAGTAAAAGTCTGTAGCGCGTTTCGCATCCGGCGTGCTCAGATCGGCCCAGCAAAGCGTCCCGTGAACGTGGGCGACTCCGATGCCGGTATTTCTCCGCGCCTGCCAGAAACAGAAATCCGCCCCGGTGGGATCCTGGACCCACGCCATGCGCCCAGCATCCATCACGTCGAAAACCGGAGCAAGAACCTTGCCGCCCAATTGCTCCGCCTTGGCGACCGCGGCATCGGCGTTTTCAACCGCGATGTAAATCGTCCAGTGCGAAGGGACGGATTGCGCGCGCTGCTCGGGCCGCAGCGAGCATCCAGCAGCCGCATCGCGGCCCTGGAGCTTGAATACCGTGTAAAAATCGTTGGGTCCCATCGGCATGTCTTCGGGCTGCCAGCCGAAGAGCGCGGCGTAAAAACTCTTGGCAGCATTCTGGTCAGAGGTATGAAGCTCAATCCAGCAAAAAGAACCGGCGGGGTGCTTGTCGATGTTTGTCATAGCGGCAAAAGTTTACACCAAGTAGGGCTGGCCGGTTGTCAACGGGAGATGAAAGCGAAAACCGCAGAGAGCGCCAAAGGCAGCTGGTATTTCCCGCGACGCGCTTACTGTGTGGTGACGGGGCTTGGCCCCGTCAAAATCATCTAAGTCCGGGTCCAAGCACAAGACTCTTCCATCTCTTGACGAATGTATCGACAATGTTGTTGCCCATATGCGCGGCCGGGGGCCAGGTAATCGGGGTACCATCGCTAGGCCAAAAAGGAAGGGAAACTTGATTCCAGTTGCGATCTTGGGTCACGTAGAGCGGCGGTGCATGTCGTCTGTCGTTTTTTCTCTGATATCTGGACGTGACCGTCTGAACCACGAGGTGGCCGACGGCATATGTGAATATATTCAGTTGGAAACTACGGGAATCTCGCCGTGGAAGTTTAGCGTACATGCTCTTAAAGAGGCCGCGCTGCTCAGCGATACTGCCAAGCCACATTTGCACGCCAGTGGGAATAAGCCTGGTATAACGGAAATCCCTGCGCTCCCTGAGCGTAAAAAACGGTCCGCGCGTGTGCATGTGGTCCGCGACAACCGTGTTCTTAAATGCAACCGCCGCGACTAGGGCAATATCGCGTTCCCGCAAAGTTGTTTGCTGGCCACGCAGAATAATGTCTTTCAAGATCGGCTTTGTCTCGCCTTCTAGCTGACTCATCCATGTCTCATTACACGGCTTGCACACCACCTTTGCTTTTAGGTTAAGTTCATCATCCTGCCATTGGTGCACTTTGTCATCGGCATCGATACGCGTGAAGGTATATACACGCGACCCAAACTTCGAGCGCAGATTCAGCCACTACCAGAATCCTGCTGTCTCGCAGACTCACCGCCGGGTGCCGCACTCATCCCGCACTTTGCGATGAGTGGGATTCCGCTGCGCTGTCATCCAGTCCTGCTCCCACGAACAACCGCGTTACCTTTTTGCGGCGGCGCTGGGATGCTCGCCACAGATCGTACTGTGTCTGCATGCCGGTCCATAGCTCGGGACTGGTGCCCAATGCATCCGCCAGCTTCAGCGCCATGTCCGCCGAAATTCCGGCGCGGCCATTCAAGATGCGTGACAGCGCGACCCGAGTCACCCCAAGGTGCCTGGCGGTGTCGGTGACCGACCTCGTCCCCAAATACTCTCGGAGAACTCTTCCCGGATGTGGCGGATTGTACATGCGCATAAAAACCTCTTAGTGGTAATCCCGATAGTCCACCAACACGGCATCTTCCCCTTCAAAAGCAAACGTCAGCCGCCAATTGCCGCTGACCTCCACCGACCAGTGACCTTCGAGATCGCCGCGTAGGGGATGCAGCCTCCAGCCGGGCGCGTTCATGTCCTTCGGGGATTTGGCATTGTCCAGCGCGGCCAGCTGTAGTTTCAATTTGTCCGCATGATGCGGCCGGATTTTCGCCTTCGATCCTGTTCGGAAGAACCGCTCGACACCCTTGTGTCGGAAGCTCTTGATCATCTTGTATAGTGTATATTTATACTATACATATTGTCAAACGAGAGAGTTAGCCACGCTGAAGCGAAATTTATGGCCTCACCGAATCCCAAGCAGCACCGCAACATACTGCCGCACTTTGCCGACGAGCGCCGGCTCGGCCTTGGAGCGAAATTTCGCTTTGCGACCCGCCCAATCCATGCTCTTCAACTGGTCAACCAAAACTGCCCCCTCCACGTGGTCAACCGTAATCGGCTGGGCGAAGGGGTAGGGTTTGCGCTTACTCGTGAGCGGACAAACCACGGCCAGCCCACTGGCACGGTTGTAACGCTGATCCGTCAGCACCAATGCGGGGCGTCGCTTCGCCTGCTCACGGCCAACCTGCGGATCGAAATCCATCATCACGATGTCCCCGGCTTCCGGAACGTACGGGGTCACCATTCCACAACTTCCTTCCCTATTTCAGCGCCGGTTGAGATCTCACCGTAGCGGTTCTCAGGAGTGATCTGGGCAACCAGTTGTGCCAGCGTAGGAATCTTCGTTGCCCGGCGTAGTTCGACATGGCCTTCAGCAGGAGCTTCGATCTCGAGCCAATCGCCTTCCTTCAGCTTGGCTTCCTCAACCACGTGCTTGGAAATGCGCACCGCCAGACTGTTGCCCCACTTGACCATCTGTGTCTTCATCGGCGGGAACTCCCTTCGTGTCTACACAGTATAGTCCAATGTATATACTTTGTCGATACTACAAGAATTCTGCTGTCTCGCGGACTTAGCGCAGGTTCTTCCCCACCCAGTCTTCGATCCGCGACAGCGCGGCGACCAGGTTCTCCAGCGAGTTGGCCACGCTGAAGCGGAGATAGCCTTCTCCAAATGCCCCGAAGGCCGTGCCGGAGAGCCCGGCGACCCCAGCTTCTTCAAGCAATGCATCGGCCAGTTTCTTCGAGGGCCATCCTGTCTTGGTGATGTTCGGAAACACGTAGAACGCGCCCTTCGGTATGCGGCACGAAAATCCTTTGATCTTGTTCAGTCCGGCAACAAAAGCGTCGCGGCGGCGCTTGAACTCCGCGCACATTTTATCAACCGAAGACTGGTCGCCGCGTAAAGCTGCGATTCCGGCAACCTGGGTGAAACTGGCAGTGCATGAATTCGAATTCGTATTGAGCCGCGCGATCTGCGCAGCCAGATCGGAACGCATCACGCCGTACCCCATGCGCCATCCTGTCATGGCGTAGGTCTTAGAGAAGCCGTCGAGAAGAATCGTCCGCTCCTTAAAACCCGGCACGCTCATGATGGAAAAGTGCTCGCCTTCAAAAATGAGGCGGCTATAAATTTCGTCCGACAGAACCATGATGTTGCGATCGCCGATGGCGTCGGCGATATCCAGAATGTCTTTTCTGGTGAGCACGCCGCCCGTCGGATTGTGCGGCGAGTTCAGGATGATCAGCTTGGTACGATCAGTGATCAGCGACGCCAGCTCTTTCACATCAACCGAAAAGTCGCGCTCCTCGCGCAGCGGAATGGGAACCGCCTTCCCCAGCGAATAGTTGATCATCGACTCGTAGATGGGGAAGCCGGGGTTGGGATAGATGACTTCATCTCCAGCATCAATTAAGGCCAAAATCGAAAAGAAAATAATGGGCTTGCCGCCGGGGACAACTACGACCTCGTCGCTCGAAACCGGGACCTTCCGGGTGTGGCTGACGTAGTCGGCGATGGCCTGCCGCAAGTCGGGCAGACCGGCGGCGGGACCGTAGTGAGTCCACCCCATGTGCAGTGCATCCACGCCCGCCTCGATAATGTTGGCCGGGGTGTTAAAGTCGGGTTCACCGATTTCCAGGTGAATGATTTCTTTGCCCTGCTTCTCAAGCGCGCGGGCGCGGTTGAGAACTTCAAAAGCGGTTTCCGTACCGAGCCGGGACATCCGGCCAGCCAGGCGCAATTCGAATTGGGTTGTGGTGGGCATAGCGGCGATGAAATTATAGCGCTTTGCCGGTGGAGTGGCTGGGACTTTTGAAATTTCGCTTAGCGTATCGGCCCGAAAGCCATTATGAGATACGGAACTTCCCCGCGTCGAGCCCCTCCCGAATGCGCGCCGCGACCACGGCCGCATCGCTGGCATCGTCCGCTATCGTATACCGCCCAGCTTCATCGAACAGCGAATAGAGCTCCCGATACGGAGTGTAGTCGCTGATCGAACCTTCGGCACGAGCGGCGGCCCGTGCGGCACACACCGTCTCGCTCGGCCGAAGTACGACATAGTCGAGCGGCACCTCTTTTGCTTTCGTCACCCTTTGGGCAGTCTCCAGAAACCAGGGCGGAATCGAGAAATCAAGAATGACTTCGTACCCGTACAACGCATATGGCAACGCAGCCGTGGTCATGGCTGTCATCGTCATTTTGAACTTCATCTCGAGACGATGGTTGGCCGCACCCTTGGCAATGAATGACCAAAACGTGTCGCCTTCGATATAGGCAAGGGGGGCCGGGGAGGATGCCACAAGCTCGCGAGCAACGGTGGTCTTACCCGCGCCGACCGGGCCGGAAAGGATAACGATAGACTTCGTCATCGCAGGAAAAAGTTTACACGAAGTCAGCGCTGCCAGCTCAGAGGACAATTATTCCGAGATGGTTCGCTCTTCGTTCTGCGCTCGCAGAACGCGGTCGACCGAGTAGGGGGCACGCTGGGCGGAGTCGTGGAAATGGCGCACCTGCATTTCTCCAAGCAGGCCGACGGCCAGCATGTTCAGGCCCGCCAGCAGCAGGACGGCCGCGAACATCATCAACGGTCCGTGCTGGTACATGATGTCGATCTGCGGGTGGAGCATCTTCTCCAGCATCAGCCAGCCGGAGATCGCGGAGCCAGCCAGAATGCTGAACGTCCCCAAGCCGCCGAAGAAATGCAAGGGCCGGGAAAGATACTTGAGCAGGAAGCGGATGGTGATGAGGTCGAAGAAGACGCGGAAGGTGCGCGAGATGCCGTAATGGGAGGCACCGCGCTCGCGCACGATGTTCCGGATCGGAACCTCGATGATGGTCGCGCCATACCACGAGGCCAGCGCGGGAATGAAGCGGTGCAGCTCTCCATAGAGGGGAACGTGGCCCAGGATTTCGCGGCGATAGGCTTTGAAGGTAGTGCCGAAGTCGTGAATGTCCACGCCGCTTAGCTTGGCCATCAGCCAGTTGGCGCAGCGGGAGGGGATGCGGCGCATCCAGAAATTATCGACGCGATGCTTGCGCCAGCCGCTGACGATGTCGTAGCCCTCGGCTATCTTCTCCAGAAACAATGGAATGTCGGCGGGATCGTGTTGCAGGTCGCCGTCCATGGCGATGATGTATTCGCCTCGGGCATGGTCGAAACCGGCGGCCAGGCCGGCGGTCTGGCCAAAGTTGCGGCGCAGCTTGACTACGGTTACGCGGCTGTCTACGGCGGCGATCTCGCGTAGCAGGGCGAAGGTGCCGTCGATGGAGCCGTCATCGACCAGGACCATCTCAAAGGTCTCGCCGCTCGCCTCCATGACGGCCTTGAGGCGGGCGTAGAGGTCGGTGACGTTCTCCTGCTCGTTGTGGAGCGGGACTACGATGGAATACTTGAACACGGTCTTTTTATTATACGGCAGCGGGGGGTGGATTTTGCAATGGAATGTGTTGGTTACGTGGTACCTTCTATGTATGTACAGGAAATGTAACTACAAAGTGTTTCACGTGAAACATTTTGTAGTTACGTTGGTTGTACATACGGAGCTGTAGGTACTCTTATGAAGAAAAAGCGAAAGCTGGGTAAGAAACGGGGCGAGATTGCGCGGCTGTGGGCTTCCGAGGAGGCGCCGGGGTCTCGGGCGGAGGCAGAACCGGCCTGGCGGAGATACTTCAAGGAGCCAAAGAAGTCGGTGACGCTGCGTCTGGATGCCGATGTTCTGGCGTGGTTCAAGAAGCAGGGTCCGCGCTACCAGACCAAGATCAACCGGTTGCTGCGGTGGGCGATGAAGGAAGAAATTGACGTTTCGTTGTGAGCGTCCGACATCCCTGCGCCGTCCGGCCGGCACCTAATTTTTTGCTTTGCGCGGGCGCACAATAG
>JBEKED010000205.1:0-7323 GCA_050014035.1 Terriglobales bacterium
TTGAAGACGCGCTCGACTCCAAACACGTCGGAGATCGCAGCATTCACCGGCGGCGCAAACGAACCCTTCCATTCGCGGTCGGGGCTGAGAGTTTTGAAGGCTTCGGCTTTGGTTGCCTTATCCTGTTCGATCTCGCGTTGGTCTTCGGGACTGGGCGCGGTATAGCGCGGCGGAACCTGCAATACCGCCCGCGGATAGCGCTGGCGTTCCACGCGAAGTTTCTTTTCGAATGAGATCGCGTCACTGGCAGGCGATCCGGCAGACGATCCGGCAGACGATACGGCGGACGATCCCGCCGATGGGGCAGAGGTTTCGGCGTGAAGTTCTAGAGTATAAATTCCCGGCTTGGTTTCTAGGCTGACTCCGGCGAGCGCAAACCATGATTTGTGGGTTGGGTCGAAGCTGAACTCGATCTCGTGACCCAACCAATTGGCGGAAAGAGTGTGAACCTTCTTCGGCGTGGTGACGCGGAAAAGGAGCGGCGTTCCGTTGACCAGGCGCGCGGGTTGGATGACGACCGTCCAATGGCTGGCGGTTGAGGGCGCGGCGGTTCGCGCTGTCGAGTTCGCGGTTAGGGCGAGCCATGCGAGCGCAAGAAATACAACGGAATCGGAGCGGCGTTGGCGCATCGTGATTTCGCAGACTTTGGGATTCTCGGCAGCCTTTCAGGCTAGCATTCTTCCCCAGGTCCCAGGCACAAATTAAGCCATGCACAAATTAAGGTAGTGATGCAGTTTGGAAAGTGCCGTCCCTCAGCGGCTAAAGCCGCAACCTAAAATACGACGGTTATCGCAGCGGTAAACCGCTGCGCCACCCAAAGACAAGAACAAAGTTCTGGTTTTTCAGCACTCTGTAAAGCCGCGATGAGAATGTGATGCTTCCGGCACGGCTGACGCCAAACTGTACCACTAGGCACAATAATTAGAAGATGACCAACATAGTCATATCCATTATAATGGCGTCATGAGAACGGTGAATATCAGCGATCTGAAGGCACGGCTCAGCGCCCACATCCAGATTGTGCGGGATGGTGAAGAGGTGCTGGTCTGCGATCGCAACCAGCCGGTGGCGCGAATCGTGCCTTGCCATCTGGAGGATCGCACGGAGCGGGAGCGGAGGCTGGTTGCTCGCGGCCTTCTTGCGCCACCATTGAAGAAACGGTCTGGGTCCGCATCATGGCCGGAGCCGCCGGGGAATGTTTCCGATAAGACCGTGGAAAAAGTGTTGCGCGCGGACCGAGAAAGCCGCTGATGCGAACCCTGGCATTCTGGGATACCAGTGCGCTGGTACCTCTTTGCGTGCGGCAGAGCATTACTCCTCGGGCTGTCGCGCTTTATAAAATTCACGACGCGGTGGTTTGGTGGGCTACGCCGGTGGAGATTGCGAGCACCGCCGCCCGGCTTTTGCGAATGCAACAACTTGATTCCCGCGATTGGAGCAAGGCTCGCAAACTTGCCAAGAGACTAGCCAGTTCGTGGTTCGTGATTCAGCCGTCGGACGCGCTGCGTGCGAGGTCAGTGGAGCTTGTGGATCGCTACGATTTGCGGGCCGCCGACTCCCTGCAGTTGGCGGCGGCGTTGGAGTGGTGCGAGGGAGTTCCTGAAGGGCATGTTTTTCTGACCATCGATCAAACGTTGCGAGAAGCGGCGCTACTCAGCGGGTTCGATGCCCAGCGGATCTGAGGGCTGGCGCGAGTGTCGCAGTCACCATCAAATAATTCAGCGCAGCTCCAGGATCGATTTCCCCAGGTAGTGGTGTAGTTTGAAGCTGCGTCCCTCAGCGGCTGAAAGCCGCACCTAAAAGAACGACGCTTATCGCAGCGGTAAACCGCTGCGCCACCCAAAGGCAAGAACAAAATCGAGTTTCTCAGCAATCCGTGAAGCGGTGCCCTTTCAAAGCCGCTCAAACTGCACCACTACCTTTTCCAGTCATCTCGTCCCGCGCTGGCATATAATGTGGCAATTTCGCAGGCTTGATTCCGCTTGCATGGAGGGCCATTGTCTCTTTCGCTTGCCACTCGCGAGGTTGGGCGCGTCACCATTGTGCATTGCAATGGACGGATTGTTGCCGGAACTGCGAGCGATTCTCTGCGCGAGCACGTGACTTGGTTGTTGCGCGACCGCCGCTCCATCGTGCTGCACCTGGGCGAAGTCGGATTCATTGACAGCAGCGGACTTGGCACTATGGTTCGCGCCCTGACCACCACCCGCCAGGCGCACGGCGATCTGAAGCTTTGCAATGTGCCGGAATTCGTGCGCAAGGTTCTCGAGATGTCGCGCTTGAACGCGGTGTTCGACGCGCACGAATCGGAGGAGAAGGCGATTGCCGCTTTTTACCGTCCCGGAGCGCGTGCTGAAGCGCCGGTTGCCACCGGACGCAGTGTTCTGTGTCTCGATTCGAATGCCGACGTGCTGGCCTATTTGCGCGAACTGCTGCGGCGTGCTGGATACGACGTCCAGAGCAGCAGCCGGGCGGCCGATGCTCTGCTGTTGTTGCGCGTCAGCCAATTTGATCTGCTGCTGGTTGGCTCCGAGATGAAAGCATTTTCCCCGCCAGCTTTTCAAGAGGCTTGCGCCAGACTCCCCGTCATCGAACTGGGCAGCGAATTTTCCACCAGCCATGCCGGGGAGGCAGCAGCGCAGTTGCTGGAAACGATCGCGGCGCGGCTTCACCCAGAGACCTCGTCGCAGGCTTAGCTCATGGTCTTGTTTTCGCGCTCGGCCTTTATCGCCGCTCTTTTGCTTCTCCCCACGCAGATCAGAGTGCTCGGCGACGTGAATGATTCCAAACCCATGCTGTTCGGACTTGATATGGGCGCGTTCAGCAAGATTCTTTCGCTGCGCGCGGGGCGGCAGGTCGCCAAGGTGAGCTCCGATTACCGCGATCGGGTCAATGGCTTGAGTGGTGAGGTAAATCAGCTCTACGGTTCCGCGAAGGCGACTTTTAGTTTCGGACACTTCCGGCAGACGAACCAGGGCATCGTCACTTTCGATCTCTCGTGAGCAGCCAGACCGGGAGGAGATCTCCGGTTTTCTGGGATTTGAAATGCTCCGGAAACTTGAAGTGAAACTGGATTACCGCGACGGCCTGGTGGATTTTGTTTACGAGGGGGAACGCGCGGTGCCATAGGTACACTCGCTGCAGAGTGTTGAAGCATCGCAGCGAAAGCAAAATCAAATGCAAGGGCCTAACTGGACGTTTCCGTGGAATCCCACCCCTTGCGCAAAAGGCGCGCAAGCATGGGGCACCCACCGCCCCAAATCAGCGCCGCCAAAGCTGAGTTTTTCAGGCAAATGCAACGGGACATACTACCCAGTAAAGCACACCGTCAGCGATACACTTTAACTTCCGCTAAATCCTTGCAACTGGCTGATTTCACGCAGGATGGTTGAAATCAGCCACTGGTCTGCGCGCAACTTTTCTTTCCCATCCGAGTTTCAACGTGTAGGCGCTTCAGAAGAAACAGAAAGCTGAAGGACCTCATGCTCTAGCGACTCAAAGCAGCGAATCGCCGAGGGAACGAAAGGGAGGTTGATTATGAAATACCTGAGATATGTAGCACTGCTGGCTTTACTGGCCTTGCCGCTTGCGTACTCGCAAGCTCAAGTCAGGGTCGGAGTAGGAATCGGCGTTGGTCCGGGTTATGTGGCTGGGCCGCCGGTTTGCTCTTACGGCTATTACCCAGACTATCCGTACGCTTGCGCGCCCTATGGATACTACGGCCCGAGCTTTTTCGCAAACGGGATCTTTATCGGCGCAGGGCCCTGGTACCACGGGGGCTGGGGATACGGATACTCGGGACGCGGATACTACGGTCACGGCTTTGAAGGACGTGGCTATGCGGGACGCGGTTATGTGGGACATGGCCCGGTGGGGCATGGCTACGTAGCCCGCGGTGGGTTCCACGGCGGCGGCGGGGCACGCGGACGCTAAGAACGGATCGGGCGATCCCCCGATGACTAACGAACGGCTGGCAGGAGAAATCTGCCGGCCGTGTTTCTTTTCTCTCTCAGAAGTGATCGTCGGTTGGATGGCCGGGATGTTCCAGGGCTCGCGCTTGAATGGCGCGATCCCACGGGCCGCCCTGCCAGTTATCTTTCACACGGCCGCTGTGGATCCATGGCGGCAGGGTCATCAATAGGCGGCGACTGAGGGCGTGGAGATAGGGTTCGTAAACTTCCCGAAGCTCGGTCAAGCGATCAGGCGCGTCCGCCCTATCTTTGGGGTGGGCCACGCTCAGGGTGACGCCGCGCCATGCCAGTTCGGTTTTCAGGCGGGCGCGATCGGCGGCGGAGAGGCGGTCGGGATCTTGCGGGCTGTATTCGGCATTCACCACCTGGGCGAGATCGACGGCGGCGTGGCGAGCCATGGCGAAGGTGAGCTTGGCCTGGTCCGGGTGGATGCCTTCCACGCCGGTCATGACCAGCGACGTGACATCGAGCATGACGGTCAGGGCGCCCAACCAGGATTGATTGCCATGCTGGGAGCGGAAGAAGAGCAGCACCGGATAGGAGATATGACTGGAGAGAAGCTCGGCGCACCAGCGCTCCCAATCGCGAAAAATATCGTCGAGCACTTTCTGATCGGGACAGCAGCCCAAGCGGCCGAGAAATTCGGTGGCGCTCGGCGGTGATCCGGCGCGAGCATCGAGCAGAGATATTTCGGTCTCGCGCGCGGCAAATGAGTTGTAGATGACGGGGAGATATCCGATTACGACTCCGAGAAACGCGAAGCCCATACCCGATTCCATCACCGCCAGGGCGCGCGCGGAGGCGTTGTTGGGAGTGATGTCTCCATAGCCCAGGGTGAAGAAAGTTTCGCCGCTCAGATAGACGACTTTCCCGAACGTGATTTTTTCGTTGCCCAGGGTCAGGTGTTCACCCAGTCCGTACTGCACGCAGGCGAAACCGAAAATCAGTCCGAACGCCCAGAAACCGAGCAGCGGGAACAGCGACAAAGGCCCAAAGTAGGCGAGGAAGCCTTCGCGGCGATTCGGGGATTTGATATGCGCTGCGACTCGGGTCCAGAGACCCCAGCTTCTCTTGTAGAACCGTAACGAGATGCGAAAAAAAGTGCGTTTGATGCGGCGCGGCAACACGACGGTCTCAAAAGCGTCCATGAGGATGGTGAAGATCAGGACGATGCCGCCAATCGAGGCCAACCAATGCATAGATGAGAGTTGAGATGACGCGGGAATGGTAGCAGATTCAGGAGGAAATGCGTGCTGTGTGGTATGGATCGGAGAAGTTACGGTGTGCTGTGCGCCGCGTCCAGCGCCTTCTTTATTGTTTGTAGTTCCTTTAGCAGGCCGCGCAGGTTTCGCGTATCGAGTGCGTTTGCGCCGTCGCTTTTCGCTTCTTTCGGATTGTCGTGGACTTCCATGAATATGCCGTCCACACCCGCAGCCACCGCTGCGCGCGACAATACGGGGATGAATTCCGGCTGGCCTCCGCTCACTGCGGGCTGATCTGCATCGCCGTGCGACGCGGACGGCAGTTGCACCGAATGCGTCGCGTCGAATACCACCGGGGCAAACTTGCGCATGATGGATAGGGAGCGCATGTCCACGACCAGATTGTTGTAGCCAAAACTTGAGCCGCGTTCGGTGACGAAAACCTGGCTGTTACCGGCATCGCGGCACTTTTCGATGGCGTGCTTCATGTCCCAGGGCGAAACGAACTGACCTTTTTTGATGTTTACGGGACGTCCGCTGAGCGCGGCCGCTACCACCAGATCGGTCTGACGGCAGAGAAACGCGGGGATCTGGAGTACGTCCACGACTCCAGCCACGGCGGCGACGTCGGCAACCTGATGGACATCGGTTAGAACGGGAATGTGCACTTCATCTTTGACTTTCCGCAGAATGCGCAGGCCTTCCTTCATGCCCGGCCCACGATAACTTCGGATCGAAGTGCGGTTGGCTTTGTCATAGGACGCCTTGAAGATGAACGGGAAATTCAGGGAGCGCGCGACGCCCTTGATGATCTCCGCCATGCGCAGGGCGTGATCTTCGCTCTCGATTACACAAGGCCCGGCGATGAGGAACAGATCGCCGGCGCCGACGCGAACGTTGTCGATTTGAAAAGACAAGGACAAGGCTTTTGGCTCTTAGCTTTTAGCTCTTGGCTAAAGGCTAACAGCCAAGAGCTAAAAGCCCCTGGTTTATCTTCTTCCCACTTTTTCTGGACGCAGGAACATCTCTACTTCGGTGGTGTCTTTCTGTACTTTTTTTTGCTGGCCGTGTTCGTAGGATGCGCCTACGAATGCCTTAAACAGGGGATGCGGCTCCAATGGCTTCGATTTGAATTCCGGATGGAACTGGCAGCCGATGAAAAATGGATGGCCGGGAATCTCCACGATCTCGACGTAAGTGCCATCGGGAGTCGAACCGGAAATGCGCAGCCCCGCAGCTACCATAGGCTCTTCATACTCGCGGTTGAACTCGTAACGATGGCGGTGGCGCTCGCTGATCTCGGTCTGGCCATACACTTTGTAGGCGAGCGTTCGCGCCTCGATTTTGCACGGCCATGCGCCCAGGCGCATCGTGCCGCCGAGGTCTTCCACGCCGCGCAACTCACGCAACTTGTAGATCACGCGATGCGGAGTCGCCTGATCGAACTCACTGGAATTGGCATCGGCCAATCCGCAGACGTTGCGCGCATATTCAATGCAGGCGGTTTGCATGCCGAGGCAGATTCCGAAGTAGGGCACGTGCTTCTCGCGTGCGTACTGAATCGCCCGTAACATGCCTTCGATGCCGCGCTTGCCAAATCCTCCGGGGACGAGCAAGCCGTCGTACTCTTCCAGTTGCGCTTCGTAAGTTGTATCGGTTTTGTCTTGAGACTCCAGGCCCTCGGCCTCAATCCAATTCACTTCCAGTTTCAAGTTGTGCGCCAGCGCGCCGTGCACCAGCGCCTCTTTCAGTGATTTGTAGCTGTCCTCATACTCCACATATTTGCCGACAATGCCGATCTTGACCACATCTTTCGGGTTGTAGACGCGATGCACCAAATCGGTCCACTTCGAGATATCACGATCCTTGGCTTCCAGTTTCAGCCGGCGCAGGATCAGCGTATCCACTTCTTCGTGCGCGAAAACTACCGGCACTTCGTAAATCGAAGCGACATCTTTCGCCGTGATCACCGCTTCTTCTTCGACGTTGCAGAAGAGCGCAATCTTTGACTTAATCTCTTTTGACAGGAAGCGATCGGTGCGGCAGAGCAGGATATCGGGCTGAATTCCTACGCTGAGCAATTCTTTTACGGAGTGCTGGGTGGGCTTGGTCTTCAATTCCTGCGCGGCGGCGATGAAAGGCACGAGCGT
>JBEKED010000206.1:0-7320 GCA_050014035.1 Terriglobales bacterium
GGCCTCGTCGCCAACGGCGGACTCGACACGCAGCCCGATTCGATCTACGGCAAGAAAGGACTCAAGGTTTCATTCAAGATCATCGACGATTGGACCGAGGGTTCTGCCGCTCTGGCCACCGGTAACGTCGACGTGATGCTGACCACCGCCGACGTCTATGCCAAGGATTATGCGCAGTTCAAAGAGAAAGGATTCGGGTCGCATGCCTTCCTGATGGTCGACTGGTCCCGCGGCGCGGACGGCGTGATTGGCAAGCAGGGCATCAACAGTATTGAAGACCTGGCTGGCAAAAAAGTCGCTTTTGCACCTTACACACCGTCGCACTTCCTGCTGTGGAACGGCCTGAAAACTTCAGGGCTGAGTACAGCGCAGCGCAATGAAATCTTCAACCAGGCGATTCACACCAAGGATGGTATTGAACCCGCTACGCTTTTCGCGCAGGAAAAAGTTGACGCGGCCGTCGCCTGGGATCCCGACATGAGCGACGCGGTCGCCAAGCGTCCCGGATCGAAAAAGATCTACGATACGAAAATCGCCAACCGCCTTATCGCCGATATTCTCGTAGTGAGCGACGATTTTTCCGCCAAGCATCCACAAACCGTGCTCAAGTTTGCCCAAGGCTGGCTCGAAGGCGTTGAGTTCATCAAGACGCAACCGGAACGCGCCTATAACCTCATCGGGACGGTCAAGGATTTCAATATTCCGTCCGACCTGGCAAAAACCATGCTCGGCGGCGTGAAGCTCGCAGATTATGCTGACAACCGTTCGTTCATGGGTACGGCCGGATCTAACTCCGATTACTCCAACATCCTCGGCATGGCTCAGGACATGTATCGGGAACTGATCGTCATCAAACACACTTTCAATCCGGAAGAGAGTCTCGATCGCCGCTACGTCGAGAAGTTGGCCGACAGCTTCTCCATGGCATCCAGTGAAGCGCCCATCGAATACAAAGAGCCGCCGAAGGGAGCGACTCCTATTGCGACGCAACATAGGTCCATCTACTTCGATCCCAATTCTTCGGCCATGAGTCTGGATTCGCGCGCCATCGTCGATGAACTCGCGGGCACGATGCGTGCCTACGAGAACACGATTGTCGATATCGACGGCAATACCGATTCGACAGGCTCGCGCGCGTACAACATTCAGCTTTCGCACGCGCGTGCGGACGAGGTCAAGAATTACCTGATGCAGAAATATGGCTTCCCCGCAGCGCGGCTGCGCACCGCCGGCAACGGTCCCGACAAACCGATTGACAGCAATGCGACGCCAGAAGGACGCGAGAAGAATCGGCGCACCGACATCAAGGTCTATGCCAACCCTTCGAGCTAGCGCGTGTTTCCTAGGCCGACTTCAGCGCGCAGCTGATTTTGGGTGGCGCAGCGGTTTACCGCTGCGGACAACCGCAAGGTTGCGAACCGGCTTTAGCCGCCGAGGTCTCCACGATAGGTCACAATGAGCGATTGGTTCACGATTCGGAAAGACGTACCGCCGTGGGTCCGATGGGCTGCTCCGTTTATCACTTGGGGCGGCATCGTATTGCTCTGGATATTGTTGCCGTACTGGGAAGGACCACACTTTTCACTGCTGCCCACGCCAATTGGAGTGATCCGATCTTTTAAAATGCTGTGGACTGACTACGACCTCCTCGGCAATGTATTCATGAGCTGGTGGCGCATCGCCCAGGCATTTTTCTGGTGCGCGGTTGTGGCTATCCCGCTCGGCATTCTGATGTCCAGCTACCGCTGGCTGTTCGAACTTATCAACCCCGTCGCTGCCCCCATGCGCGCCATGCCGCTCACCGCATTTCTTCCGGCATTCATCGCGCTCTTTGGCATCGATGAGACCGAGAAGATTGCCTTCCTGTGGTTCGGAATGTTTTTCTACTTGTTAGCAGTCGTCGTCGAAGAGGTCAATCGGGTGGATAACTCCCTTTTGGAAACCGCCTACACGCTCGGCGCCAACCAGGCGCAAGTTTTGTGGCTCGTGTTTCGCGCGTCGTTCCCGGCGATTTTCTCCTCCTTTCGAATCCTTTATGACATCGGCTGGACCTACGTGATCCTGGCGGAAATGTTAAACGCTCGCAAAGGCGTTGGCTACATGGTCGAGGCCGCTCGCAAGGTCCTGGATTTCGATCGCGTCTACGCGGGAATTATTGCGATCGGCATCGCTGCGTTCCTGTTCCGGTTTCTGCTCACATTCTTAGAAAAACGCCTCTTCCCCTGGCGGCAAACCGGTTCCACGTTTGCCGGAGGCGGAGCGGCCGTTCCGAGCGCCACCGCGCACTTGAAGGCGGCCAAGCACCGAGCCTGAGAATTCGCCTAAGAATTAATAATATGGAGCCGAAGAAATCAAAAATCACGGTGCATAACGTCAGCCGCACATTCCCCTGCGCAGACGGTTCGA
Source organism: Terriglobales bacterium (assembly GCA_050014035.1). Lineage (GTDB taxonomy): Bacteria > Acidobacteriota > Terriglobia > Terriglobales > Acidobacteriaceae > Acidiflorens. The sequence goes on from JBEKED010000206.1 coordinate 2,407, forward strand.
AAGTTGACGCTCTCCAAAACATCAACTTCGAGATTGAAGACGAATATTCCCGCGAAGGCCGCGACATTGGCGAGTTCCGCGTTCTGCTCGGCCCCTCGGGATGCGGCAAGTCGACTCTGTTGCGCTTGATCGCCGGCTTGGATCAAGCCGATACCGGCGAAATCCTCGTAAATGAAAAACCGGTGAGCGGTCCCAGCAAAGATCGCGGCATGGTATTTCAGAAATACACTTCATTTCCCTGGCTCACGGTCGCTGATAACATAGCTTACGGTTTGAAAATCAACGGCGTCCCTGAACAGAAGCGCAAGGAGACGGTGGCGCAACTGGTGCAAGATATTGGACTGAGCGGCTTCGAGAACGCCTATCCGGATACGCTTTCTGGAGGCATGCAGCAGCGGGTGGCAATTGCGCGCACGCTGGCACTTCGCCCAACCGTGATCCTGATGGACGAGCCCTTTGGCGCGCTCGATGCGCAAACTCGCAGCGAGATGCAGCAACTGCTGCTGAAAGTGTGGAATGAAACCGCCAGCACCATCGTATTTGTCACGCACGATGTGGACGAAGCGATTTACCTGGCGGACAGGATTTTTATTATGAGTGCGCATCCCGGCACGATCGTGGAAGATGTTCAGGTACCCTTCGAGCGTCCGCGCGATCTCGCTTTGAAAGAGCGCAATGAGTTTCACGAGCTGGCGAACTACGTCCTCGGCCGCTTGCGCAAAGCTCCCGGGAGCGGACAGGTGCGGGTGAGTGTCTAAATGGCGCCCGCCGATTTACCAGGCATGCCAGACAACGATCAGCCGCGGCCTCAGGATTTGCCCCGCCCTCAAACTCCGCAAGAAGACCTCAACTACGTAAAAGAAGCGTTCCATTCGCAATACAACTGGATTGCCATGGGCGCTGCAGGAGCATTTGCCCTGGTTAGCGGAACCTTTCTGCCGATCATTCTCGGAGCGGGATTGGAGATGATCTACCTGGCAGTAGTTCCGCAGAGTTCCCGTTTTCGACGACTGATACGGTCGCTGAAATTCGCCGAAGAACGACGAAAGCATCAGGAAAAACTGAACGAGATGCTGCGCAACCTGCCTCCGGAGATGGAGAGCCGCTATGTTCACGCGGCCCAGGTGTGCGCTTCGATCCGCGCGAATTTTGCGCAGTTGTCGAGCGCATCGCAAATTTTTCTGCAGCAGATTGATACCAGTCTCCAGGGATTGCTGACCGGCTATGCCCGCTTGCTGCTATCGGCGGCGCAGCAACAGCAGTACGTCAAGACCACCGAGCAGGATGGCATCAAGCACGAAATTGCGTCGCTGCAGAAGGCGCTGACCACCGACGCACCGAAAGTGCAGGAGATTAATAAGAAGCGCATCGAAATTCTCACCAAGCGCCTGGAGAAGTTCGATAAGATTTGCGAGAACCGAAAAGTGGTCGACGCGCAATGTTCGGCGGTGGAAGATGTGCTGATGCTGGTGCGCGATCAATCGGTAACCATGCGCGACCCCCAAGAGGTCACCGAGCGGTTGGACAACCTGGTCCACGATGTCGAACAGACCGAGCAGACAGTGCAGCAGGTAGAAGCGATCTTTAGCGACATGTCGCCCGATTTAGATGGATTGATGTCGCTAGACGGTTCGTCATCGTCAACATCTTCGGGACCGAACCGCGTACGAATATCGAACTAGCGCACTTTCTCAGAAGTAGCGGGTCTGAATCCCCAGTAAGGCAATCAGGAGGATGAGTTGAAGCGACACCGCATCCCTGGTTTTCTCGATGTCTATGAGGTCTCCGATCCCCGGGAGATCGAAGCCGTAAACAATGATCCGCGAATCGATCGTCAATTCGGTTCACAAGCCTGCCCGCTCAACTGGCTTCTTGTCAAACGCTCCTTGAGCGCTCTGTCGTACGCTGGGAAACGGTTTCCGACAATGCAGCCTCGAGACTCCATGGCACGCAAGTCAGCCCAGGAGGCGTTATGGAATCGCCTCAATCTCAAAGTGGCTGAGATAAAACTGGGGCCAAAAGAGCTGGAGCCCCTGGCGCAATGGGTTAAGGGCCATGGCGCTGAAGAATCTTTGGGACCGCAAGCGCAGCAGATTTTGGGCCGCCTGTTTTCTGCAACGTTCGTCGCGACTGCCGAGAGTTGGGACGCGGCGACTACTGTGGTCAAAGCTCCGCGTTCCTCCAACGTTCCCCAGTTACTCTGGTGGCGGATCAGCGGCAAGGTCAAGCGCGCAAAGCGACAACTTGCAAGCCTGGTGAACGACGATCTCTCCGCGGTAAATGCAATTGGTATCGCGGTGCACAATCTTGTGAAAAGCTTGCGCCGGATGAGGGCACTCTATTCGGACTCGAACCGTCGGCCCACGTTATCTCCCGCCGACGCGGCAAAAGAATGCCTCGTCGCCCCCGTGAGCGTCTTTCGGCAAGCCACGGTCGCTGGCAAACTGCATGGCAACCCGTTTTCAAGTAACTCTTTATTTGTTCTCAATATCGGAGAAGCCGCCCAACTGGAGGGCGGTCGCCCCCTGGTTTTCATGAGTGACAGTTGGAGCAGTTGTCCCGGCGAGCAATGGGTTCCAGCGATGCTAGAAGGTGTATGGTTGCGTGCCCAGGCTCAAGACTGAAACACTTCGAGACCCAAGTGAGGGCTCGCTACGGCCCTCTGGTTTAAGCATCCGGATTGTTCATAATCAGGCGCCGGTAGTGTCTCTATTTGACGATCCGCCCTCCAAAAGCCTAAATCATGAAGGAAACAAAGTGCCACGAAGTTCTTTGTTCTCCGGCTTTTCCTTCGTGGACCTTCGTGCCCTTTGTGGTGGACGTTTTGGCAAAATGATCCACTACCCAGGCCCCACAATCCTTGACCGCACGCTGGCAGTGACCTAAGATTTCCGGAATCGCGGAGCGAATCCCAAACATCCAGACAGGTCTGCGGAGGAACAAACCATGAAGGCAACTCTATCCGGCGTGGCGGCGATGGTCGCGCTCGTGATCGTCGTGCTGACGATCGCCGTGGTCGGCGGCAGGTCCAGCTCTGCGCAGGACAAAAACAAGCAGGACAAGTACACCCTGCAGATACCCGGCGGACTCGCCTTCTCAGAGGTCAGGGGATACGAACAATGGCAGGTAGTCGGCCCCAGCCTCACCGAAGCCGCGCACGTAATCCGGGCAATCGTCGCCAATCCGGTGATGATCCAAGCCTACCAGGACGGCATTCCCGGCAACGGCAAGCCCTTCCCCGACGGCTCCAAGATTGTGAAGCTGGAGTGGACACCGAAAAAGTTAACCGATCCTCCTTTTTCCGCGAACGCGCCCGACACGGTGCCCGGCGACCTGGAGCAAGTCGAGTTCATCGTGAAAGACAGCAAGCGATTCTCCGACACGCACGGATGGGGATATGCGATGTTCGTCTACGACACCGCCTCCGGAACCTTCGCCCCCGCCACCAAGGCCAGCCACCCTCCGGTGAATAACGACGCCAGGTGCGGCGCCGCATGTCACGAGATAGCCAAGTCAAAGGATTACATTTTCACGGCATATCCCAAAAGGTAAGCTCCGTCGGGCGCTCTGCACTTCTCGATTCGTCGGTAATCCCGTTACCGGTTTCTGTAATTCGCAGTCGGAGGTGGCCGGGAACGCGATACTAAGAACGCGATCTCTGGAATCAGCGGAGGAACAATATGAAACGGATCGGTTTCTTACTGCTTGCAGTTGTCACCGTAGCCGGCATTGTCGCCTACACAGCGCGCGCGTCAGCAAAGTTCGAAGGAGACTCTTCCCCGGACTCCTCCCCAATCTATGGCGTCAAGATCCCCGCCGGATACCGCGATTGGCAATTGATCGCCGTAAAGCAGCTCCATTTCGCCGGCATGGGTGAGCAATTGCGCGCTCAACTCGGCAACGATATAGCGATCAAGGCCTTCAAGGCCGGGACAATCCCGTTCCCCGACGGCGCCATCATTGCGGCGATTCATTGGTCTCGCGTCTCGTCGGAAGACAACGATAAGGTGCTTGATGTCCCATTCCCAGGCACTCACTCGTTCCTGATCGGGTCCCGGGTGAATGTGCAGTTCATGGTCAAGGACTCAAAGAAGTACGCCGCCACGGGCGGATGGGGCTTCGCTGACTTTACCGGTGAAAAGCCGGGCGACAAAGCGCTGCACGAGACTTGCTTCCCCTGCCACGTGCCGGCCAAAGACCACGACTATGTCTTCACCCGTTATGCGCCTTGATCTCGTCGCCGCCCAGAAACACGATGCATACTTCGGGCCAATGCCCACAATCGAGGCTCCCAATGTCCACTACATCCAAAGTCGCGGCCATCGCCGTCATCGGCACTGCGCTCGCGTTGATATTCTCCGATAGGCCCGGCGCGTGAGGCGACGTCCAGCGCCTTTCGCCAGAACCGGAGTTTTCCAGCATCGGATCGTAAACTGACCCCCACCCGCTGGCGCTGCAGATTCTGATTTCAGACGTTGCTGAAAATCACTCGACTGGTTGACATCGGGACTACAATAAGGCTTAGCCGCAATCCAACGTCGCTGTAGACGCCGTTGAAGATAAGCTCTTTGAAATCTATATCTTGCCGGTTTGGCAAGCTGTAAGCCATTGATCCTAAAGGACAACATGGCTAGGGCCATAGTCAAGTTGTTTTTTTTCAATGTGTTACAGTTAAACCATTTAGAATCACAGATCTAGCGCCAAATTGGTTGTAACTCGATGATTTCACAGGATCGACGGAGAACCCCATCCGATACTAACTAGTAACTATAGTCAAAACTGGAAATTTGCAGGTAACACCTTTTTCACCCAGAATCGACCCAGAAAAAAAGTTCTGACTAGCACACCAGATGCCCTCAAATACAGCGGCAACTACAACAACGCTGGGAAAGTATCTAGACGCCCTTCCCGCCT
>JBEKED010000207.1:0-9556 GCA_050014035.1 Terriglobales bacterium
GTCTGTGCGGCCGGAGCATCTCATCCCCGTAAAGTCCCGTGATTCGCACTGGAGCAATCTCGCGGGCGCGCTCGCTGAAGTACAAATCGGGAGCGCGGGTCACGTCCACGCAGGCATCGGTCAGGAACATACTGCGCTCGGCATAGTGGGGAAAGCGCGCCATGAAATCGTCTCCGATGGCGATTACCTGGTGCGACTGCTGACACTCGCGCGCGATCCGCCGCGCCACGACAACGTCTTGACACTCCCGGCCAGCTTCTCCGTAGGTGTAGCAAGGAAGCGATCCGGGGGAAAATCTTTGCCAGGCCATCACTGCGCGAGTATCCAGGCCGCCAGTGAGAGACACGCCAATCCGCTCTTTGCCATTCAGGTAGCGGGGCAGGTTTCGCGAAAAGACGTCCCGGAGATTCTGATGGTAGCTTTCCGGGTCGAGAGATTCCTGCTGTTCCCATTCTTGCGGCCGAAAGTAAGTGTTTTTGTTCTCGACCGTGCCCGCGCGAAAAGTCCAAGCCGATCCGGGAGGTAGAAGGCTGATGCCCTCGAAGAGGGTTCGGTTTTCCAGCACGCAACCACACGAAACATATTCGCCTAATGCGCGCGGATCGGCGCGCCGCAGTTCGGGGCGAACTTCTAAAATCGCCTTGGCCTCGACCGCGAAATAAAATGCCTCTTTCGATTCGTGGTAGTAAATACGGTGCATGCCGAAGCGGTCATTGAACAGCATCGTGGTCGCGCGAGCCGAGTCGGCAAGCAACCCCTGGAATCGTCCATTGAGGCATTTTGGGAACGAAGGGTCGGCTTCGTAGAGGTGCACCAGATACGACGGTCCGTCGGCTGGGAATTCGTGGCCACGTTCGCGCAGATGACGAATGTTGGCGGGATCGGAGTACTCCTCGCCAGCAAAGACAAGGACGATTTGTCCCTGCTCATTTCTGAGCGGCATGCCAGACGAGAAGGAGTTCTCGCGCGCCGTCCATCCTACGTAAACGCCGGTCTGCTGATCGATCCAGGTTCCCGCCTCGTAAAAAGACTCATGGCGGAGCACCTTGAGCATCCGCAAAAGCTGCGGCTCGGCCCAGGCACGCGGCATCTTGGTAATCAGGCCAAAAATTCCAGGCATAAGGAACTAGCGCAACTCAGGTAGGAATAGTGTGGCGAACATGACCCGCTCAGCGGGAGTCACTTACGGCTTGGAGATTTGGAGCCGGCGGGAGGAATTGAACGCCCCATCTGCCGCTTACGAAACGGCCGCTCTGGCATTGAGCTACACCGGCTCATGTTTAAACGCATACAGCTTGGAGCGCATATTCACGAGAAAAGTGATTACGCTGTGGGGAAGAAGTCCGAGAAGACCGCGATGGAACTTCAACCGTACGCTGATCGTACCTTTCGCGGTCAAGGGCACGTAGTAGCGCGGTACCAATATTTCCTCAAACCCATTTCTAATCTTGAATTCCCGCAGAGGAGTATGGCGCTTGTTTCCATAATTGAACTTTCCAAAAATCAAGTACTGAATCTTCTTTTCCACGCATACTTCCACAGCTTTTGCCATGATGGCATTGGCCGGTCTCTTGTCATGATGACTTGCTTTAGGCAGAAACGTCAAGATGGAAGCTACATCTCCCCGGTAGATTAGTTTCACAACGCCGATCAACTCCTTCTCGTGATAGGCGCAGATGTAGTCACTCCGGTCAAGGAATGCCTCTTGGTCCTTCTTAACTTGGTCGAGAGTCTTTCCGTAGTGGGTGAACGACTTTCCTTGCCGGACCGGAGAATCGTTATTCAGTATCTGAAGATCGCGAATCAGGTCCTCGTCCACACTCTTGACGTGAACCGTCACTCCTCGCTTTTGCGCCCGGCGGACGTTCTTGCGCGTTTCCTGGGGCAGCCCCTCCCACCACTCCTGAAAAGTCGTGAGGCGCACCGCGGCAACGCTATCCCACTCCATAGGATATTCGTACTTTGGGCGTATGGCCGGAAGCTTTTGCGTAAAGCTCAAGATATCTGCCCGCAGATCAGCAGACCGCTGCTGCTTCAAAACCTGCACGCATTGCTGCGGATTCTCGAGCTCCGATTCCAACCACTCCTCCGCTTCGACGCGCGCGATTCGAATCCACTTCCCTCGCACAATGATGTCTTTGCCGCCAATTTCCAAGGCGGGCACCGTGAGCCACTTGCCCTTAACCGCAATTTCAATGTTCTTCCGATTAGCTTGCATTTTCCTGAATATTCCTGTTCTATTTGCGCGCTGGGCCAGTTCAGATCTTCAGCCGCGCCTTAGGCCGAAAAACCATCACCGTGGGCCGCCCCGGAACGTCATAACGGGCTTTCTCAAGCACCTCAAATTCCGCTTCCATGATCCGGAGCATGGCTGCCGGTCTCTGCTTATCTTTGCCATCCGGGCCCTCTTTCAAGTAAACCGAATAGCGGTCTAAAATCTCTTTCACTTTACCCAGGGGAACGTGGTACATGGACTCACGGAAGAGAATTACGTCGTACTGACCGGTCGGAACATAGGTAAGAAAGTCGCCACATTCGAAGCTGTTCTTGTTCTGTCGACCGCAGTCCGCGCTTCGCTTTCTCGCCTTCGCGAGCGCCGCCTCCGAGATGTCCACGCCGAGATAACTGCGATAAGAAGTCTCGGCCATCTCCGTGGCAGTGTTTCCGGAGCCGCAGCCGATATCCAGGATAGTTCCGTTCGCGGAATACCTCTCCAAATGTGGATAGACGCAGTCTCCAACTGTGTTATAGGCAAAGGCCCATTTCTCTTCGGAGTATTCCTTATCCCAGAAACGCTTTTTAATCGTCGACGGGCCGTAGCTCAACAAAAACCCGCGAACAAACCTTGCCGTCCGATCCACGATATACATGTTCTAGTCTCCGTCCAAAATTCTTGCGTATGTCTGCTATCCGCTTTCTTTTAAGATCGCGTGACAAACTTCTTCAAGCGTTTCAGCTGTTCGCGCCGCGTAAATGCGACGAGATCGTCCGATACCGAAACCTCTACCCGCCGCAGCATTGACCAAAAATAGCCCGCTCCCAATGCCAAGCCGCCGACTACAAAGGGCTGGTTGGTCGTCTGATACAACGTTCGAAAGAGCTGCCATAACGGATGGTTCCCAAACGAGTAATCTTTGGCTCCCAATCGAAACTTGGCTTTCAGCGCGCCTTGCTGGGCGGTATTCATGGTGCGATGGTGAATGCAGACCTTGTCGGTGAAAGTCCTGGTCGTCCAACCTTTCATTCTTGCGGAAACCACCGCGATATGATCGATGCCGCCGCCTTTCACGGGCGTGTATCCCCCGATCGCCTCATAGCATTCTCGACGAAAAAGTTGACACCCTCCCCAAACATTTTCGACATTGGAAAAGCGGTAGTCGTATTGCAACGAACCTTCTTTGAAAGGCGATCCCGCGACGCCCAGGTCTGGGTTCTCGGCAAACTTGGTCAAGAGGTACTGAAAATGCTCGGGCTCGAGGGAAACGTCGGCATCAAGATTGCCGATCACCTCCGGGTTCAAGTCTTTCGCCCTGGCGTACCCGGCGTTGAAAGCATGAACCTTTCCCGCAAAGTGGCGCTCCGTGCGCTCCGGCATGCGTAGCAACTCGATCCACGGATAGTCCGCCGCATACTTGCGGACAAGATCGTCGGTGCCGTCGGTCGACCCGTCGCTGACAATCACCCATTTCAATGGCCGGTAAGTCTGTAAGGCCATCGATTGCAGCGTCAATTCGATGTACTGCGCTTCATTCCGCGCCGGCGTGATTAGGACGTACCTTGGAAGCGTGGAAACGCTCGGGCTGGGAAGCACCGGGGATTGTTGAAGAAGCGCCATAGACCTTTTAAGAAATGCCGCGCTAGTGGGCGAGCGCCTGCACCGTTTGCGGCGCGGCTGAAACTCCACCGATGCCTATGTAGTGGAACCCATGAGATGCGAGGTCTTCGCGCGACAGAGCGTTGCGCCCATCGATGATCAGCGGCCTCTCGACCAGCGCGGCGAGGCGGCTCCAATCGACGTTCTTGAACTCGTCCCACTCGGTAAGCAGCAGAACGGCATCGGCGCCCTGGGCGGCTTCGTAGGCATCGTTGCAGTAGGTTACTTCTGGAATTTCTTTGGCAGCTTTTTCCATGGCCTCGGGATCGTAGGCCTGCACCTGCGCTCCCTCCGCGACTAGACGGCGAATGATGGAAAGCGCCGGCGCGAAACGAATGTCGTCGGTATTGGGCTTGAACGCCAGACCCCACACCGCGATCTTCTTGCCTCGCAGAACCCACAGTTCGTTGCGCACTTGTTCGACGAAGCGCTCGACACGGCCCTGGTTAATCTTCTCCACTTCCTTGAGCAGGGAGAAATCACAGCCGGACTTCTCGGCGATTCGGATGAAGGCCTGCACATCCTTCGGAAAGCAGAAGCCCCCAAAACCAATTCCGGGATTGAGGAAGGCCGGCCCGATTCGCGGATCGAGGCCCATGCCGTGAGCAACCTCGGTTACATCGGCTCCCACCATTTCACAGAGATTCGCAACCATATTGATGAACGAAATCTTCATCGCCAGAAACGAATTGGAGGCGTGCTTGATCAGCTCTGCCGAATTCGTGTCGGTCGCGAGAAAGACGGGTTGGTCGCGCTGCGGGCAATCCGAATGGATGGGACAAGCGAATTTCTGCTTGACGATGGGCGCATAGATCTCACGCAGAAGCTCTGCGGCACGCGCCGAGTCGGCTCCGATGACGATGCGGTCAGGATGCAGGAAGTCCTCGACCGAGGTTCCTTCACGCAGAAATTCCGGATTCGACGCGACATCGTACTTCAACCCGTTCGTGCTGTGCACCGACAAGTGCTTGCGCAACTGCGCACCGGTCTGAACCGGCACCGTGCTCTTCTCGATGACCAACCGATACCCAGTCGCGCGCTTGGCAATCGCCCGCGCGACTCCTTCGATGGCGGATAAGTCGGCGTCGCCGTTGGGCAGAGGCGGCGTTCCGACACAAATGAAGATTGCGTCTCCCCAGGCGATGGCCTCTTCGGTCGACCCGAAACGCAAGCGGCCAAGGTTTCTGACGTTCTCGATCACCGCCTCGAGATGCGGCTCAAAAAGCGGCATCACGCCGTTCTGGAGCTTCGCCAGTTTTTCCGCGTCACTTTCGGCGCAGAAAACATCGTGACCGACTTGCGCCAGGCAAGCTGCCGTTGTGAGACCCACATAACCTGCGCCAATCACTGAGAGCTTCATCTTCATTGATCCTTGTTCTGGAATTTGTTCGGGGATTTTCGAGAAACTGAAATGGAGAGCGGCCTATGCCGTCTGGTCCGCGGCTGCCAATGCAGTCACATCGGCCTCAGCGCGCTTGCCAGCGAACTCTGTGTTGAATGACACGATTTCGTGAACGACGCGCCCCTGTTGCTCCTGAGTCAAGTTCGGGAACATCGGCAATGACACGATTTCAGCGGCGATTTTTTCACAGGCTGGGAAGTCTCCGGCCTTGTAGCCGAGAACTTCGTAGGCGCGCTGGCGGTGCAGCGGAATGGGATAGTGGATACCCGTACCGATGCCCGACTTCCCCAGATGCGCCATCAAGCCTTCGCGATCGTCGGTGCGAACGACATATAAATGATAGACGGCGCGCGACCAGGATGGTTCGTAAGGCGTCTGCACTCCGGTTTCGGAAGCCGCGAACAAGCGGTTGTACTGCGCCGCTCTCTCCCGCCGCCTCGCGTTCCACCCGGCCAGGTGCTTCAATTTCACGCTCAGGATTCCGGTCTGAAGCGAATCGAGACGGCCGTTGTATCCCTCGATATCGTGGTAATACTTTTTTGCCTGGCCATGATCGCGGATCATTTTGCAGGTATCGGCGAGTTGGGCGTCATTGGTTGTGATGGCCCCGCCTTCGCCACACGCGCCTAAATTTTTTCCAGGATAAAAGCTGAAGGCGGCCGCGCGGCCCATGGATCCGGCGCGAAACCAGCGATTCTGTTTACGCGAGAAATATTCCGCCCCGTGCGCCTGGCACGCGTCCTCCACCACCACCAGGTGATATTGCTTCGCCAGTTCGAGAATCGCGTCCATGTCAGCCATCTGGCCGTAGAGATGGACTGGGACAATCGCCGTTACCGGACGCCCGCTGCGCTTGCTGATGAGCTTGCCTTCCTCTGCAAGCGTGCAGTGCGCGTCCAGATAATCACGCAGTTTTTCCGGATCCATGTTGTAGGTTTGCTCGTCGATGTCGACGAATTCGGGCAGCGCTCCCGCCTGTGAAATCGCTTCGGTCGTCGCGATAAAGGTGTGCGGAACCGTGAGCACCACGTCTCCCGACTTCACGCCGGCGGCCATCAGCGCGAAACGCAGCGCGTCCGTACCGCTGTTGACTGCGACCGCGCGCTCGGTGTGACAGAATGCGGCAAACTCTTTTTCGAAATTCTCTACCATCGGACCACCGATGAAGCCGGCGCTGCGGATTACCTGCTGAAAAACGGCGGTCAACTCCGGCTCGAGTTCGAGGTGCGGCGTGACCAGATCAAGAAAAGGAATATTTTGTGAAGAATGATTTTGCGAATGACTCACTGCGCTACCTCCGTTTCAATTTGACGAAGAATTCTGGCGGGATTGCCGGCCACAATCGTGTTGGCCGGAACATCCCTGGTGACCACGGCGCCCGCTCCGACAATGGCGTTCTCTCCGATACAGGTATTGGCGAGGATAGTCGCGCCAGAGCCAATCGACGCTCCTTTTTTCACCACCGTGCGTTCCACGCGCCAGTCGGCTTCGGTCTGCAATCCCCCGGCGGCGGTCGTCGCGCGCGGATACAGGTCGTTGATGAACATCACGCCATGTCCGATGAAAACGTTGTCTTCGATGCTCACGCCTTCACAGATAAAAGTGTGGCTCGAGATTTTGCAGCGTTTGCCGACTGTCGCATTTTTCTGGATCTCGACGAAGGCCCCGATTTTCGTTTCATCGCCAATTTCGCATCCATAAAGGTTGATGAATTTGGAAAGCTTGACACCCTGGCCAAGCTTCACGTCCGGTGCAATGCATACATAATTGTCCATAGAGAATTGCGCCTTAATCGGCAGTCGCTTGCTCGGGTTCGCACTTCCAGATCGCCGTCGGGCTGGCGTCGGCCGCGTCTGCAGGGCTGGCCGCCACGCAACCGGTCGACCGCGGGCTGCCCAGTTCCAGTTCGCGATGGAGACTGGTGAGCACGATCTTCATGTCCGGTTGCGGCACCACAAACGACATACTGCAATCGGAGGAGCCTTGCACGGTTGCCATGATGTTTACATCTTCTTGCCCGAGCGCCGCGAAGGTACGAGCTACCATTCCGGACGCGGCTCGAAGGTTGCGGCCGACCAGAGTGATCACGGAAACCGCGGAGTCGAAAACCGCGTGCTCTACTTTTTCGTGCAGCAGGTCGGGCGAGAATTCGTGCCGCAGGGCTTCCACCGCGCGCTTCGCAATTGGCGCTGCCACCACCAGGCAAATGTCGTTGTGCGAGGAAGATTGCGAAATCAACAGCACATCCGCTCGAACCGCGGCCAGCGTCGCGACCGTGCGCGCCAAGGCATCGGGAACGCCGTGCGTCGCGGACCCGCCGATTGTAATCAGGGCGGCATCGCGAATCGCCGTGAGAGCCTTGACTCCGTCGCGGTCTTGCGGACCCGCAGGCGTAATTTTTGTTCCGGGCTCGTCGGGAGCAAATGTGTTCTTGATCCAAATCGGAGTACCGCTTTGCATGACCGGGCGAAGCGTCTTCGGATGCAGAACCTTCGCTCCGAAATAGGCGAGTTCGGCCGCCTCGCGATAGGAGATTTCGGCAATCGTGCACGCCTCGGCCACGAGCCTGGGATCGGCGGTCAGCAGGCCTTGCACATCGCTCCAAATAATCACTTCGTCGGCGTCGATGGCGGCTCCCAGTATGGTTGCGGAATAATCGGAACCGCCGCGGCCGAGCGTAGTCAGGACTTTTTCTTCGCTGGCGCCGATGAAACCGGTCACCACCGGCACGATTCCCTTTTTTAGAAGCGGAGTCAGTCGGGCGTGGCAGCGCACGCGGGTCAGATCGATCCAGGGCTCGGCTCCGCCGTGATAGGAATCGGTCACGACCAGTTCGGTCGCATCCAGCGCTTCACTCAGAACTCCGATTTCTGCGAGCGCAGCCGCGACCAGCGGGGCGCACAGGCGTTCGCCGAGGCCAGAAATTGCGTCCAGAGTACGCGGCGTCAATTCGCGCAAGAGGATGGTGCCCTGGCACAGACGCTCACCTTCGGCGAAGAGGTCGTGCAGCTTGCTCTGCAGGCGCTTTCGCTGAACGGAGGAATGGAGCAAGGCCGTGGCGGCCTCGTCGTGCTGCTTCCGCAGTAGAGCGAAGATTTCGGCAACCGCGCTTTCGTTTTGAGTTTTGGACTGGTTCGCGGCCTCGATGAGCCGATTGGTGACCCCACTCATCGCGGAGACCACAACTGCAACGCTCGATTCGCGCGCTGCTTGGCGGATAATTCCGGCGACCCGCTCAATGCAGAACGCATCGCCCACCGATGTTCCGCCGAATTTCATTACCTGGAGTGGCTTGTTCATCTCGCGGCAACCTTTATTGCGGCGCTGCTCTCGGTGACAGTCTTCAAAGCGGGAGACGGCGCAGCTACCGCGCGATTTGCATCATCACGCGAATACCATGCCCTCTGCTTTCGGCCGCGACGGATGCAGGCATGAACTAACTCGGGCGTGTCCCGGGGAACATCGTGATAAGCGGTTCGCAGGAATTCACTTTCGGCATCTCTCGCCCATTCGTGTGGAAAAAGCGCGATGGTGTCGTTCTCGGTAAGGGCCGGAGTGAGACGACTCGGGTGCCCAGTGACTGCGGAGTATAAGGCCGCCGGAAGGTCGCGCCCAGCCCCAAGCGTGATGTGTCCAACCTGAGTGGCTCTGGGATTCATTTCGATGAGGTAAGGGTTTCCGGTACCGGCTTGCAACATGAAATCGAATCCACAAATGCCCGAAAGGCCCATTCGGCGGACTATCTTTTCGATTGCGGTTGACATTTCAGCATTTTCAATCAACCGAACCACGGTCGCGGGCCCGGCGGCGCTGCACTTGCGCAGCACTTCAAAATGGAGGCTGGCCAGTACCGTACCCTTCCAGCAGGCGATGGTGCTGGTTGCTTCATGTCCGGGCACGAAAGCCTGCGCAATTACCGTCGGACGATGACGCAGCAACAAGGGCCAAAGGAGAGTCCTATCCTGGTTTACCAAGGCGCGTTTGAGGGCGCGTGCAGCGAGCGGAGGCGCTTGCAGCTTCCGAAAGGCACGCTGCGCCTCGGCGGCGGTGCGGACCACGCGCACGCCATCTCCCCCCGATGTACCATCGGCCTTCAAGACGCTGGGGAGACCGATACGCACGATCCAGTCGCTGATATCTTCGTGTGTCTTCATGACCGCGGTCTGCGGAACCCGGATACCTTCTTCCCGCGCGAGGTCCATGAATCCGGCTCGCGATTGCGCGATGGAAAAGAATTCTGGCGATCCCAGCGAACGCTCCAGCAGAGACCGGATATCGAC
>JBEKED010000208.1:0-7301 GCA_050014035.1 Terriglobales bacterium
AACTGCACGATCAGCCTCCGGACGTCGATCATCTCCCATTTTTACTCCGGGCCCAGAAGGGCGACGAGCAACGGAAAAGTTGTCATTGAGAATGACGTCTTTGTTGGCCCACATTGCGTCATTCTGCCGAATGTGCGTATCGGTCAAGGGGCAGTGATCAGAGCTGGCACCGTGGTGAGCCGCAATGTCCCGGCGCACACCTTTTGGGGCCCACCTCCGGCCGAAGCTTTGGGTGTCGCAACGGTCCCGCTAACGCCGGAAAACTCTTACCAGGACTTTGTCGATGGACTGAAATTGCGCATAAAACGCCAGCCGAACAGAGCGTGATAGCGAAGCTCATTTGAGGGAATCCGCAACTGAAACCGCTGCTGTCATAGGCGGTCAACGGTTGCGAAAATCAGGGGAGATGTATGCAAATGGAAACCACAGAAATCGAACAGGAAGTTCGGAACTTTCTCACCGAGAGGTTCCTCTTTGGCCGCACCGAAGCGCTCAATGACGATGTCCCGTTACTCGGCAATGTAATTGACTCCCAGGGAGTGGTTGAACTAATCGTGTTCGTGCAAGAGCGCTTTGCCATCGTAGTCGATGACGAAGAAGTGACGACCCATAACTTTTCCTCCGTCAAGAATACCGCCGCTCTCATTGAAAAAAAGCTTAATGGCAAGCTTAACAGCACGCTTAATAGCAAACGATAGGCGATCCGTGAGCCAACCGCATCCCCCCCGGAGTTCAGCACGCGTTGCGGCGCCCCTGCGCATCTGCGATGTCGTCAAGCCCTGGACGGACCGTTTACCCGACCACCCCGCCGTTGTCGATCCCAACGGCACCTGCACCTACCGCGAGTTGCAGAGAATCATCTCGCAGACGGCGGAATGGCTCCGTGGTTCCGGAGTGCGCCCTGGCGATCGAGTCATGATCATCGGCGAAAACTGCCGTGAATTCGCCGCTGTTTTACTGGCAGTCGGCAGCCTGGACGCTTGGCCCGTGCCGGTGAACGCGCATTTGTCGGCGCGCGAAATTGATGCCGTCCGCGATCATTGTGGAGCGCGCCGCATTGTCTACACCACGAGCGTGTCGGTGCATGCCGCCGAGCACGCCCAGCGACATGGAGCGTTGGTCGAAAAAGTTGGCGGTCTTGGGCAGATCGGCCTGGGGCCTCTCAACCAGGATGTGCTACCCGAGCCGCTCGACTCCGATATTGGGAGCCGCGTTGCCGCCTTGATCTATACCTCGGGCACAACCGGGCTTCCCAAAGGCGTCATGTTGACGCACAACAATCTGCTTTTCTCAGCCCGCGGAGCGGCAAAGATCCGGTCCCTGAGTCCCGAAGACTGTCTTTACGGAAGTTTGCCCTTGTCTCACATTGTCGGGCTATCGATCGTTTTGCTGGGAACGCTGCTCAGCGGAGCGACGATTTATCTTGAGCCGCGCTTCGATCCGATCGCGGCCCGTGTAACCCTCGAGCGGCAGGGAATCACAGTCATGTTGGGCGTCCCCTCGATGTATTCCCAATTTCTCCAATACGCGAAAATTCGGAACTTGCAGTCTTTGAAGCTTCCCTCGCTGCGCATCATTTCTTGTTCCGGAGCCCCACTGCCCCCTGCGATCAAATCGTCGGTCGAAACCCTGTTTGGCCTTCCCCTTCATCATGGCTACGGCATAACCGAGTGTTCTCCGAATATCGCGCAGGTGAGGCCCGATGTTCCGCCGCGCACCGATAATTCTGTCGGACCCATGTTTCCCGGAGTAGAAGCCAAATTGGTTGGCGGCGATGGTCGGCCTGTGCCCGCCGGTGAAGTCGGCGAATTGCGGGTGCGTGGACCCAACATCATGAAAGGCTACTATCGCGCCCCCGAGGAAACTGCCGCCGCCATCGACGCCGAGGGATGGTTCAACACCCGTGATCTCGCTCGCTTCGAAGATGGAAACCTTTTTATCGTCGGGCGCACCAAAGATCTCATTATTCGATTCGGTTTCAACGTCTACCCGGCTGAAGTTGAGGCCGTTCTGAATGCCCATCCTGCAGTGGCTCAGTCCGCTGTGATCGGCAGATCGACTGACCAAGACGAGGAGATTGTGGCCTTCGTTCAACCGTCGTCTGGTTCGCGTCTAACCGAAATTGAGTTAGCCGCGTACCTCGCGGAACGTCTTGCCCCGTACAAGCGCCCGTCCCACATCTTGTTCATCTCCACCATGCCCATGACCCCGAGCGGGAAAATTGCGAAAGCCGACCTGGCAAAGATGGCCGACGAAAAGATTGCCGCCGAGACGAACCGAGGCCGAACCGCGGCACACGCGGTTGGCAGCGGAACCTCGCCCAGCGCTTCACCAACGCCGCCCGAGCGTGGTGGGTCAGTTTGAATTTGTTTTGAAAGGACACGGCTTTCCGGTTTGCTGAAAAACTCAAGTTGTCGATTTCGTTTTGAAAGGGCGCGGCTTTAGCCGTGCCGTAATTGCCGCTGAAAAACTGACCTTTCTGCTTTTGTTTTGAAAAGGGTGCGGCTTCAGTCGCACCGCAACTACCGCAAAATCGCTGCGGCTTTACAGTTTGCTGAAAAACTCGCTCTTAAGTCTTGCTTTTGGGTGGCGCAGCGGTTTACCGCTGCATAAACGACTTATTTTCATTGCCGGCTTTAGCCGCTGAGGGAGCGACGCGGCGAGCAACCGAGTTTTCCAGCAAACTGTTTAGCCGCTGGGGAACGGGTCGTTCAAACTAACCCACGAACCCGCCCGCGAAGTGACGCCGCCTTCCGACATTAGTCGGCTAGCTAGGAGAATTAGGTCCCGCCAGAAAGCCCCCGTCCAGCACCAGGGACTGGCCAGTCATGAACGAAGCGCGATCCGAGCACATCCAGAGCACCGCTTCCGCGACTTCCGCCGGCCTCCCAAAGCGGCCGATTGGATGGCAACCGAGAACGAACTTATGAACCTGCGGATCGCCGAAAAGCCGCTCCGCCATCGACGTTTCGATCGCCGCAGGGCACACAGCATTGATCCGAATCTTGCTCTTAGCGTTTTCGAGCGCGGCAGTCTTGGTCAGGCCCAGCACCCCATGTTTGCTCGCAACATAAGCTGCCGCTCCGGCCGTACCGGCCAGCCCCGCAATCGAGGCCATGTTTACGATGGCTCCGCCGCCCTGCTTCAACATCTGCCGAATCTCGTACTTCAGGCATAGCCACACGCCCTTGAGGTTAATGGCGATCGTCCGATCCCAGTCGTTCTCCGATTGTAATGCGATCGGAACCCAAACTCCCTCGATCCCGGCGTTGTTGAAAGCAACGTCCAGGCGGCCATATTTCTCTACCGTCTTACGGACCAGCATTTCAACTTCGGAAGCTTTCGAGACATCGGTCTTCACGAACAAACCATCGCCACCGGCCGCGCGAACCAATTCCACGGTTTCCTCGCCTTCCACTTCGCGACGGCCGGCAACCACCACCTTGGCTCCCGCCTTGGCGAAGAGTATGGCGGTTTCACGACCGATCCCTGACGTCCCGCCCGTTACCAGCCCAACCTTGCCTTCCAATTCCTTTGTCATGGTTTCCTTCACGAAGAAGCCTTTCAAGTCGGAATCGCAGAGTGTAGGCTTTGCCTGCAACTCCAGTCAACCGGTTATGTCGAGACACGCCCCAGTCCTCGAAGAGACAGACGCCGCACGCGGACATAAAATTGAAAAATGATTGATCCCCTTGTCGGCGTGTGGAGACTGGTTTCTGCCTCGAGCACAACCTCGACTGGAGAGCGAAATGAAACTCCCTACGGTCCCCATCCTGTCGGTTTTCTTACCTACGGAGACGGCAGGGTCAACGCTTTTATCAGCTACGACGGCCGTAAGTCACTCTCGATCGGCGGCGGCACCGCCGAAGAACAGGCCGAGGCGTTTAAGACATTTCTCGCCTACGCCGGACGATACACGCTCGACCGCGACAAGGTGATCCATCACGTCGAAATCTCATCGATTCAAAACTACGTACACAGGGATCTGGTTCGCAGTGTCAAGTTCGAGGGTGATCAAATCGCATTGCTCACACCACCGACGCGCATCAACGGAAAATTGCAAACTGTCGAATTGATCTGGCAGCGACTACCAGTAGGATCGTGATTTTGATTGGCCTGTGATTTGAAGGAGATAATGTTGCCCATCGCGGCGGGAAAAAAAGTTGTTTTCGGCGACGAAATTCTGCAGGATCCATATCCTGCCTACGCTCGCTTGCACGACGAGGGTCCGTTGCATTACCTGGATGTCGGCAGCGGCTGGCCAGTTTGGTCGATTGTCAGCCATGCTGAGTGCTCCTCGATCGCGAAAGATCCAAGGCTCTCCGCAAAACGCGCGCAGCAGATGTTGTTGTCTTTGCCTCTCAGCCGTCAGTCCGAGTTCAGTGAACTAGCCCGCATGCTCAGCTTGTGGCTGATTTTCATGGACCCGCCGGAGCACACCCGGCTCCGCAAACTTCTTAACAAGGGCTTCTCCGCCGCTGCGGTGGAAAACCTGCGTCCGCAAGTCGAGGCTATCGTCGACCAGATGCTCCGGTCGCTGCAGCATGGCGCGGAAATCGACCTCATGCGCGAGTTTGCCAATCCCATGCCGGTGCGCATCATTTTAGAAATGCTTGGAATACCGCAGAACCTCCGCGACACATTCGTCGATTGGTCGCGGGCCATCGCAGTTTTTCGAGGCAATCCGAATCGCACTGTGGAAGAGGCGCGTGCCGCGCAAGAGGCGCTCATTGCGCTCACGGAATTCTTCCGTAAAACCGTGGCCGAACGCAGGCGCAATAAAGGCAGCGACCTGATCAGCCTCTTGATCGATATTGAGGAAGAAGGAGAAGTGCTGACCGAAGAAGAGCTCTACGCGCAGTGTATCGCGCTCCTTTTCGCCGGACACGAGACCACTCGCAATCTGATTGGCAACGGTATGTACACTCTCCTGCAACATCCGCAGCAGAAAGAGGGCCTGCGAGAAAAGCCGGAGATGATTCGCTCCGCCGTGGAAGAGTTGTTGCGTTATGAGAGTCCCGTCCAATTCACGGCGCGCGTCCTGAAAGAAGATATCGAAGTCTGCGGCCAACCCATACGCAAGGGCTGGACAGTCTTATGCATGCTTGGCGCAGCGAACCGAGATCCAAGGCAATTCAAGGAACCGAACCGTTTAGATCTCGAGAGGCTCAACAACCAGCACCTCGCGTTCAGTGCGGGTCTGCATTTTTGCATCGGAGCTCAACTCGCCCGCTTGGAAGGACAGGTTGCACTTCAAAATCTCGTGCAACGCTTTCCGGAGATGAAGCCCACAGGTCCCCGACCAGAGTGGGCTCCTACGTTTGGCTTCAGAGGCCTCAAAAGTCTTCCCGTAATTATGTGAAGTTTTCGCTGCAATTTCCCATCCTGCCCGCAGCGTTCACACCTCCGTCATGCAAGAGATAACGCCCGACAACGTCGCCGAGCTTTTGAACAAGCTTCCCGCGCGCATTTGCGACGTTTTTGCGCCCTGGGCCGACCGTTTGCCTGATCATCCCGCCTTGGTGGAATCCTCGGGCATCTGGACCTACCGCCAACTCGCCACCGTTCTAGCCGATACCCACCGCTGGCTTCTCGACCTCGGTGTGCGCCCCGGTGATCGGGTCATGATCGTGTGCGAAAACTGCCGGGCATTTGTTGCCCTTGTTTTTGCCCTGGCCAGTCTTGATGCTTGGCCGATATTGGTGAATGCGCGCTTAGCGGCGCGCGAAGTCGATGAGATTCGCGAGCACTGCAGCGCCCGGCGGATTTTCTATACTACGAGCGTGTCCGTGCAAGCGCGAGAACACGCCAGGCGGCACGGTGCCACGGTTCAAGAAGCGACACCTGTAGGCCCCGTCGCTATAGGAGCGCTCAACCATAGTGACGAGGAAGCCGTCGAGCCGGAACCGGTCGACGCCGACCCGTCCCAGCGCATCGGCGCACTGATTTATACCTCGGGAACAACCGGGCTTCCGAAGGGTGTCATGTTGACCCACCGGAATTTGCTATTTGTCGCCGCGGTGTCCGCAAGAATTCGTTCTCTGACTCCCCAGGACCGCCTCTATGGCGTCTTGCCAATGTCGCACGCGGTAGGACTCTCCGTCGTTCTGCTAGGCTCGCTGCTGAGCGGCGCGACCCTGTATCTGGCATCGCGTTTCGATCCGGTCGCGGCTCTCGCCACCATCGAGAAAGAACGTCTGACGGTGGTTCTGGGCGCTCCCTCGATGTTCGCTCTTCTCGCCGACTACGCAAAATTGAAGGGACTGCGGACGCTCAAGTTTCCACACCTTCGCATCATTTCATCATCCGGCGCGCCACTTCAGAAGGCAGTCAAAGCGGAGGCGGAGAGGCTGTTTGGCATAGCCCTCCACAACGGATACGGCGTGACCGAATGTTCTCCCAACGTTTCGCAAGCGGCGCTCGGAGAATGCCGCTCCGATACATCTGCCGGAAGAATCCTTCCTGGAGTAGAAGTTTGTCTGGTCGGATCCGATCAAACGCCGGTGAGCGACGAAGAGATTGGCGAATTGTGGGTGCGCGGTCCGAATGTCATGAAGGGCTACTATCGCGCTCCGGAGCAAACTGCTGCCGCTATCAACCCAGAAGGATGGTTCAACACCCGAGACCTGGCTCGCCTGGAAAATGGACATCTCTTTATCGTTGGCCGGACCGGGGAACTGATCATTCGCTTCGGCGAGAATGTCTATCCAATGGAGGTCGAGGCCGTGCTCAATGCGCATCCTGCGGTCGCGCGCTCCGCGGTGATCGGGCGCACCGTTGATGGAGCCCAGGGCGGTGAGGAAGTAGTTGCGTATGTGCAGCTCGCGCCCTCAGCGACCACTTCAGAAGCCGAGCTGGCGCGCCACGCGGCGCAATACTTAGCCTCGTACAAGAGACCATCTCAAATTGTGATTGTGCCTTCCCTGCCGTTGACGCCGACTGGGAAGGTTATCAAGAGCGAGATCGCCAAGTTGACCCAACTGGCAAACGCACGCTAAGCACCCGCTCGTGGCTCGCGGAAGTTCACTGCTCAAACCCCGTGCTCGTTGCTGCGCCTACACTTGTTAAAGATTCAGGTCAAGATGAAAGAGTTTGCGGACATTAGGTAGTTTCTTCTCCCGCTTGGCATGACGATAAGTCAGTAATTAATCATTGCATTTCTATACGGTCTACGCTATCTTTCGACATCCCCCTTCGCGTTGCAAGTATTCCCCCCAACCAGCAACGGGAGCCAAATAATTCAAATTTTAAACGCCAGACTGTTCGCGTCGACCGCATTCAGTCGAGGTTCTGAATCACCC